>JAZQNF010000001.1:0-10513 GCA_045627225.1 Bianqueaceae bacterium
CCGCCTTGTCGTAGATGTCGACCTGAGTCTTGTTCGTATCGTTCTTGGCCCAGAAGGTTATCTCGTAGTTCCGGGTTTCATCGAATTCTTCGGGAACGGCGAAGGCAGTGCTGTCCTTGAAGCCGTGGCAACCCGTCAGAATCAGAGCGGACAGAAGTAACATAGCGGTCAATACGATGCTTATAACTTTATGAGCGCCGGAAAGATTGCGGCGTTTATAAGACTGATATGAGCGGGTCATCCCTTTGTACCTCCTCTCGAAACGCCTTCCATAATCTTCTTGTGGAAGATCAGGAAAAGGATCAGCAGCGGAAGGGAGATGACCACGACCGCCGCCATCATCGCCGGGATGTTCTCGCGGCCGAAGCCGTTTTCGCGGATCTCCTGGATACCGTTCGATACCAGGAAGTAGTTCTGGTCGTCCGTGATCAGGCGCGGCCAGACGTAGGAGTTCCAGCACTCGATGACCTTCAGGATGATGATGGTCACGATCGTGGGCTGGCTGATGGGCAGCATGACGGTCATCAGATATTTGAAATCGGAGGTACCGTCGACCTTGGCGGCCTTGTACAGCTCGTCCGGGATCGCCTCGAAATTATCCTTCAGCAGATAAATATAAAAGACCGAGGTGACCGAGGGAAGGATGAGGCCGGTGAAGCTGTTGCGGAGCCCCGCCTTGGTGATGGTGACGAAGTTGGTAATGACGACCAGCTCGTTCGGGATCATCATCAGCGAGAGGAAGAGCGTAAAAAGCAGGTTTTTGCCCTTGAATTCAAGGCGCGAGAAGGCAAAGGCGGCCAGGATGATGACGATCATCATGAGTGCCGTGGTCACCACGGTAAAGATCAGGGTGTTGCCGAAATAGCGTCCCAGAGGCACCTGCGTGAAGGCATTGAAATAATTTTCAAGCGTCGGCGAGAGCGTAAAGAACTTCGGGATACGCTCTCCGTTGTAGCTGCCGTATTCCTTGAAGGAGGTCAGGATCATCCAGTAGAAGGGGAAGAGGACCATCAGCCCCCACAGGGTAAGGCAGAGATAGGTGAAGCCGTTGCGCAGGCCGGTCCTGACGCGGGCGGCCTTTTCGATTTTTTCGTATTCGTGCTGAGTGCTCATCGTATTCACCTCTTATTCGTCGATGCTGACCTTTTTGCTGATCATCAGGTTGACGGTGGTGATGGTCAGGACGATCGCAAAAAGGATGAGGGCCGCGGCCGAGGCGTAGGACGGATAACCGCCGCTGTCGCCGTAGAGCATGTCGTAAACGTAGCCGACGATGGTGTTCATGCCGGCGGCGTTCAGGTTGGTGCCGAAGATGGCGACCTCATCGCTGTAGGCCTTGAAGGCGCCGATGAAGCCGGTGATGACCAGGTAGAAGATGGTCGGCGCGATCATCGGCAGGGTGATGCTGCGGAAGATCTTGCCCTTGGAGGAGCCGTCGATGCGGGCCGCCTTGTAGTAATCCTCGTTGACCGAGGCCAGCGCGCTTGTCAGGATCAGGATCTTGAAGGGCAGAACGATCCAGACCGTGTAGAAGCACATGACGAAGAGGCGCGCCCAGTACGGGCCGCTGATGAAATCGACGGAGGAGCCTCCGAACCAGTTGATGATAAGGTTGATCATGCCGTCGGTGTAGGCTGTCTTCTTGAAAAGGATCATGAAGACGAGGCCGACGGCGAGGGTATTCGTTACATAGGGGAGGAAATAAACGGTCTGGTAGAGCTCCTTCAGCTTCGGAATGGACGAGAGGCCCAGCGAGATCAGCAGCGCGAGCCCCGTGGACAGGGGCACGGTGATGATGACCAGGATGAACGTGTTCTTGACCGCCTGCAGGAAGAAGGTATCGTGCAGGACGAAGGAGAAGTTGTACAGGCCGACCCCGTCATAGCTCTGCGAGGCGAAGTTGTAGCTTTCCTTGAACGAGTAGACGATTACGTCGATCAGCGGGTAGACCAGGAAGGCCCCCAGAAAGAGGATGGCCGGCAGCAGATACAGCCAGGCCTTCAGATTGTTGTTTTTCATGCCGCTCTCTCCTTATTTGACCTCGGGATCCAGGCGAAGCTCCGTGCTCTTGTCGAAAATGAAGACCTTGTGAGGCTTCAGCGCGAAGCGTACCGCGGCCGCCTTGGCATCGACCGCGCTGTCGCTCGGGATGATGGCGCGGATCTGCTCGCCCTCCATGGCCGGGTTGGTGCAGACCACGGAGGTATCGCGGCCCAGCTCCTCGACGCGCTTCAGATCGCAGCGGAAGGGGCCGTCCTCGCTCGCCAGGAAGCCCTCGGGACGGATGCCGACCCAGACCGGACGGTCGCTGATGCCGGCGGCCTCGAGGACACAGTCCTCGCCGATGTAAAGCCTGCCGCCCTTGACCGTGCCCTCAAGCACATTGATGGCCGGGGTGCCCAGAAACTTGGCGACGAAAAGGTTGACCGGATGATTGTAGACCTCCTGGGGCGCACCGATCTGCTGGACAACGCCCTCCTTCATGACGACGATCAGGTCGCAGATGCTCATGGCCTCCTCCTGGTCGTGCGTAACGAAGACGGTCGTGATCATCGTCTCCTGCTGGATGGCGCGGATCTCCTCACGGGTCTGCAGGCGGAGACGCGCGTCCAGGTTGGACAGGGGCTCATCGAGCAGAAGGATGCGGGGACGCTTGACGAGCGCGCGCGCGATGGCGACACGCTGCTGCTGTCCGCCGGACATCTGGCTGGGCTTGCGCTCCATCAGCTTATCGATCTGGACCAGACGCGCGGCCTCCAGCACCTTCTCCTCCATCTGCTCCTTCGTGAGCTTGGCGTCGCCTTTCAGGTTGGTCAGGGGATACATGATGTTCTGCCGGACGGTCATGTGGGGATAGAGCGCGTAATTCTGGAAAACCAGACCGATGCCGCGGTTTTCGGGAGGCAGCTCCGTCACATCGTCCTCACCGAAATAGATGCGCCCCTCGGTCGGAGCCTCCAGGCCGCTGATGAGGTTGAGCGTCGTGCTCTTGCCGCAGCCGGAGGGGCCCAGAAGGCCGACCAGCTTGCCGTCGGGAATTTCAAAATCAAAGTCGTTGACTGCGATGACTTCTCCGCCGATTTTTTTATCGCGGTTGGGATAACGCTTGGTCAGATGCTCCAGTACTACCTTCATAAACTATACCTCCGAAAAGCCTCCGTTTTGACCGGATCCGGCTCTTATTCCCGTCCATTATATTCCCTTCGGCGGCCATGCGTCAAGGCTTGCAATTCAGGGAAAAAACGCATAAAATAACCGCAGGCAAACACTGACAAAGGAGGACCGCCGCATGTGTGATACCCTGGGCATCCGTCTCGGCACGGAGAACCGTGCCTGGTTCGGCAAGAACTCGGACCGGAGTCCGAATGAGCCGCAGATTCTCGAATACATCCCCGCCCGGAAAAACCGGGACAGCATCCTGCACTGTACCTATATCGATATTCCGCAGGTCCCCGAGACCCACGCGGTCCTGCTCTCGCGGCCGGTCTGGCTGTGGGGCGCGGAAATGGGCGTCAACGACTGCGGCGTCTGCATCGGAAACGAGGCCGTCTGGACGCTGGGCGCCTACAACAAGGAGGGCGCGCTGACGGGCATGGACCTGGTGCGCCTGGCGCTCGAGCGCTCCGCCAGCGCCTGCGAGGCCCGCGACACCATCATCGCTCTGCTGGAGGAATTCGGTCAGGGCGGCAACTGCGGCTTCGACCACGGCTTCTATTACGATAACTCCTTCCTGATCATGGATCTCTCGCATCTCTTCGTGCTGGAGACCTGCGGCAGGAAGTGGGCCTGGAAGGAAGAGGAGCGCAGCTCCATCTCCAACCGCCTCTGCCTGGGCAGCGATGCCGATGCCTATTCCTCCGGTCCGGCCTACTCCTTCGCGGGCCGTCACACGGAGCCGCTGTACAATCTGGCCTCCGGCTCGAAAAAACGGCTGGCAGCCACACGGGCGATGCTGGCTGAGAACGAGCCCGATATCACCGGGGCCCTCATGAAGGTCCTGCGCTCTCACAGCTGTCAGGATCCCTTCAAAACCGGTTCGGTCTCCAGCGTCTGCATGCACTACGGCGGCTTAGTGGGCGATCACACGACCGCCAGTCTCATCGTTGAGCTGAGCCCCGGCCGCACCCTTGTCTGGGCCACCGGCTGCTCGGCCCCCTGCCTTTCTCTCTATAAGCCCTGGCTCTTCGGCACCGAGCTCACAGCGCCCTTCTTCACCGAGGAGGAGGAATCCGACGCGCAGGCCTACTGGCGCGAACGGGAAATCTTCAGCCGAAGCTTCCTGCTCCGCGGGCCGGATGAGGCCTATCGCCGCGAGCTGGACCTGATCCAGAGCCGCTGGCGCGAGCAGGCCGCCGCTTCTTCCGACGAGGCCCTCCCCGCCCTGGGAGAAAAGGCCTTCGAAGAGGAAAAGGCCTTTACGCTCCGGGTCACCGGGACCCGGGCCGGCGAGGACCTTCTCTTTAACCGGGCGGCCACCGGACAGCGCGCCTTCATCGGACGCTGGGAAGCAAAAAACCGTCTGTTCCGCCTGACCGATCCCCTCGAAAAATAAAATTATCAAATAAAATTATCATTGGAAAGGATATGCTTAGTCTTTATGAAAAAATTAACCTCCCTGCTTCTTGCTGCGCTGCTGGTCATCATCAGCCTTCCCTGCACGGTCTGGGCCGCCGGCGGTGAGTATACGGTCGATGCCGCGAACTCCTTTGACAGCTGCTGGAACAAGGCCCGCGCCGACAAGGGCACCGTCAAGCTCATGAAAAATGTCGACCTCGCCAAGGAATATGTCCTGGAGGACGGAGAAACCGTCACCCTCGACCTGAACGGCTTCACCATCCGCGGCACCGGCGATAACGCCGACTACCTCTTCATCATCGAAGACGGCCGGCTCGTCATCACCGACAGCAGCGAAAACGCCGGCGGCACCATCGTCATCGCGAAAAAGGGCGAGGACTACGATGCCATGATCTATGTCGACGAGGACGGTACCCTGGTGCTCGATAAGGGCACGCTGCTGGGCAACGACGACGAGGACTGCCGTCTCGTCGAGGTCGACGAGGGCTGCTTCGAGCTCTACAGCGGCGGCAAGCTGACCGGCAATGTCTATGACGGCGACGGCGCGGCTATCTACATCAACGAAGGTCTCTTCAAAATGTACGGCGGCATCATCTCGGACAACACGGCCATGTACGGCGGCGCTATCTACTTTGACGGCGGCAGCCGCGGGATGCTCCTCCAGGACGGCGAGATCTGCGGCAACCATGCCGTAGAGGGCGGCGGCGCCATCTACCTCGATGACGGCACGGCCTCCGTCACCGGCGGCATCTTCCGCGAAAACAAGGCCAAAATCGGCGGCGCCATCTATGCCTCCACCACCTGCGACGGCCTCCGCCTGTCCGGCGATGTGCTCATCACCGACAACGAGGCCACCTATTCGGCTCCCGGCTCACGAAACTCCGTCGCCGGCGGCGGCGTGGACTGCGCGGCCTACGTCCCGATGCTCACCGGTTACCTCGTCCGCATCGGCGGAAGCGCGCGGATCTACGGCAACACGCCCTGCGACCTCTATACCTCCGGCGAGGACGGCATGATCGTCATCGAGGATGACATCGACCTCACGCCTGAAAATCACGCCTGGGTCGGTCTGGCCGCCCCGCTCCCCCTGCTCGATGACTACGAGCTGCTCTTCAACCCCAGCCGGAAAGATCCCGACTACACCGTCTGCTTCTTCGGCAACACCGTTCCCCACGCCTCCGACGAGATCTACGCGCTTCAGTCGGGCGACAACGAGCCCGTGCTCTACATCGACTCCACGGTCGGCGATCTGACCTCGATGAAGCTGAACGCGAACGCGATGCGCGACAAAACCGGCGCGCTGATGACCGAGGACGAGGATTACATCTGCTATTATAACGAAAGCGACCTCAGCTACTCCATCTACGCGAAAAAAGGCATGTACATTGACGAGCACTCCCGCTTCCTCGTCACCGAGCGCTCGGCCTTCAAGAGTCTGGAGCTGGTCAAGATCGTCACGGACTCCGCCGAGGGCATGAACTTCTATCTCCTCTACTACCTCTGCCGGAACGAGCGCAGCACCGGCACCTCCGTTTATTACCGCGATGTTTACTACACCGTTACGGTCGCGATCGATACGTATACGGTCGACTATGTCATGAACGGCCACGGTACGGCTGTGGAGAGCGAGACCGTCGAAAACGGCAGCCTGCTCCGTCAGCCCGCCGATCCCTCCGAGGACGGCATGATCTTTGACGGCTGGTTCGCCGACAAGGAGCTGACCGAGCCCTTCGATTTCGGCGATCCGATCACGGCCGACACCACGGTGTACGCCCGCTGGTCCCTCCCCGTCTACAAGCTTCGCTTTGAGCTGAACGGACACGGCGAGACGCTTGACGATCAGTCCGTCACGGCCGGCCAAAAGGCCCTGAAGCCTGCCGATCCCTCCGAGGACGGCTGGAGCTTCGGCGGCTGGTTCGCCGACCGGGAGCTGACCGAGCCCTTCAGCTTTGACACTGCCTTCTCCGGCGACGTCACGGTCTACGCGCTGTGGACCGAGATCCCCGCGCCCCCCGCGACCGGCGACAGCTCGCTGCTGCTCTGGGCGGGACTGCTCACGCTGAGCCTCGCTGCGGCTGTGACCGCGGCAGCCGCGGAGAAAAAGAGACGGGCCCGCTAAAGCGGAAGCCCCGCCGAACCCGCCTCTGATAAAACCGCATCAAAAAACCGGCATCCTTTTCGGATGCCGGCTTTTTTTGTAATGCTTATTCTTTGGGAGCGTACATCTTCTGGAGGTCTTCCAGATGCGCACGGTACTCCTTGGCGTGAGCCTCAGCCTTGCCGAACAGGGTCTCGGCGCGCTCGGGGAAGGAACGGGTCAGAGAGCTGTAACGGGCCTCGCCCATGATGAATTCTCTGTAATCCGTGGTAGCGGGCTTGGAATCGATGGTCAGGGGGTTCTTGCCCTCAGCCTTCAGCAGCGGGTTGAAGCGGAACATATGCCAGTAACCGCAGTCAACAGCCTTCTTCATTTCAGCCTGGCAGTTGGTCATGCCGCCCTTGATGGAGTGCATCTCGCAGGGAGCGTAGCCGATGATCAGAGAGGGTCCGGGATAAGCTTCCGCTTCCTTGATGGCCTTCAGGGTCTGATTCTGGTCGGCGCCCATCGCGATCTGCGCCACGTAGATGTAGCCGTAGCTCATGGCGATCTCAGCCAGGCTCTTCTTCGCAATGGCCTTACCGGCTGCAGCGAACTGAGCGACCTGACCGATCTGAGAGGCCTTGGAGGCCTGTCCGCCGGTGTTGGAGTAGACTTCGGTATCGAAGACCATGACGTTGACATCGTTGCCGGAGGCCAGGACGTGGTCCAGACCGCCGAAGCCGATATCGTAGGCCCAGCCGTCACCGCCGAAGATCCAAACGCTCTTCTTGGCCAGGTATTCCTTGTTGGCCAGGATGGCTTTGCGATCCTCGCAGTCGCAGGTGCAGGCTTCCAGAGCCGCGATCAGGGCCTTGGAGGCAGCGGTGTTCTTCTCACCGTTGTCGTAGGTGGCCAGGTAATCGGCGGCAGCGGCCTTGACAGCCTCGGCAGCCTCTTCCTTGGCAGCGATCTTCTCGACGAGAGCCTTCAGGCGCTCGCGGATAGCCTTCTGGCCATAGTACATACCCAGACCGTGCTCGGCGTTATCCTCGAAGAGGGAGTTCGCCCAAGCGGGGCCGTGGCCTTCCGCATTGACGGTGTAGGGAGAGGTAGCGGCGGGACCGCCCCAGATGGAGGAGCAGCCGGTCGCGTTGGAGATATACATACGGTCGCCGAACAGCTGGGTGATCAGGCGGGCGTAAGAGGTCTCGGCACAGCCTGCGCAGGAGCCGGAGAACTCAAGCAGCGGTTTTCTGAACTGGCTGTTGAGAGCGGTGGCAGCGGTCGCAACCTCGGGCTTCTCGCTGACCTTGGCGACGCAGTAATCGAAGACTGCCTGCTGGTCTTCCTGAGACTCGCGGCTGACCATCTTCAGAGAGTTGGTCGGGCAGACGCCGATGCAGACGCCGCAGCCCATGCAGTCCAGAGGAGAAACAGCGAGGGTGTAGCTGTAATTGGTGCGCATGACCTTGCGGGCCGCGATCTTGGTGGCCGCGGGCGCAGCAGCCAGCTCCTCGTCGGTAAGGGCGAAGGGACGGATGGTGGCATGGGGGCAGACGAAGGCGCACTTGTTGCACTCGGCACAGGTCTCGGCGTTCCACTCGGGGACGGAGACGGCTACGCCTCGCTTCTCATACGCGGAGGCACCCTGCTCCCAGGTACCGTCAGCATGCTCAACGAAGACAGAAACGGGAAGCGCATCACCGTTCATGTCGCCGACGGGCTTCATGATCTCGTCGACCTGCTTGACCAGCTTGGCGGGACCGTTCTCGGTAGCAGCCTTGGGGGCATCGACAGCGTCGGCCCACTCAGCGGGAACGTCGATCTTTACATAGGCATTGACGCCCAGATCGATGGCCTTGTGGTTCATGTCGACGACATCCTGGCCCTTCTTCAGGTAGGACTTGGTCGCAGCCTCCTTCATGTGGCGGACGGCCTCCTCGATGGGCATGACCTTGGCCAGCGCGAAGAACGCGGACTGCAGGGTGGTATTGGTACGCTTGCCCATGCCGATGGAGGCGGCCAGGTCGATGGCGTTGATGGTGTAGAGCTGGATGTTGTTTCTGGCAATGTAGCGCTTGGTCTCGGCGTTCATGTGCTCGGCGAGCTCCTCAGGGCTCCACTGGCAGTTGATCAGGAAGACACCGCCGGGCTTGACGTCGTTGACCATCTTGTAGCCCTTGATGATGTAGCTGGGGTTATGGCAGGCAACGAAGTCGGCCTTGTTGATGTAGTAGGGGCTCTTGATGGGCTTGTCACCGAAGCGCAGATGGCTGATGGTGATGCCGCCGGTCTTCTTGGAGTCGTACTGGAAGTAGGCCTGCACGTACTTGTTGGTGTAGTCGCCGATGATCTTGATGGAGTTCTTGTTGGCACCGACGGTACCGTCGCCGCCCAGACCCCAGAACTTGCACTCGATGGTGCCTTCCGCGGCGGTGTTGGGCGCGGGCTTCTCCTCGAGGGACAGATGGGTCACATCGTCGTTGATGCCGAGGGTGAACTGGCGCTTCATTTCCTTCTTGGCCAGCTCTTCGTACACGGCGAAGACGCTCGCGGGAGGAGTATCCTTGGAACCGAGGCCGTAGCGGCCGCCGATCACCTGGATGCCGGTGCGGCCGGTAGCGGCCAGCGCGGCGACGACGTCCAGATACAGGGGCTCGCCGAGGGCGACGGGCTCCTTGGTACGGTCGAGGACGGCGATCTTCTTGACGGTGGCGGGGATGGCCTCAGCCAGCTTCTCCGCGCAGAAGGGACGGTACAGACGGACCTTGACCAGACCGACCTTCTCGCCGGCGGCGGTCAGGTAGTCGATGACTTCCTCGGCCACGTCGCAGATGGAGCCCATCGCGACGATCACGCGCTCCGCGTCGGGGGCGCCGTAGTAGTTGAACAGCTTGTAGTCGGTGCCGAGCTTGGCGTTGACCTTGCCCATGTACTCCTCGACGATGCCGGGCACGGCTTCGTAATAGGAGTTGGAGGCCTCACGGTGCTGGAAGAAGATGTCGCCGTTCTCGTGAGAACCGCGCATCACGGGGCGCTCGGGGTTGAGGGCGCGCTTGCGGAACGCTTCGACCGCGTCCATGTCGACCATGTCCTTCAGATCGTCATAGTCCCAGACCTCGATCTTCTGGATCTCGTGAGAGGTCCGGAAGCCGTCGAAGAAGTTGATGAAGGGGACGCGGCCCTTGATGGCGGCCAGATGGGCCACCGCGCCCAGATCCATGACTTCCTGGGGATTGGTCTCGGCCAGCATGGCGAAACCGGTCTGACGGCAGGCGTAGACGTCGCTGTGGTCGCCGAAGATGTTCAGCGCGTGGGAGGCGACGCAGCGGGCAGATACATGGAACACGCAGGGCAGCAGCTCGCCGGCGATCTTGTACATATTGGGGATCATCAGAAGCAGACCCTGAGAGGCGGTGTAGGTGGTGGTCAGCGCACCGGCTGCCAGAGAACCGTGCACGGTACCGGCCCCACCAGCTTCAGACTGCATTTCGATCACGTTCACCTTCGTACCGAAGATGTTTTTCTGGCCCTGAGCAGACCACTGGTCGACGTAGTCGGCCATGGGGCTGGACGGAGTGATGGGGTAGATGCCCGCCACTTCGGTAAACGCGTAGGAAACGTGCGCCGCAGCGTTGTTGCCGTCCATGGTTTTCATTTTTCTTGCCATGATGACTATAGTCCTCCTTTGAATAGGATTACAATTCCGTGACGCGTATCTCCGCAAAAGCCAAAACGGCATACGTACACACGATACACGTTACAGGTATTCTAACATCTTTCGACGCGGCTGTAAAGCATTTGAACCACAAAAGCCGAAACAAAAAAGAAAAAATCTTTTTCCATTAAGGACAAAAT
>JAZQNF010000002.1:0-2335 GCA_045627225.1 Bianqueaceae bacterium
GCAGCGGCGTCTTTCACGTCGGAGAAGCGCCGGATGGCTTCTTCCACCTCGGTCAGTTCCACGCAGAAAGCGCGGATTTTCACCTGGCCGTCGCGCCTGCCGATGAACTGCAGATTGCCGTCCGGCATAAAGCGCACCAGGTCTCCGGTGCGGTAGACGCGCTCATAACCGGCGGGATGGGGGAACGGATTTTCCCCGTAGGCCTCCGCCGTCTTCTCGGGACGCTCGTGGTAGCCGGGGGTCACGTGAGGGCCGGCGATCCACAGCTCGCCTGTGCCGCCGGGGGGAAGAAGTCTTCCGTCCGGGGTTACGATATAGGCCTTGAGATTGTCCACCGGACGGCCGATGGGCACGTCGCGGTATTTCTTCTCGATACGCAGTCCGCTGGTCACGACCGAGCCCTCGGTGGGGCCGTAGAGATTGTACAGCGAAAAGTCCGCGGGGGGATCGCCAGGCGGCAGCTTCTCGCCGGCCACGCAGCGATGCCGCAGGGTCTTCAGTCCGCCCAGGAGCGCGAACTGACGGCCGACCTGGGTGGCCATGCCGCCATGGGTGATGCCGTTATCGTTGAAATACGCTCTCAGGGCGTTAAAATCCAGCCGGATGTCGTCCGTGATCACGTGCAGCTGCGCGCCCGAGATCAGGGCGGGATAAATATCAAAAGCATGGGCGTCAAAGCCGTAGCTGGCGTAGGCACTCACACGGGAATTTTCATCGATGTCATAGTACCTTCTGACCCATTCGGCGGTGACCATGACGTTGGAATGGCGGAAGACCACGCCCTTGGGCTTTCCGGTGGAACCGGAGGTATAGAGCACGACGAAGGGGTCTTCCGGCTTCGCGCAGGGCAGCGTTACCCGGCTCTCAGGCAGGTTTTCGAGATCCTCCGTGAGAATCCGCGTACCGGTAAAAGAGGCGTCGATCGTGTCACGGTATTCCGGCGCAAAGATCAGGAACGAAGCTCCGGCATCTTCCACCATCAGGTTCAGGCGCTCGGGAGGATAGGACGGGTCAAGGGGCAGATACGCGCCGCCCGCCTTGAGCACGGCCAGGGACAGCGTCACCATGCCTATGCAGCGGGGGATCAGCACGGCCGCCGTCTTTCCGGGGCCGAAACCGCACCGCAGAAGGTATGCGGCGATCCGGTCAGTCAGCTCGTCGGTCTCGCGGTAGGTCAGGCGCGCTGCACCGGAGACAGCGCAGATATTGCCCGGCGTGCGTCTGGCCTGTTCACGGAACAGGAGGGGCACGGTCTTTTCGGTATCATAGGGGTACTCCGTGCGGTTGAAACCGTCCAGACGCTCCCGGTCGTCCGCGTCCGTGAGTGCGATGGCGGATAGCTTTTCCGCCTGCAGCATGCCCGCCACCGTATTCAGGAACAGGTTTGCCAGACTGCGGACCAGCCCTTCGGTGTAGAGAGCGCGGTCGTAATGCGCCAGCAGCTCATAGCCGGCATCCCCGGTGAAGAGCATGAAGTCGAGTTTTGTCTGAATGTTCCGGGTCCCGAGCGGACGCACGTGGATTTGCCCGTCCGCGAGAGCGGCACCGGCAGCGATCTCTCCCTGATAAATGAAAACCACGTCGCTGCCGATACCGTACTTTGCGGCAAGGTCAGCAAAGGAAACTTCCGAGTTGTCGATGGCACCGGAGAGCGTCTCCTGCACGGCAGGAAGATAATCCTCCGTCTTCATATCATCATCGAAGCGGAAGGCAAGCGGCAGCGTTCTGACGAACATGCCGATGGCTCCGGTAAGGGCCGGATCCTTTCTGCCGTGGTACGCCGTGCAGAAGCAGGAAGCACGCGAGCCGTTGAAGCAGGCGAGCGCATAGGCAAAGGCACCGAGGAATAGCGTGTTTTCGGAGATGCCGCGGGCACGCACAAAGCGTTCGATCTCACCCTTGCTGAATTTGCGGTCCGTGCCGGTACGGAAGCTGCCGGCAGTGTCGGGAACGTCTTCCGTCACTGCGTCCGGAACCGGCGCGCAGTCGGGATCGGCGCCGTCCAGCAGCTTTTCGAAAAATACTTCCGCACGCCCCCCGGCTTCGGCGCCGCCTTTTGCTTCGGCATGGGCATAATCGAAGATATTCCGTTCCTCGGGCAGGATCTCGCCGCCCTCGTACGCAAGGGCAATATCGGCGATAAAACGCTCGGAGGAGGTGCCGTCAAAAATGATATGATGCACGTCGAAAAGAAAGGCGAGACCTTCCTCGCTGCGGCAGAGTTCAAAGCGGCAGAGAGGTCCCTTTTCCAGATCGAAAGGTTTCACGAAGGCGGCGCACTCGGCAGCAAGGTCCGTGACCGTCTTTTCCTCTACGGGGATCTCCCAGTCATGCA
>JAZQNF010000003.1:0-17028 GCA_045627225.1 Bianqueaceae bacterium
TTGTTACGACATGTGTCCAGAAAACTGGGTACATATCAGTATGTGAATACCGTGCTATGCCGGTTTTGTTTGTCGTTTACGGATCGATCAGAATATAGTCATATTCGTCCGCCTCGATGATGGTTTTGTAAACGGTCGGGACCGGGGACGTTTCCATCCGGTAGATCTGATCGTCTACGATCCACTGGTTGGGCTGGTCGACGGGCTCCTCGGGGACGGAGGTGATCTTCGCGTGGACGCGGCTCATGTCGTCGACAAAGAGGGCGTTCTGGATCAGCGAGGTGTGGATCTCGACGGGGAGCATGAACTTCAGGCAGACGCCCTTTTCCACGATGATGCAGCCTTGCGAGAATTCGCTGAGGATGAGGACGCGGTCCGTGAGCGGCAGGGGCTCTACGGTCAGCGTGCCTGTGCCGGTGAAGCGGATCGAGGAGCTGTGTCCCCAACCGTCGGCCCAGATAAAGTGCAGGCGGCAGTTACCGAGGATGTTGAGCGTCAGGCTGTTGCCGGCCGCGTTCAGGCGGAGCCAGCCGTCCTTGACATTGTTGAGGGTGACCGTGTTGGTCGCGGCGTCGTAGCTGACACCGTATTTCGACAGCGAGGGCTCTGAAATATCACAGGCGTCCATCTCGGGAGCCTCGGGCGTGGGGGAAAAGATGATGCCGAAGGGACGGGTCGGATCGGGGTACGGGTTGTCGAGCTCGGGCGGGGTGAAGGGCGGCGTCTCGTTGACCTTTACATCGAAGCTGCATTTCAGGCCCTTGTATTCGATGGTGACCGGGATGGTCCCGGCCTTGTCGAAGTGAAGCGGGCCGATCTTGTAGCGTCCGTCCGCGGTGCCGGAGCCGGACATGAAGTCGTCGTAGGTGCAGAGCATCTCGACGGTGCCGTCGATATAGCGGGCCATGATCACGAGGCCCTTCTGGTCGAGATCGTCGCCGACCGTGTACTCGGTCTTGTCCGGCAGGGTATCGACCCACAGCTCGACGAGGGTGTCGCGGTCGCACTCGCGCAGGTTGAGCGCACCGGCGCCGAACAGATCGTCACGGCCGGGATCGCCCAGGTCCTTGGCGTATTTCTTGAGGAAGCTTTCGATCTGGGCCGGGGAGAATTCCGGATGCATCATCCGGACCATCGCGCAGGCGGCCGAGACATGAGGCGTGGCCATGCTGGTTCCGTTGGCAGAGGCGACGGTTCCGCCGGGATAGGCGCTGATGATATTCACGCCGGGCGCGGACAGGTCCACCGACTTGCCGTAGTTGGAGAATTCCGCGAACTTCTGGTAGTAATCGAAGGCGGATACGACGATGACGCCGGCGTCCGTCATGCGGGCGGGGCTGTATTTCGTGGTCGGCTTCAGGTCATTGCCCGCGGCTGCGACGACGGTCACGCCGGAGGCGACGGCTCTTTGGATCGCCTTTTCGATCAGGGGCTCCACTTCATCGCTGCCGATGCTCATATTGATGACCTTGGCGCCGTGGGCGACCGCGTAGTCGATGCCCAGGGAAACGCTGCTGCTGGAGCCGAGCTCCTCCAGCTCGCCCTTGTTGTTTTTCTTCAGGAAACCGATGGAGCGGATGGGCATGATGCGGATATCCAGGCCGCAGGCCATGTCGATGATGGTGCCGGCGACATGCGTTCCGTGGAAGCGGGTGGCCGAGGGGTCCGCGTCGTTGTCGATAAAGTCGTAGCCGCTGATCAGGTGGGGCTTCAGGAAGCTGTGCGACAGATCGGCTCCGTTATCGATGACGGCTACGATCTGGGTCGAATTCTTCTTCTGGTTCATGATCAGGGAGGCGTAAACCGAGGCGCCGGTGAAGCTGGTGCCCCAGGAACGGAAGAAGCCGCCGCCCTCCTGAGCCTGACCGCTCAGGGTAAAGCCCGCGTCCTCCAGCCGGAAGCCGCCGGAGGGCTCGACATAGTCGTCCGGGCTGCTGTAGCTTTCGTATTCCTCCGGGATGATGCGGACCGGGTTGTCCGCCGCGGCCTCGATGCCGGCCTCGGTCTGGGCCTTCAGGAAGGCCTGCGCCTCCTCGGGGGTGGCGAACTGCACGTAGCAGAAGCCGTTCAGGTCGGTGATGGTACCGAGGGGCTTGAAGCCCTTGAGCTCGGGCTCGCCGAAGACGATGACGCGGCCGAAGCAGCAGTCCTCCTCCGGATCGGCCTCGGCGTCATCCGACAGAGCGGCGAATTTTGCGTAATCTTTCAGGAAAGCGTCCATTTTTTTGGCATCGCTGCCGTTCTTACCCGACAGAGAGCAGCCGGTCGTCATCAGAAGAGCAAGGACCAGCAGTGCGGATATGAGCTTCTTCATAGGTTCACCTCAGATTTTTGCTTTGGCAGAACGCCGCCGCCACCTCGGCCGCGGTCGCGGCGTCGGGCGTGTAGGCATCGGCGCCGATCTTTTCGCAGAACTCCTCGGAGACCGGCGCGCCGCCGATCATGATCTTGACCTTTTCGCGGATGCCTGCCGCCTCGGCTTCCCTGACGACCTCGGCCATGACGTCCATCGTCGTGGTCAAAAGCGCCGAGCAGCAGATCACATCGCAGTCGCGGGCGATGGCCTCGGACACGAAGGTCCCGGCGGGGACATCGATGCCCAGGTCCACGACCTCGAGGCCCTTGCCCTCCATCATCGCCTTGACCAGGTTCTTGCCGATATCGTGCAGATCACCGCTTACGGTGCCGATCACGACGCGGCCCTTGGAGACGTTCTCCTCCGCAAGATGGGGCTTCAGCACGCTGATGCCCATGTTCATCGCGCGGGCGGCCACCATGACCTCGGGTACGAAGATTTCCAGCTTTTTGAATTTTTCGCCTACGGCGTCCATGCCGGCCAGGAGTCCCTCATTCAGGATATCCTTCGGCGCGAAGCCCTCCCCGAGCGCTTGCGCGACCAGCTCCTTTACCTGCCTGGCCTGTCCGGCCTGAAGCCGAAGCGAGATTTCCGATAGCTCCATGCTAATCTCCTGTGTTCAGTTCAGTTTTCCGAATTTCTCTATGCCGCGCATGATGCCCCGGATGACGGGCACGTAGCGGTCAAAGGGCATGTCCTCGGTGATGCCGATGATCAGGCGCCGGGGATCGGCCGCCTCGTCGATCAGACGCAGCGTGTCCTCCGTCACCTGCTCCTCGCTGTGCATCTGCCAGGCCGAGGGGAAGTGCAGCGACAGGACCTTGTCCGAAAAGAGGCGCGAGGCCTCGCGGACCGGCGGTGACATCACCGGATCGTACGCCTCGATATAGTCCAGCGGCGTTTCCGCGATCAGGTCCATGATCGGCCCGTTGCAGGCATCCAGATGGCAGCCCAGGAGCTTGCCCGCCGGATGCATCAGCCGCGCGGCCTCCTCGTATTCCGGCATGTAGTACCTCCGGAAGCCCTCGCGTCCGACGATCTCCGGCGTCACATTGCCGCCCTGATTGATCAGCTCGACCGGGACCGGCGCCGTCAGCGCATACATTTCCTTATATTTCTCGTGCAGGATGTCGATCAGCTCGAGCATCCGCTCGCGGTTGTCCATCCACTCGTAGCAGAAGGCCTCCGCTCCGAAAACCGACGAAAACATCTCCTGCATCGGCTCCGCGGGCAGGTGCACGCGCAGCAGGACATTGCCCCGCTTCTCGTTCTCCAGAAGGCCCTCCGTCAGATTTTCGTAGGCCGGCTCGTACTTGATGCTCCGGTAGATGCAGGCGAGCTTCGCGTAGTCGTCCTCATCCTTGAAGGCGCGCTCCGTCGTCCAGGTCGTGAAGGCGTTGGCCGCCGTGCTGTAGGTCAGATCGCCCTCCGGCGTGTGCACGCAGAAGCGCTCCGCGAGATCGCCGTTCGGCTTCCGGAACGCCTCCGTCCGCTCGATGGACGCGATGTCCGAGTAGACGCGGTACGCCACCTTGCGCCGGATCATCAGGATATCAAGCGCGGTCAGCTCTTTCTCGTACGGGCGGCCGATGACCTTGGATTCGTAGATCGCAAAAGGCACGTAATCCGGCTTTTCGTGATGGAAAACCGCCATGTAACGGTCGTAGGGGGTCATGCTCTTCTCTCCTGCGCCCGGATGATCTCTTTGTAGTAATCGACGCCCATCGGCAGGGTGCCGGCCTCGATGTTTTCGTTGATGGCGTGCATGCCGGCCATCTGCTCAGGACCCATGTTGATGGGCGAGAAGCGGACGCAGCTGTCGCAGACCTCGCCGTAGAAGCGGGAGTCGGTGCCGCCGGTGACGACGTAGGGCATGATGCCGATGCCGGGGAAGATCTTTTTGACGCAGTCGGTGGTGATCTCGTAGGGCAGGCCGTTCAGGTCAAGCGAGGCGGAGGGATCGTTGCAGACGACGACCTCGGTGTCGAGACCGTATTTTTTCGCGATCCCGGCGATCAGCTCGTTGGACTCGGCCGCCTTCTGGTGAGGAATGTAGCGGAGGTTGGCGGTGACCCAGGCCTCCTGCGGGATGACATTGTAGCCCTCGCTGCCCTTCTGCATGGTGAAGCAGAGGGTGGTCTTCAGCATCGCGGCGGCCTCGGAGGAGATCGCCGGGAGGAGCTTTTTCACGAGGGGCTTGAAGAGCCAGAGGTTGTGCATGATCAGCTTCAGGCCGAAGCTCTGGCAGTAGGGGGCGAGGTTCTCGAACATCGCGTCGACGGCGGGCGAGAAGCGGACCGTGAAGGGACTCTTTTTCTCGATGGCGGCTTCAAAGCGGGCGAGGCGCGTGATGGGCGTGTTTTTGGGAGGCGTGCTGGAGTGGCCGCCCTTGCCGCGGGCAGTGAAGCGCAGATCGCCGTAGCCCTTTTCGAAGATGCCGATGGCGGCAAAATTGCCCTTGACGCCGGCGACGGGGTCCTGAATGATGCCGCCGCCCTCATCGCAGAGCATGAAGAGACGGATGCCGCGCTCCTTGAACCAGTTCGCGAGCTTGGGGGCGCCGTCGCCGCCGATCTCCTCGGTGCAGCTGGAGCCGAGATAGACATCGCAGGCGGGCTGATAGCCCTCCTTCAGGAGCTCCTCGGCGGCCTGATAGAAGCACATCAGGCCTTCTTTGATATCGCCGGCGCCGCGGCCCCAGATCTTGCCGTCGGCAACGGTGCCGGAGAAGGGAGGATATTTCCAGCCGTCGGGCTCGGCCGCGACGACATCCATGTGCGAGATGAGGATGATGGGGTCGAGCGTCGGATCCTTGCCGGCCCATTTCATCATGAGGTTGCCGTCGATTTCGATTTTTTCAAGCTTTTCGAAGACCGTGGGGAAGAGCTCCTCCAGGGTCTTGTGGAAGCCGCGGAACTTTTCGACCTCGGGGAAGCCGCGCTTGGAGACGGTTTCGACCTGTACCATGCGCGAGAGCGTTTCGGCGTAGGCGGCGGTGCGGGCCTCGTCATCGGAAAGGGCAAACGAGGTTTTCTTGGGCTTGAGCAGGAGCGTTCTGACCAGGGCGATGAGCACGAGGAGGATCAGAAGGCCCAGAAGGGCCAGAAGAGCGATGAGTACGGGATGCATAAAGGAGACTCCTTTCACGGCAATTTTGGATTATTATATTGCATTTTTTCGCGAAAGGAAATAGAATGTATGAATATTATAAAAAAAGGAGACCGCCCCTATGAAGGAAAAACAGACAAGCATGATCAGTCTGAAGGAGAAGCTCGGCTTTACGACCTTCAGCACCTCGACCAACATCATTTTTAACTTCAAGAGCATTTACTACCTGATCTTCCTGACCAACGTCCTGGGAATCGATGTCAAGACCGCCGGTACCATCCTGACCCTGGGTATTGTTTGGGACGCCATCAACGACCCCCTGATCGGTCTGTTTTCCTCCAACCATACCTTTAAGAACGGGGAGAAGGTCCGTCCCTTCGCGCTTTGGTGCGCGGTGCCCTGGGCCGTTACCATCGTCCTGATGTTCTGCGACTTCAAGACGCCCAAGACTCTGACGGTCATCCTCTGCCTGCTCATCTACTTCGTGTTCGAGGCGCTCTATACCTTCCTTTGCATGCCCTACAACACGATGGGTGCTCTGGCCTCCCCGCTGGATTCCGACCGTAAATCCATCAACGCCTTCCGAAGCCTGGGCGGCTGCCTCGGCAGCGGCATCGGCTCTGTCGCCGTTACGCCTCTGGTCATGGCCTTCGGCGGTCTGAAGGACCACGACATCATCTCCTCTGCCGATGCGCCCGCGCTCTTCATCACTGCCTGCCTGATGGGCGTCATCTGCATCGTCGGCTGCTTTGCTCACTACTTCACGACCAAGGAACGCGTCAAGCCCATCGAGGAAAACGAAGAGAAGCTGACGATGGTCCAGGCCTACAAGATGCTGTTCAAGTCCCGTTCCTGGATCATGAACATGCTCTACATCATCTGCTACGGCATTATCACCGCGCTGGTGATGAACAACATCAACTACTATGCGGCCTATGTGCTGGGCTCCAGCGCGGCCGCTACGCCCATCCTGGCGGTTTATCTGGTCATTTCGATCGTGCTGTCGCTCCTGACGCCCGCGATCGACGCGAAAATCGGCCGCAAGAAGACGATGCTGCTGGGCGCGGCCATCCAGGTCGTCGGCAAGATCCCCTTCATCATCAACCCCTATTCGATGGTGACGATCTACATCAACGCCTTCTGCGTCGCGGTGGGCGGTACGATCACCTTCGTTATGTTCAACACGAACCGCAACAACATCACCGACATCGTCGAGTGGAAGACCGGCCGCCGCATCGATTCGATGGTCGCCGCCGGCGACAACCTGGCCTCCAAGCTGGCTGAGGCCGGCGCGGTCCGTCTGATGACCCTGGCCCTCTCTGTGGCCGGCTTCGATCAGGCGCTGGAGATGGCGCAGCCTCAAAGCGCGCTCTCCACGATCTGTGCCCTGCTTGGCTGGGTGCCCGCGCTGGTCGCCGTGGCGATGGTCATCGTGCTGATCTTTATGGATGTCGAAAAGGAGACAAAGGAAGCGAGGGAGGGCCTGGCTGCCCGCCGCGCTGCCGAGGAAGAGAATGTCTGAAACAAAGCAAAGCACAGCTCCTGAAAACAAGATGGGCTCCATGCCCGTCGGGAAGCTGCTTTTTTCCATGTCGCTGCCGATGATGGCCTCGATGCTTTTCCAGGCCCTCTACAATATCGTCGACAGTATCTATGTCGCCCGTCTGAGCCAGGATGCGATGAACGCCCTGTCGCTGGCCTTCCCGATGCAGACCCTGCTGATCGGCTTCGGCGTCGGTACCGGCGTCGGCATGAACGCGCTGATCTCGCGCTCGCTGGGCGCCCGGAACCAGGACGCCGCCGACCGGGCTGCCGGCGTCGGCATCCTGCTGTATTTTGTCACCGCGATCATTTTTGCGGTCATCGGCCTGACGCTTTCGGAGCCCTTCTTCCGCGCGCAGACCGCCAATGAGACCATCATCACCTACGGCTCCGAGTATCTGACGATCTGCCTTGGCCTGGGCTTTGCCCTCTTTGCACAGATGTGCGGCGAGCGGCTGCTGCAGTCCACCGGGCGCACCGATCTGGCGATGATCCCGCAGCTGACGGGCGCGATTTTCAACATCATCATGGATCCCGTCTGGATCTTCGGCTATATTGGCTTTCCCCGACTGGAGGTCAAGGGCGCGGCGATCGCGACCGTCGGCGGGCAGTTTCTGGCGGCCATCATCGGCCTGATCCTGAATCTGCGCCACAACCCCGAGATTCACCTGAGCTTCCGGCGCATCCGCTGGCACGGGGCGACCGCGGCCGAGATCTACCGCATCGGTCTGCCCTCCATCGTCATGCAGTGCGTCAGCTCCGTCATGAATTTCTGCCTGAACCGTATCCTGATCGGCTTCACCGAGGCGGCTACGGCGGTGTTCGGCGCCTACTACAAGATCCAGAGCTTTATCTTTATGCCCTGCTTCGGCATGAACAACGCGATGGTCCCGATCGTGTCCTACAACCTCGGGGCGCGCAAGTACGACCGGATGAAAAAGGCCGTCCGGCTCACGATCATAACGGCCATCTGTATCATGTGCGCAGGGACGCTGGCGTTTGAGCTGATCCCGAAGACGCTGCTGGGCCTGTTCTCGCCGACCAAGGAGATGCTTCGGGTAGGTGTGCCGGCGCTCCGCATCATCGGCGTGCACTTCCCGCTGGCGGGCTTCTGCATCATTGCGGGCTCGGCCTGTCAGGCGCTGGGACGCCCGATGTACAGCCTGATCACCTCGATCTGCCGTCAGATGGTGGCGCTGCTGCCCGCAGCCTATCTGCTGTCGCTGACCGGCCGCCTGGAGCTGGTCTGGCTGGCCTTCCCGATCGCCGAGCTGGTTTCGCTCATTTTCTCGGCAATCTTCCTGCGGCTGACCTACAAGGCGATCCTGCCGAAGGAAGAATGATTTTGAACAAAAGAAAGCGCAGCGGCCGCACATGGCTGCTGCGCTTTTTCCCGTTTCGGACACCGCTGTCAGTGTCTGCTTACGCTTGCGGCTCCGGCTGTTTTTTGCTATAATAAAGCTCAAGTTTATTCCCGGAGGAACACAGTATGAAACCTATGAGAACCGGAGCCCGTCTCCTTACCTTTTGGCTTTCCCTTTCAGTCTGCCTGAGCATGCTCGTGCTGCTCCGGGCCGAGCCGGTCAGCGCCGAGGACTATACGGTCACCTGCCCGGAGTGCGGAAGCACAGCCATCGTACACGTCATTATGGAGCCCACCTGTCTGAAGGTCGGCGCGGGCGAGGGCGAGTGTACTGTCTGCGGACACATCTGGGGCGTTGAGATCCCCGCCACGGGTCATCATTTTGAGGAAAGCTTTACGAACGAGCCGAGCTGCGAGAGCTGGGGCACCCGTGTCTACGTGTGCACGAATCCGAATCCGGATCCGACCACGGTATCCGGCATATGCGGCGAAACCTATTCCGAAGACATCCCGCCCACAGGCCATGATTACAGCATCGTCGTAGGCGGCTATAAAGCCGGCTGCACGACTGAGGGCCTGCAGGTCCTGCAGTGCTCGCACCCCACGCCCGAGGGGCTTCCCTGCACGGCTACGACAACGGTCACGCTGCCGGCCAAGGGCCACAATTTTACCACGGTGATCTCGGAGGAGCCGGCTAGCTGTACCGCATCCGGGACCCGCGTCTGCATGTGCTCCAACTTCAATCCCTCGGTGACCGCGAACACCGAGGAGCCCTGCACCGAGCTTCATACCTTTATTCTGGATGCGCTCGGTCACGATTATCAGCCCGAGCGGGTCGAGCCGACCTGCACAGAGGATGGCTATGAGAGGACGGTCTGCATGCGCTGCGGCGATGTCCTCGCCGCGGAGACGCTGCCGGCCACGGGGCATCTCTACCCCGAGGAATGGACGGTCGAGCGGGAAGCCGGCGAGCAGGAGCCCGGCCTTCAGGTGAAGGTCTGTGAGCTCTGCGGTGAGCGCCTGGAGGAGGAGATCCCGGCACTGGACCCGGTTCCTCCGGAAAGCTCAGAGCCGGACAGTCAGGAGCCGGAAAGCACGGAGCCTGAAAGCAGGGATGAGGAAGAAAGCGCGGAGTCCGAGCCCGGCGCGAACGGCGGCGGAGACGGCGGCAGCGCAGGGACCCTTATTGCCATCGCCGCAGGCGTCACGGTCGCGCTGGCGGCCGCGGGCCTGATCATTTATTCGGTCTCGCACGGAAAGCCCGTGAAGACCGCAGCGGACAAGACGCTGGAGCTGCCCGACCTTGCGCGCGATCCCCGCTCGGTCGTGCTGTATCTGCGTGAAAATCCCGCGAATATGGCCTTCTTCGAGCTTCTGCGCAAAAAGGCTTACATCGATACCGACCGTGTTCCCTTCAGCACGGTCGACAAAATGAAGGAGGAGGCCTCCGCGGCCGCGCCGGATCTGGTGCTGCTCGACCTCGAAACGGAAGAAGAGATCGATACGCTGGGCGGTCTGATCGACGAGCTCGCCGAGCTGAGCCCGGACTCTCTGGTCGCAGTCATCGCCGCCGATGAGCTCTGTGACAATGCGGCGCTGAAGGGCCTGCTCGAGGAGGGGAAGCTGAGCGGCTGCGCGGCGGCCAGCGCCCCCGAGGACGACAAGCTCGTCCGTCTGATCCTGCCGCTCTACAAGGCCTCGATCACCGTCGGCGACACCGCGGACGTCATCGGCACGGTGGCGGATGCCATGGGCATCCCCTTCATTTCACGCGTCATCGACATCGGCAACTCCGGCATCGACGTCAAGGAAACCATGGAGGCCGAGGAGATCGGCGTCTCCGAGGCGGCCATCGTGCTGAGCGACATCGCGAGTATCCTGGGGCTCGATACTTTGGCCTCGGTCGCGAATCTGGTCGACGATGTCAACCAGGTCAAGGAGGCCGTCGAGAACGAGGCCGGCTCCTATGAGGAGATCGCCGGTGTTCAGGCCGGCAAGGACGTCGTGGATGTGGTGACGGATCTTCTGAGCTGAGGAAAGCCTATGAAAAAGAACAAAAAATTGCGGAAGCTCATCTTCTGGCTGCTGGGGCTTGCCGCGGCCGCGCTGCTTTTTGTCGTTCTGTCGAACCTGTGGATGGTCCGTGCGGCGGAGAAGCGCATCGTCTCGCGGGAGGAGGCAGCGGAGCTTGAAGCCGACGCCATCCTCATCCTCGGCGCGGGCGTCTGGGAGGGCGGCGTGCCCAGCCCGATGCTTCAGGACCGTCTGGAGGAGGGCCTTGCCCTGTATCAGGCGGGCGCGGCTCCCAAAATTCTGGTGAGCGGCGATCACGGACAAAGCGATTACGACGAGGTCAACGTGATGAAGGCCTATCTGATGGCGGCCGGCGTGCCGGACGAGGATATTTTCATGGATCACGCGGGCTTCTCGACCTACGAAAGCCTTTACCGGGCGCGCGAGGTCTTCGGCGCCCGCAGCCTCATCATCGTCACGCAGAAATACCATATGTACCGCGCTCTCTACATCGCCCGCCGGCTCGGCTTGCAGGCGTTAGGCTGCCACGCCGATCCCCGACGCTACTTCGGCGAGGTCGCCCGCGAGGCCCGTGAGATGCTGGCCCGCGATAAGGATATCCTCTGGTGTCTCTTGAAGCCGGAGCCCACCTATCTGGGCGAGCCGATCGATATCCATGGGAGCGGGAGCGTTACAAACGACTGAGCGCGCAAAGCAAAGCACAGAAAGACCCGGGGACCGGCTGAGTAAACCGGACCCCGGGTCACGTTTTTTGTTTTCGTCAGGCGGCTGCCCGCCTCGCTTTACTGCTTTTTCAGGGCGGCCAGCGCGTTCATCAGTCTCGCGACCTTGCGAGGATCGTCAAAGATGAAGCGCGTCAGAAGCTCGCCGCGGTAGAGGACGATGTCGCCGCGCAGATAATCGGCGGAGAAGCCGGCGATGCCTGCCAGCGGGAGGAAGATCTCCTCGCTGTCGTCGCGGTAGCGGAAGCCCTCGTGTGTCAGGCTGAGCGTGCCGCCGCCGGCCGGGGCGAAGTCATCGCTGCCGCCCATGATCATGACGGCCTTTTTGACCTCCTCGGTGAAGGCGGCTGCGGGATCGGCCCAGAACTCATCCTCGAAGGCGAGCTGCGTGAGATTCCAGCGGCGGATATCGTCGGGCGGGGTCACGTCCGTTCCCTCGGGAAGCGTTGCGGCGTTGACGGGGAAGAAGGACCGCGGGGAGAGCTTCCACTCGGTGCCGCAGGCGGAGCAGCGAAGGAGCTTGCCGGCATCGCCGACGGTATAGAGATCCCCGCAGACGGGGCAGCGATAAAACAGATGGGAGATATTTCGCTTGGGCTCGCGCTTCAGCAGTCCGTAGCGGAAGCGGCGCGCGCGGGTGAAGGCGCTTTCGTCATAGGCAAGGGCCTCGTTTACGCCGGCAAGAAGCTCCTCGGCGGAAAGGGAGACGACCTCTTCGGCGGTATAGAGGGCACGAAGCTCGGCCCGCATAGGCCCGAGGATGACGCTCCGGTTGTCGTAGGGCGGCTTGATGAAATAGCTGCCGTGCGGGATGAGGACGGCCACGGGCACCTTAAGCTTCTGAAGAAGCTTGGCCGTGGGCAGATCGATGGGACTGGCGGTTCCGTCCATGGAGACGCGTCCCTCCGGCATCATGGCGAGGATATGTCCGTCCCGGACCGTATCGAACATTTCCCGGACGGCGCTCAGATCCGGGCAGAACTGGGTCTTGCCGATGCAGCCCAGCTTGCGGAAGAGCGCGCCGCGGGGACCGCGATAGAGCTGCTGCTTCCCGGCGACGATGCGCGCGAAGCGCGGAAAAAGCGAACAAAGCAGTGCCACCGCGTCGATTTCGGACGGATGGGCACAAAGAATGACAAAACTGCCGCGCTTGCGCTTCCACCGTCGAACCGTTTTATCGGTTTTGCAGCGAAAGCCGAAAAGCGCCAGCATGGCGACCGAAAGAACTGCCGCGAGGAACCCGAACAAGAACTTCACAGCTGAACCCCCTGAAAAAAATACTGCCTCGATTATAGCATTTCTCAACTGTAAAAACAAGCAATCGCGTCCCGAAGACGTAAACATTGTGTAAACAAATCTTGCCTCTTTCTCTGAAAACCTGTATAATATAAGTGTTCGGTCAACTGTGATGGATATGAACAAAACTTATCTGATTGACAGCGAAAACGTCGGAGACTGCTGGATCCAGCTCTTAGGCACCGTCGCACCCGAAGATGATATTCTTGTATTTTATACGCAGAAGAGTCCGCATATGAGCTACAAGAACGTGATTCTCCTGAAGGAATCCGCAAGAGAACCCTCCTTCATCGAATGCTGCGAAGGCAATAACGCCCTGGATTTTCAGCTTTGCACCGAGCTCGGATTTCGCATCTGCGAGGATGCGGCCAGAGACTATATCATCGTTTCCAACGATAACGGCTTCGAGGCGATGGTGAAATACTGGCGTCAGCGCAAGGTTTCGGTCAGACGCATTCAGGGAAAGGCCTGCGCGTTTGAGACGGAGCCGATCAGAACCGAGTCGGAGAGTGCGTCCGAGGAGCCTCAGCCCCCCGTCGCCTCGCCCGAGCCTGCGGAGCCCGCGATGAATGCTCCGGAGGCGGCCAAGCCCCTCACCCCCGTCATCCCCGACCTTGCCAAGGAGATCCTTTACATCGTCGGGAAGAGCAGTCTTCAGGACCTTCATGAAGCGCTGCAGCAGTTATACGAGACCAAAGAGGCGCAATCGATCTACAATGCGTTCAAATCGGACGCCTCTTACAACAGCTTCCTTGCGAGGCACGAAAAAATGAGCCTTACCGAGAAGCAGCAGGCCTATTGCGCGATCGTCTTTTCCGTATCGGCTCCGGACGAGCCGGTGCCGGAGGATTTTCCCGAGTTCATCACGGCTGCATGGAAAAAGAAAAAGAATCTGAATTCCTTCCGTTCTCTGCTCCAGCAGAAATACGGAAAAGAAAAGAGCGACCGCTACTACTCTCTCTTTAAGGGTCATATCAAAATCATTGACAAATTAAAGTAAAGGAGTCGTTGACCGAATCAGGGCGCATCAAAACCTTGCGAAACGAGGGTTTTGATGCGCCCTTTTTGTGTCTTGTCCGGGAGGACGCGGCGGTACACCCGTCTACTTCTTGAACCAGCTCGCGATCCCCTCAAAGGGCTCGAGTGCGGTCTCGATCCGTTTCAGGATCTCGTTGAAATCGATCTCGCTGAACTTGTCGATGAGCCTGCCGAGGGCACCGGTGTCGATGTTGCCGAGCGAATCAAGGGTGCTCTTGATTTTTTCGGTGTCGATGCTTCGGACGTACTCGCGCGCCTCCTCGACGTAAGAGACGACGGTTTTGTACTGCTGCACCAGGAAGCGGATCTTCGGGACCAGGAAAACGGTCAAGGCGATCAGCAGGGCCACGACAAGGCCCGTGATGACCCAGGTGCGGATAGAGGCGGCTTTCTGCCGGCGTTCGATGCGGATGAGGCGCTGATTGATGGCCTCGAGCAGCTGGCGGTCGGAAACGGTTTCGTTCATGTGGGGACTCCTTTTCGTGATAGGGCGGCGGGGGCCGCGCCTTTATTCAAACAGACGGTAGCGGATACGGAGGGCGGTGGGCTCCTGCAGGAGGAGCATCTCCTCGTCTCCGTTCAGGACGCGGGACTTGACCCAGCATCCGTTTTCGAAGCGTCCCTCCTCGATGCGGAGGTTTTCGTAACAGGGTTTGTTCCGGACGGCCGATCTCAGCGTGAGCATGAGGCCGGTGCCGATGACCAGGAGCTCATCCTCGGACAGCCGGGCGAAGAGCAGGCCGCCGTTTTTGACGGGGCCGACGGGCAGGTAGACCGCGCGGAGGGATACATCGCCGAAGCAGCGTTCGACGGCGATGCGCTCGCGCCCGCGGCCGGCCTCGCGGCAGAACGCATCCAGGCGGCCGCTTCCGTAGAAGGGGGCGAGGACGGGCATCGCGCCGCACAGGAGCTCGTTGAGACGGGCGTAGAGCGAGGGCTCCAGCGGGCCGTCTTTTTTATGTCCCGAGGCGAAGCCCATCAGGAAGCCGAAGCGGCCGAGATCCGGCGCGCCGTTTCCGATGTCCTCGGTGCCGAAGGTCGAGTAGCAGGCGGCGTGATGGCGGCCGACCAGATAGAGGCTGCGCCCGAGCGAGAGATCGCAGGCCTTGGACTCGGGAACGTAGACGCTGCCGCTTGCCCGGTCGAAATCGCCGCAGACCTCGAGGAAATTATCGAGGTAGATGTCGGGTGCGTGGAAATCGATGGAGGGTGCGGCGATCCGCCAGACGGCGGACATTTTGGCGACCGGTCCTCCGCAGGGGTACTTGCCCGGTCTGGTACGCAGCGTGGTGTTCAGCCAGCAGTTGGAGGACGTCGGAAGTGCAAGCTCGCGGAGTCCGGCCTCGGCGACGGTGTTGACGTAGCGTGCCGTGTAATAGGCGATGAAGACCTCGTGCGCATAGCGGCCGAAGACCCGGCTCCAATCACCCTGAAGGCCCTTATCCAGCTGCCTCCGGAGCCCGGGGATGAGGTCCTCGCGCTGTGCGCGGAGGCCTTTTGTGAGCTCTTCGGGTACGGTCTGCTCAAAGAGCGCCAGCGCCTCCGGGCGACAGTCCATATCGCTGCCCAGGAAGCCGGTCTCGTTTTCGACCTGGACCGTGATGACCGTGTGCTCCGGATCGTGCTCGCGCAGGTAGCTCATGAGGGCGGCGAAGGCACGGGCATCGGCCCGGCAGGCCTCCTCGCAGAAGGGCGAGATCGTGGTGTAGGGAAGCTTCAGCAGTCCGGCCCGGCGGAGGAAGAGGGGCTGTCCGGGCTTCAGCTGGGCGCGGAAGAAGCGCTGCTCATCCCGCTTGACCCATTCGGGGGCATAGGAGCACTGCGCGTTTTTCCAGGAGCCGAACCACAAAAGCCCGAGCCTAAGGCCCGTGCGCCGTGCCTCCGAGAGGCAAAGCTCGACCATGCTGAAATCAAAGCAGCCCTCCTCCGGCTCGATCAGCTGCCAGCTGACCGGAACCAGGGCGGTGTTCAGCTTCAGCGAGGCCAGCCGGTCCATGACCGGCGCCAGGCTTTCCCGGGTGGACGAGGCGGAGTTGTGGACCTCGCCGGCCAGCAGATAGAAGGGACGGCCCTCGACGTAGAGGACCTTTTTTCCGTTATGAAGACGAAGCTCAGGCAGCATGCGTTACCTCCTGCCTGCCTCGGGGAGGCAGTGCATGTGGGTCGGACCCAGCACGCGGAAGCCCTCGGCCCGGCCCTTCAGGCTCCGGAGACCGAAATCGACGGAGCGCAGCTTCAGATAGGTGCGGATGCCGGCTGCATCGGCGCTTCCCTCCGGCAGCTGCGAGGGGAAGCAGCTGAACAGCGTATCCATCTGGGTTCTGAAGGTTTTCCTGGTTCCGACGAAGCGGTTGGGCCTGGCCGTCATGTAGTAGCACAGCGCCTTCAGCTCCACCGGCTCGGTGCCGAGCGCATGCATGATGCCCGGATTTCCGGCGTTGCAGGCGACGCTGCGGACCGCGTTTCCGACATTCAGATGATCGCTGTGGCACTCGCTCGTGACGCAGGGATCCGGCGCGAAGAGGCAGTCCGGCCTGAAATCGCCGACGACGGCGGCGATGAGCGGCCGAAGCTCGTCCGGGTCATAAAAGCCCCCGTCGCAGAGGTCCAGGAAGCGGACATCCGTAACGCCCAGCCCGGCCGCGGAGGCCAGCGCCTCCCGGTGCCGCGTTTCGACGAGAGCGGCCTGGCCCGCCTCATCCAAAGATGCGGCGGTCCCGTGACGCCCGTCCAGACAGATCAAAAAGCAGACGGCCTTTCCCTCGGCCGCCAGCCGGGCCGCCGTGGCCCCGGCGCCGATTTCGATATCGTCCGGATGCGGGCCGACAAAAAGAAAGCGCGTACACTGCTCGGGGTGCGGAACAGGCAGCGCAAAGCGGAGAATCAAGTCGGTAAGACCCATGAGATGCCTCCTTCACGTGCAGAATTCATACCTTTATCATACCATAAAAGAAGAATTGAAAAAAGACACAAAATGCGGTATGATAAAAAAACCAAAAGAAAGGATCCTAAATTCATGAATAAAGAGACGGAAGCTGCCGGCTTAAAGCTGAACGTCGGGCGCACCGCGCTGATCGGCTTTGCCTTCTTCGGTATCCTGCTGCTCTGGCAGGTATACGATTCCTGGTGTCCCACTTTTCTGACCGATATCTTCGCCCGCGCCTGGTACGGTCTGAACTCCGCTGAGCTCAAGGCCAGCGGCGATGCCTCCAAGATCCTGAATGTTCAGTGGCTGGTCGGCATCATCATGGCCTGCGACAATCTGGCCGCGCTGATCCTTCTGCCCATCTTCGGAAGCCTGTCCGACCGGACCAAAACGCCCATCGGCAAGCGCATGCCCTACATTCTGACCGGCACCATGGTCGCCGCCATCGCCTTCCCCTTCGTCCCTGTGTTCTTCCATCAGGGCAAGATCGCGGGCATGGTCATCACCATGGGCATCGTCCTGATCTTCATGATGATGTACCGCAACCCCGCCGTCGCGCTCATGCCTGACATTACGCCCAAGCCTCTGCGCGCCAGGGCCAACGGCATCATCAACATCATGGGTTATCTGGGCGGCGCCTTCG
>JAZQNF010000004.1:0-5561 GCA_045627225.1 Bianqueaceae bacterium
TATGGACTATTCCGCGTATTACGTTATAAAGCCGCTCGGAGTATTTGCGGACCATCAGATTGAAGGCCTGCCTCTGCTCCCCGCTTCTGTAAAGCTCGATTATCTGGCTGTCTTCCATTTAGAAGGAAAGAGCAGCTTCCACGATATGTGCCGCATCCAGTCCGTATGCCTGCATCAGCTGAGCCGGCAGCAGCACCCGCAGCCGGTCAAGCGCATGAAACGCGCCGAGCTTATTGATCACGAGCCCCGATAGCGGCGTCAGAGCCAGCTGGATCGGCAGCGCGAGCCGGGGGCGCAGGAGACTCGAAAAGACACAGACGAGGAGGGCGAAGCAAAGCGTCCCGAAGTAGCTGAACAGAGACTGCACGAGGTAGTACCGTCCCCAGGAAAGCCCGTAATAGGTCGGGATCCGCATGTAGCTGACCGCCGTGCAGCCTGCTCCCTGAAGCGTATAGGTCCGGCTGACCGCGAGCAGCATCGCAAGCTGAAAGAAGAGCCACAGCGCCGACGTCAGAAGCAGGGCCAGGCCGAGCTTTCTTCGCAGGAGTCTTCCGCGGCCGTTTTTCGACGTCCGCAGCAGCTCGCTCATCCCCGCACTGCGCTCCTGCGAGAACAGATTGCCGAGCGCCAATATGAGCACCGGTCCAAGCGTCATGGGCAGATACTGCATGACGGCACAGGAGACATCCCAGCCGATCCCGCTGCCCGCCGTCGGCTCCCAATCGCGGTAGATGCGCTCCACGCGCCGAAGCAGGTCCTCCTTCCGGTCCTCCGAATAGCCGGCCCCCCGAAGGAAGATACTGTTCCGATAGAACGCCACGGGGTCCTCCGCCAGAGGAATATAGATCCGGAAGGCCTCGTAGAAGCCGTACTCCATTTCGCGGGAGGCGATCGCCTCCTCGCTTAAAAGCAGATAATAATTGTCGTAGCGGTAGCGCTCAGCCAGAAGCGCCTCCGGCGTCCTCGGGTCCTCATAATAGGCGATGCGCTCCGCGATCTCCTCCCGGGAAAGCAGGTTCGCATCCACGTAGGCGCGGTAGGCGGCCTTTTTGTTTTCGATCCAGGCCTCGTCCACCCGCTCGGGCTTTTGGGCGAGATAAAAATTCCGGTAGTCCTCGTGCTCCCGGTAATACGAAAGGTTATGACCGCTGAAGGTGTCGAAGCTCCCCTTAAAGGCCAGCGAAACATAGACCGCCGCGAGCACGGCCGTCACCGCCAGAAGGAGCCCCCATGGCCGCAGGAGTTTTTGAAATTCCTGTTTCATCGTCTTGTATCCTCCCGGGAAATCGAAATACGGCGCAGGATCAGCCCAGCCGCGGCGGCCATAAGCACCAGCTCCGCCCCCGCGAGGCTCCACAGGGGCAGGCAGCTCCCGCCGACGCGCCACGCGGAATAATCGCTGAAGAGCCAGCTGCCGTTCATCAGGGCGGGAAGCCACAGAAGGAGCCCGGTGGTCTTGAGCTCGCAGGCCAGAAAATAGGGCAGGACCGCCGCGCCGCACATGGCGGCAAAGGCACCGGTAAGGCTTCGGCTCACGGCGGCGAGAAGAAAGAGAAGCAGGGCTGTGACCTGGCTGGCCGCAAAATCACAAAGCAGGACAACGGCCAGAAACTGCCCCGCATTCCAGGGATAGGGACAGCTGTTGAGCACAAAATCCTGGACGAGGCTTCGAAGGCTTCCCCAGCCGCAGAAGACGGCCGCGGAGAGCGCGAAGCTCAGATTGGCGGCGAGCCAGACAAAAGCCGCGGAGAGCTGGAAGCTGAGTCCCTTGGCCCGGAACAGCTTCCGGCGGCCGTCCTTCGAGGCAGCCTGCAGCGCGGACATATGGGCGGCACCCTCGCAGGCAAAAAGATCCGCGCCCAGAAGGATCATGAAAAGAAGCCAGCTCCACGAAAGGACGGACTGATCCGTCAGAAGCTCGGCGGCAGGGCTGTGGCCGAAGATCAGCCGCCCCGCGTCAAAAGCCTCGCGAAGGCTCTCGTAGGCCCGTCCGGCCGCCTCTGTGTAGGTCCCGGAAAGCGCTGCGGCATGCTCCTCCAGAAGAAGCGGAAAGGCCAGATACTGCTTCGCCAGCAGAAGGGCCCGTTCCTCGCAGGAAAGCTCCGGCCCCTCCCCGGGCGCCGGAGGCTTCGGCCCGTCCGCCGAGCCGATCCGCTCCCGCCAGGCATCATCCATCGGCCCGCCGAGCTCATTCAGCGCGTCCGAGAACGCCCGGCTCTCCGGATCCGCCATCATGGGCACATAAAGGATCTGGACCAGCAGGACCAGCGCGAACAGAACGCAGGTGAGCGGCTTGGACCAGATCTTTTGCAGTTCGTTTTTCAGCATTCCGGCACCGTGCCGCAATAGGCCATATACACATCCTCCAGGCTCGGCGCCACGCAGACCGCGCCCTCGGGAAGACCCGCGGGATCATCGGGGCAGAGCAGCCGCAGCCGGATGAGCTCGCCCTCGGGCTGAAGATTCGTCACGGGATAAAGCCCGCGAAGCCGCCCGGCCTCCTCCGGGGATACCGCCGCGGAATAGACCTTCCCCTGCCATTCCTCCAGCAGCTGCGCCACCGAGCCGTGCGCGACCAGCCGGCCCTCCCGAAGCATCACCACCTCGGTCGCGATGTGCTCGATATCGGACACGATATGCGTCGAAAGGATCACCAGCCGGTCCCGGCAGAGCCCCGCAAGCATCGAGCGGAAGCGGATCCGCTCCTGCGGGTCCAGCCCGGCCGTCGGCTCATCGAGGATGAGGAGCTTCGGATCGTTCAGGAGTGCCTGCGCGATGCCGAGACGCCGAAGCATCCCGCCCGAAAAGCCGCGGAGGCGCTTCCGGCGCTCCTCGTAAAGGCCCGCCTGCTTCAGCAGCTCCTTCGTTCTTTCAGCGGCCCGGTCGGGGCTTAAGCCCTTCAGCGCAGCCAGGTACAGAAGATATTTCTCGGCCGTAAACCAGGGATAATAGCCCACGGTCTGCGGAAGATACCCCAGGAGCTCGCGATAGTCCTCGCCGAGGTCGCGGATGTTCCGGCCGTCCAGCAGGACCTCGCCGCCGTCCGGGCGGATCAGGTCGCAGAGCAGGCGGATCGTCGTGGTCTTGCCTGCGCCGTTGGCGCCCAGAAGGCCTACGATGCCCGTCGACAGCTCGAGATTCAGCCGGTCGACCGCGTTTTTCCCGTCATAGCTTTTCGTCAGATCAACAAGCGTCAGTTTCATAAGGGATCATCCTGTTCAGAAGAGATTTGGTCTGGAAGAAGATCGCGCCGAGAGCCGCCAGGCTCAGCAGGCAGACGAAGAGGCCGCCCAGGGCGAGCATTCGTCCCATCATGAGCCCGGTGAGAAGGGCCGCCGTCAGGTAGACGCTCATCAGCGCCGCCTCGTTTTTACTGAGATAATTCGCCCAGACAAGAGCCGCCAGACAGCCGAGCAGGGTGGGCAGCCAACTGCCGACCAGCACCTTCGCCTGCGCCCCGTCCAGAAAAAGCGTCACCAGCAGGACCGCTCCCTGAGAGGCGCCCACCAGAAGGCAGAAGCAGAGCACCCGGGCCAGAAGGATCTGTCCGAAGCTGTATTTGCAGCTTCTCTCGACCTCCTCCATGCGCCCCTCGGATGAGAAAAGGAGGTGAAGGCCCAGCAGAAGGACCGTCAGCCCGTTCGCGACCGCCGAGATCAGCATCGCATCCGGCCCCTGCCCAAACGCAAAGGCCGCCGCCTGACACAGAGCCGAAAGCACCGCCAGTCCGTAGACCCACAGCGGCAGGACCCGCAGCTGGAGCCTGATGAGCGGCAGCAGACGGTTCTGCCTTTTGACCTCCGCCAGCGCCGCCAGGCAGCGCTCGAGCGCCCCCGCAGGCGCCTCCGCCGTCCCCCTCCGAAGATAAGAGATGACCTCCCGATTTTTCATTCCGCTTCCTCCAATTTCTTTTTGCAGGCGGCCAGCCCGCGCGCAACGCGCGATTTCGCCGTCGAGACCGGGATCTCGAGCACCGAAGCGATCTCCCGGTACCTGAGCCCCCGGATATAATACAAAATGACGCATTCCCTCTGCTCCTCCGGAAGCTGCCTGAGAAGCGCCTCCACGATGAGCCGCGCATCGACGGCGGGGAAAGCATCCGCCGCCGGCGTCTCCTCCGGCAAAGCCTCGCCCGGCCGCTCCGTCCGCGCGTAGTCGATCACGGTATTGCGCGCGATCCGGTACAGATAAGCCGTGAAGGAGCCTGTCTGCACATAGCCCGGGAGGCTTCTGACCAGCTTCAGGAAGACCTCCTGAGTCAGGTCCTCAGCCGCTCCCAGGTCCCGGACGTGAAAGGAGACGTAGTCATATATTTTCTCATAATACAGCCGGATGAGCTGCTCCAGGGCCTCGCGGTCCCCGCGGACAGCCCGGCTGACCAAAAGAAATTCCTTCATTGACTGCCTCCTTTCCGTTCTTCTATAGAATATAACGATCCGCCGCCCGCTTTGGACGCACGGCTGTCTTTTTTTCATCTTATCATCGCCGCTCCGAAAAGTGAATTGTTTCTTGCCGCTCCGTCCCCTTTTCCTTGAAATGCATCACCGTCCGTGTTATAATTGATAATTGTAAAAATATACCGTTAAGGAGGCTTTTCCGTGCATTCCTTATACTACGAAGGCCGCAATCTTTCGCCGCGCGGACGCGTCCTCTGGGAAGCGGAAGGCAACATGAAGAGCGTGGGGCTGATGGAGGCCCGCAGTAATCTCCATCAGGACATCCTGCGCCGCGCTCTGCCGGCCCTGGAGGAAGGGCACCGGCGCCGCGAGGCCGTCCGCACCGAAGAGGAGCTTCTCGCCTATCAGCAGTTCGTCCGTCAAAGCTTTCTCGAAAGCATCGGCGGTCTGCCGTCCTTCGATACTCCTCTCAACGCGCGGACCGTCCGCTCACAGGAGGTAAACGGCTTCATCCTCGAAAACGTGGTATACGAGTCCCGCCCGCATACCTACGTCACCTGCAATCTCTATCGCCCGCTCCGCCAGAACGGCCCCGTCCCGGGTGTTTTCATCCCGCTGGGCCACACCGACGAGGGCAAGGGCTTTGATGAATATCAGCGCGTCGCGCAGATGCTGGTCTACGCCGGCTTCGTGGTCCTCACCATGGACCCCATCGGCGAAGGAGAGCGCTTCGAGCACTTCGAGACCTGCATCGATTTCGAGCCCATCCAGGGCTGCTCCGGCGAGCATGACCTGCTGGACTGGAAGTGCAAGCTGACCGGCGAAAGCCTGGTCCGCTACTTCATCCACGACGGGATGCGCGGCATCGAATACCTGAAATCACGCCCCGAATGCAGCGGTCAGGTGGCGGTGACCGGTCACTCCGGCGGAGGCACGCAAACCTCCGTGCTCATGACCGCCGCCTCGCATCTGCTGGCCGCCGCCGCGCCCTGCTCCTACACGACCGACAAGCAGGCCATGTACGAGTACGGCAAGGATCCCGATAACGAAATGATCTGGCCCGGCGTCGTCGCGAAGGGCATTGATTACGCCGATATCATGGCCGGCATGGCCCCCAAGCCCGTCATGATCCTCTGCAACCGCTACGATTTCTTCCCCTGGGAG
>JAZQNF010000005.1:0-27820 GCA_045627225.1 Bianqueaceae bacterium
TGACCGCAGAGTCCGGATTGGTCGCCTTGGAATCGTTGTAATAGCGGACCCCGTTGACGGTCGCCGTGTATTCGATACGGTGCTCGACCCCCGCAAAGGCATACAGAGGCGCCTCGATGTCCTCCGGCTTCATGCCGGCGCAGAGAGCGCAGGCGATGGCCGCCAGCGCGTTTTCCTCATTATGGGCGCCGAAGATCTGCATGCGGGCGATATCGGCGACACGCTCCTTTTTCCCGCCGATGTTCGACCAGATCGTTCCCTCCGACGTCCAGACGCCGCATTCGGGGACCTCGTGACGGCTGAAGAAAACGATCTTCGGGCCGTTCTCGTTGGCCGAAAGCCTGGCCGCCATATCGCGGCAGTACTCGTCCCCGGCATTCAGCACCGCATAATCCTCGGCGGTCTGATTGGCAAAGACCTTTTCCTTCGCCGCTACATAGTTTTCCATCGTGTGATGGCGGTTCAGATGATCCGGCGTAATGTTCAGCATCGCGCTGATATGGGGATGGAAGGTCTCAGTGACCTCGAGCTGAAAGCTGGACAGCTCCAGCACCGCCCAGGACGGAGCCTCGGCCTTCTCGCAGATATCACTGTAGGCCGTGCCGATATTGCCGGCCGCGCAGGAGCCTTCCGCATAGCTCTGCATCAGCTTCTCGCACAGGGAAACCGTTGTGGTTTTTCCGTTCGTGCCGGTGATGCCGATAACCGGCGCCTTTGCAAACAGCCAGGCCAGCTCGACCTCGCCGATGATCCTGACGCCTAAGGCGGCCGCACGAAGGAGCATGGGCTGATCGGGCGCAGCCCCCGGGCTCAGAACGATCAGATCGAAGCCGGCAAGGCGCTCATCCGAGGGCTCCGTCCCCAGCTGATACCAGACGGGAAATCCCTCCATCGCCGCCAGCTTATCCGCCAGCTCGCAGGCATTTTTCCGGTCGTAAAGCGTAACCTCCGCGCCCTTTCCGGCCAGAAGCTCGGCCGCGGCCATCCCGCTGCGGGCCATGCCGACACACAAAACCTTTTTCCCGGCGAAATCCATTTTCATTCTCCTTACGATAAAAAGTTACGATAAAAGAATCAGGCAAAGCAGACAAAGCGCTGCCCTCACCAGTCTGAAGACTGCCACGACCTTGGTCTCAGGCCATCCGCCCAGCTCAAAATGATGATGAATGGGCGCCATGCGGAAGATTCTCTTTCCCTTGGTCGCCTTGAAATAGGCTACCTGGATGATGACGGACAGAACCTCCGCAACATAGACAAAGCCGGCCAGAAGAAGCAGCATAGGCATCTTCAGCAGCAGCGCACAGGCACAGACAAAGCCGCCGAGCGCGAGAGATCCGGTATCTCCCATGAAGACACGGGCCGGATAGGAGTTAAAAAGCAGGAAGCCCATCAGACCGCCCAGCATCGCCGCAGGCGCCGCCGTGACACCGTCTCCGCGCACAGCGCCGACCACGACAAACAGGAGCGCGATGATGGCCGTCACAGACGAGCACAGCCCGTCAAGGCCGTCGGTAAAATTGGTGCCGTTATTAAAGGCGACCATATAGAAGACCACAAAAAGATAGAAGAAAAGACCGAGATCCAGGCCGAAATCGCCGAAAAACTGGAAATATACCTTGGTACCGTAGCCGATACGGTTCAGATAGAAGGCGAAGCCGGCCGCGAAAATGATCTGCAGAATGAACTTGGGAAGGGGCTTGAGGCCTTCGTTGTGCTTCAGGACCACCTTCAGGAAATCATCCAGAAAGCCGATCAGGCCGAAGGCGGCCGTCGTGATCAGGATCGCCCACTCCTGATGGCTGAGATCGAAAAAGATCGCACAGATCCCCATGGCAGCTGCCATAGCCAGCAGGAAGACGATGCCGCCCATCGTCGGCGTCCCCGCCTTCTTTTTATGGGCCTCCGGCCCTTCCTCACGGATGTACTGCCCGCATTTCAGGCGGGTCAGCGCAGGGATCATCAGAGGCCCCAGCAGGGCGCTCACGCAAAAGGCAGCAAGAGCAGGTACAACGGCTTTCAGTAACATATCGGTATCCTCCGTTTACAAATCCAGAATAAAGTTGCAGACAGCATCAAATCTCATTCCGTGAGAGGCCTTGACCAGGACGACGTCGTCCTCGCGCAGCAGACCGGGAAGTGCCTTTTTCAGTTCGTCAACATCCTCGAAATGGAGAAGGCGGGCCTTCGGAGAGCGCTTGCAGGCCTCCTCATAGGCCAGCTTCATGCGGCTTCCGACGAACCAGGCCTCATCCAGCGTCCCGCACTCGGCCGCCAGCTGTCCGACCAGCCGATGACCGCTCTCCTCCTGAGCCCCCAGCTCAAACATATCTCCCAGAAGCGCGATGCGGCGTCCTCCGAAGCTGATCTGCTCCAGAACGCGGATGGCCGCTCTCATGGAATCGGGGCTGGCATTGTACGAGTCGTCGATCACGTGGACCCTGCCGTTTTCCTTCATCTGAAGGCGTTTTTCGGTGGGCAGATACTGCGTCAGGCCGGAAATGATCTCGCTCTTTGTGAGTCCCAGATGACAGGCGATCATGACGGCCGGCAGAGAATTCTGCGCCATGTGCGAGCCCATCGTGGCCAGAACGTAGCGATACTCCTCTCCGCGGTACTCCATGCGGACGCGGACGAAGCCGCTGTCAGCCATCGTGCACTCCAGAAGACGGGCATCGTTATCCTCGCCTAGGCCGAAATACTCGGTCCTGACGGGAAGCTTGCCCCGGAGCTGCTTAAGACGGGGATCATCGCCGTTCAGAAACAGCGTTCCGTCCGGATTCATGTGAGACATGATCTCCAGCTTCGCCTTGAGGATCCCTTCTCGGTTTTCGAAATTCTCGATATGCGAAATCCCGATATTCGTGATCACCGCCATGTCAGGCTTCACAAAACGGGATATATATTCGATCTGACCGGCATGATCCATGCCCATTTCCACCACAGCCGCCTCGGTATCCTCCTCAAGGCTCAAAAGCGTCAGCGGAACGCCGATCTGGTTATTGTAGTTTCCCTGCGTTTTGATAACGCGGAAGCGCCCGGAAAGCGCCGCCGCGATCAGGTCCTTGGTCGAGGTCTTTCCGACGCTGCCGGTCACGCCGACAAAGGGAATATCGAAGCGGTCGCGAAGAAAACCGCCGAGCTTCTGCAAAGCCTCCGTCGTATCCGGGACACAGAGAAGGGCCTTCCCCGGCGCAGGCGCAAGCTCGCTGACATAGGGGTTTCCCTCTTGGACCAGAGCCGCCGCAGCCCCTCTTTGCATGGCATCCGCAAGATAGCGGTGTCCGTCCTGAGAGGCGCCGATGATGGCGGTAAAAAGGTCACCCTCGCGGACATCGCGGTTATCGCGGACGACGCCGGTAAACACAGCATCCTCGCAGCCGATGATGCGGGCTCCGAGAAAGGCCGCCGCCTCTTTCGCACAAATTGCTTTCATAGCGTTCTCCTGTTTCTTATTTTGAGGGATAGATTCCGAGAACCGGAAGGATCTTGGTCATGATCGCCTTGGAAACCATGGCGGCATGATAGCTGGAGTCATCGTTATCGCGGTCCAGGATGACCAGCAGGATGACCTCCGGGTCCTCGGCCGGGCAGACCGACATGAAGGAAACCGTGACGCTGCCGTCGCTCTGGTCAGCCGTACCGGTCTTGCCGCCGAAGGTATAACCGGGGATCTCATAATTTTTTCCGAAATAGCCGGTGACAACGCCCTCCAGCAGCTCCTTCATCGTCTCCGAGGTCTTTTCCGAAAGGACGCGGCGGAGAACCGTGCGGGAATTGTCCAGAACCACATTGCCGGCCGAATCGGTCACACTGTCGACCACATAGGGCTGCACATAATAGCCGCCGTTGACCAGGGCCGAAAAGGCCGTGATGAGCTGGATCGGGGTCGCATTGCCGCCCTGGCCGTAGGAGCTCGTGGCAAGCTCGACCGGGCCGAGATCGTCGGCGGAATAAATCAGGCCGGCCGCATCGACCTCTCCGGCAAGATCGATCCCGGTTCTGTGACCGAAGCCGAACATGTCCTGATATTTCAGGAAGGTCCAGCCGGACATCATCGTAGAGATCTGTGCCATGCCCTGGTTGCAGGAGTTCATCAGTACCTCGGCAACGGTCTGCACGCCGTGCACGTGGCCGGCATAGCAGAGAAGCCGCTGATCGTATACGGTATAGCCGCTCTTCACGCAGTTGAAGACCGTACCGGTCCCGATGACGGATTCCTCCAGCGCGATAGAGGCAAAGATGGGCTTGTAGGTAGATCCGGGCTGATAGGTGTGCGTCAGGGCGTAATTGTTCCAGATCCTTGTGTAATAATCGGGATCCTTCGGGGAGAAGGTCGCCTCGTACTGCTTGGTCAGACCGCTGATCTGATACGGATCATTGGGATCAAAGGTCGGAAAGCCGCACATGCCGTACACGGCGCCCGTTTTCGGGTTCATGCAGATCGCGCAGCCGTCCAGACACTCATACTTGTTCAGGTACTCCTCCAGGATCTGCTCCATATAAAACTGCACGGAGGAGTTCAGGGTCAGGTTCAGATTGTAGCCGTTCATCGCTTCGATGTATTCGCTGGTGTAGGCCCCGTTCTCATCGGCGACAGTCATTTTCCGGCCGTCCGTGCCCCGCAGATAATCCGCGTAATACTGTTCAAGGCCGTAAACGCCGTTAAAGCCCAGCACATGGGCGGCCAGCGTACCGTTCGGATAGCTCCGCGCCTCCGTCTCCTCAAACCAGATACCGGTGATCGTGCCGTCATCCAGAAGCGCCTGCAGCCGGTCGCGGATGCTCTGGCTCAGGCCCTCCCCCATGTCGGTTTTCAGATAACGCCAGTCCTTGTATTTTTCGCTGAAGCAGTCGCGAATCTCGTTCTCATCGGCGCCCTCGATGCATTCGCACAGCGCCTTGACCGTGGCGTCCTGGATCTTTTTCTCCGCGTTGTACAGCACCTGACTGTCGATGATCAGGTCATATACGCGGACAGACACAGCCAGAGGCTCTCCGGCCGAATCGTAAATGCCGCCGCGCAGCGCCTTGACCAGGGAATCCGTGACCTCGGTCTGCTGCTCCTGAGCAGCCTGTTCATATTCACGTCCGTGCACACGCTTGATGTGTGCGATGTTGATCCACAGCGCAGCGAAGCAGGCAAAAACCGCAAACAAAAGCAGCAGAAGACGGCTCATCCTCTGCGAATCTTTCTTCTTTTTGCTTTTTCCGGCTGATTTCTGCGCCATCGTCCATACTCCTTATAATGCATAAAATGGCTGACCGGGATTTTACCCCCGCGTCAGCCATGCTTTTTTCATTCCGATCAGTTTCCGAACCAATGGAAACCGACTGTTCGCTCTTCGCCTTCCGGGACGGTATAGTCCTCGGTATAGGCTCCGAAGGATACGGTAAGGGTGATGACCTCCCCGGCACCCGCTGTGCGCATGCCCAGTTCATTCACCGCATAATCCCGGATCTCGGACAGAGTGAGCAGCTTCGTCTCCTCCGTGCCGGCAGTCTGCGTCTGCGTGACCGCAGCCTCCAGCTCACCGTTCAGAACGGCCAACTGGTTTTTGCGGACAAAATTTCTGGCATACATACCGACGATCAGAAGGGCTCCGACGGCGATCGAGAGGATCATCGTCATGAGCAGCATTCTTCCCCTTCTCTCCGCCCGGCTGACACGGGGCCGGTGAGAAGGCTTATGCTCCGGTTTTTGTTCCGGCTTTTGTTCAGGTTCGGCAGGAAGCGGCACGCTGTAGGGCTCTAAAGCCGGTGCTGCACTGCCATAGGTAATTCCAACGTATGTGCCGTTTACCCGGGCTTCCTCGAAGAAATCATCCTCGGAAAGGCGACGGGCATCCGCGGCATCAGCGAATTTCGCCATTGCCGTCTCCTCCATCTATTAGATTTGCTCTTTTTCTCTTTATAATTTTTCCGCGATGCGAAGCTTCGCACTGCGTGCCCGGGGGTTATCTTCTGTTTCTTCCTCACCGGGCAGGATCGGTTTGCGCGTGACGGTCCGTACCTGAGGCTTTTTCCCGCATATGCATACCGGAAATTCTCTGGGACAGGTGCACGGATGCTCCAGATTCTGGAACACCTGCTTGACGATGCGGTCCTCCAGGGAATGGAAGGTAATGATGCAGATCCTTCCTCCCGGATTCAGTCCGTCGACCATGTCGCGGATCGCTCTCTCCAGCATGCCGAGCTCATTATTGACCTCGATGCGGAGAGCCTGAAAAGTGCGCTTGGCCGGATGAGGTCCGTCGCGGCGGGCGCCCTTGGGCACAGCCTTTTTGATGACCTCGACCAGCTGTCCGGTCGTGAGGATCGGTTCGATCTCACGCTCCCGGACGATAAATTCAGCAATTCGGTCGGCCCAGTTTTCCTCCCCGTAGTCGGAAATGACCCGGGCCAGTTCAGCCTCGGAATACCCGGCAATGAGATCGGCGGCGGTAAATTCCTGTCTCTGATCCATTCTCATGTCGAGCGGCGCATCCTGCATGTAGGAGAACCCCCGTTCTCTTTCATCCAGCTGATGGCTGGATACTCCCAGATCCAGGAGTATGCCATCGACGCCCTTCAGTCCAAGCGCTGTCAAAATTGCTTTGAAGTTATTGAAATTGTCCCGGACCAGCGTGACCTTATCTTTATATGCTGCCAGCCGTGCCTTTCCGTTTTCAATAGCCTCCTCGTCCCGGTCAATGCCGATCAGCCGTCCGCCGTTTCCCAAACGGCTGACGATCTCCAGCGAATGACCTGCTCCGCCTAACGTCCCGTCAACGTAGATCCCGGAGTCTTGAATGGCCAGCCCGTCAATGCATTCCCCTAACAAGACAGAAACATGCTTGTATTCCACGTCTTCTCACCCTCGTTTTAATTCCTGTCCGTTTTCCCGGCGCGTTACAGCTTAACCGCGCCGAAGCTCTCAGCCAGTTGCTCCGACTTGTAGGGGTCTTCCATTTTGCCCTGACGGCGATTATCCCATTTTTCTGCGCTGTAGATCACAAGATGGTCGAACTGTCCGACCACGACGACATCCTTGGTAAGCTCCGCGAATTCACGCAGGTTGGAAGGGATGTTGACGCGGCCCAGCTTGTCCGGCTCCGAATAGCTGGCACTGGCGAAGAACTCTTCGATAACGTCCTCGCTCTCTTCGGCCAGCTTAGGCATCTCATAAACCTTAGCAGCAGTTGCCTCGAATTTTTCGGTCGGAAAAACGCAAACGCCCGGGGCACGGCGTGTACCGTAGACATTATAAATGTCCTTGCAGACGACAAATTGAGTGCCCAGCATATCTCTGAAGCGAGCAGGGATAACTACGCGGCCCTTGTCGTCGATAGTATGACGGCTTTCGCCCGCAAAAACGTTCACTTTTTCCACCTCCTTTCGAAGCTGCAGCGGTGAAAACAGGTTTTTAACGGCTTTTTCCGGGAAAAACGGCCTTTTTAAAGGCTTTTTTGCGTTTTCAGCCTTTCCGCGAAATTTACCATTATTTTCCACATATTTCCACTTCTGCTATTTGTATTTCCACAATATCACCACAAACCTCCCCTGTCAAATACTTTTTGAGATTTTTTACAAAAAAATGAGCCTGACTTTCGTCAGACTCATGGAAAAAGACGTTTTTGAGGAACAGACTCAGGCCGCTTCCGGCTTTTTGCTCCAATCCACGGCAAAATAGTAGATGACATAAATGACGGAGCTGATGGTCCAGGTCAGCGGATAGGCCCAGAAAATGTTCCGGATCTCATCCGTCAGGCTCATGATGATGCTGATATAAGTGACTCGCAGCACACACCAGACACCCAGCATGACCAGCATCGGAACAAAGGTATGTCCTGCCCCGCGGAAGACAGACGCCATGCAATGCGACAGGGACAGTAAGCAGTAAAAAAGACTGGTCGTTCGCGCCCAGAGCACGCCGTAGTGAAGCGTTTCGGGCTCCAGATCAAAAATGCTCAAAATCTGCGGCGCGAAAACATAAAACGTTACGCCGATGATCTCCGATAAAATCACCGAGCCGGCAATGCCGAAGCGCGCGCCCTTCCGCATCCGCTCCTCCTGCCCCGCTCCGAAATTCTGCGACACGAAGGTGCTGATCGCCATGGTGAAGGAATTGATCGGAAGGAAGGCGAAGCCCTCCATCTTGCTGTAGGCGCCGCAGCCGGCCATGGCATCCGGGCCGAACACGTTGATGTTGGATTGGACGATGACGTTTGCCAGACCGATGACCGAGTTCTGGACACCGCCCGGGATGCCGTAATGCAGAATATCGCGCATCAGGTCCCGATGGATCCGGATCTGCTTCAGACTGACGCAGTAAACATTTTCTTTTTTCAAAAGATGCAGCAGACAGAGGAACGCGCTCACGCACTGGGAAAGCGTGGTCGCGATCGCCGCCCAGGCGACGCCCTTGCCCATCACGCCGACGAAGAGCAGATCGAGCAGCACATTCAGGCAGGACGAAATGATCAGGTAGATCAACGGGCGCGTCGAATTGCCGACAGCGTTCAGAATACCGTTGAAAACGTTATACATGAGCATCGCCAGACAGCCGAGGAAATAATAGCGGAAATAGGCGATCGACTCAGGGAGGACCAGCGGATCCGTCCGCATCCACCGAAGGACCTGAGGCGTCAGCATCACGCCGAAAACGGTCAGAAAAGCGCCGGAAAGCAAGCCAAGCGCGATATCGGTGTGAATGGCACGCGACATGCTGTGATAATCGCGCGCGCCGTAGTATTTCGAGATCAGGGTCCCGGCGCCCATGGCCATTCCGATGAAAAAGCTGTTGAACAGGTGGATCAGATTGCCGGATGAGCTGACAGCTGCCAGCGCCGTTTTCCCGACATATTTGCTGACGATCAGCGAATCCGCAATGTTATAAAGGTTCTGAAACAGACTGCTCAGAAAAACGGGAAACGCAAAACGCAGCATCTGCGCGCGATAATTTCCCGAGGTCATATCCAGTGTAGCCACGCTAAGGCCTTCTTTCCGGACCGATTATCTGTCCAATATTTCGGAAAGCGCTCCGAAGAGCTCCTCCCTGCTTTCATAAGGAATGACCGAAAAATAGGGGTCCCCGTTCAGCATGGCAGAAAGCGAGGCCTCCTGCGGACGGTAAAAAAGGTAGCAGGGCTTTCCCAGCTGTTCGGCAAAGGCAAGCTCATAGCCCACGCCAAGGGAGGCATGCGTGCATTCGGCGATCAGAAGATCGCATTCGCGGATCCAGGCAGTGTCCTGCCGATAGATCTGCCTGTCCGAGCCCGGCGTCCGCTCCAGAAGGCTGAGCGAGAGATCGCCGATGTGTTCCGTCAGGACGGTATCTCTCTCCTTCATCCATTCGATCAGCTCATGATAAAGGGCAGCGTCCTCACGGCCGCCGCGGATGGAGCCCGCAAAATATATTTTCCGATTCACGCCTTGGTCATCCTCCTTTCCCGTACTCCCAGTGATTTTGAGCCCGTTTCCCGCTTTTGTCAAGTCAAAAAAAGGGCGGGCCGGAGTCTTCCGGTCCGCCCTGAGAGGGTTATGCCTTTACGTTCAGTCGATATCGATGCTGCGGGCGAGCTTCTCCTCCGCCGTGCGCTTGGGCAGGAGCAGGGTCAGAACGCCGTCGGTATATTTGGCGGAAATCGCATCGGTCTTGATGCCCTCTACCGCGAAGCGGCGGGTAACCGTACCGTAGAAGCGCTCTTTGCGGATGAAGGTCTTGCCGTCGCCCTCTTCCGCATCCTCCTTCCGCTCGGCCGAGATGGTCAGATACTTCTCGTCCAGAGAGACCTTGATGTCCTCCTTCTTGTAGCCGGGAAGCTCACTGGAGAGCTCGAAGGCATCGCCGAGGTCTTTTACATCGGTGCGGAAGCCCTGCGTGACGCGGATGTCACGGGGAACCAGCTCATTCCAGAAGTCCTTATCGAAATCGGAAAAGGGATCAAAAACATTAAAGCTCTTTCTGTCAACAGGTAAAAATTCGAACATATTCAGTTCCTCCTTAAAGGTAATGAATAAATAATTTCGGCCCGAAACGGATGGGAGATGCCTGCGCCGGCAATATTCGCTTGCGAATATTGCGACGGATGGTCACCAGCTTAGAAGCCTGAGCCATCAGCCATCCGTTCTGGACTATGCTTATATTCTACCGAAATATTATGAATAGATTGTGTCCGATTTATGTCCGAATTGTAAATTGTTAGCACTCATTAATATTGAGTGCTAACAACGCAAGCATTTACACGCCTCCATAAGCTTTTCCTTCGGGCGTATCCTGATAAAAAAAGCGACTCGCCGAATATCAAATATTCAGCGGGTCGCCCCTATTTCGTTCAAAAGACAAGATCGAACTGCCTTCTTATGCTTTTCCCTGCTTTCTGGCAGCCTCGATGACGGTTTCCTCATCCTTTTTGGAGAAATTGCCTCTCAGTCGGTCCACCACATCGGGGATCATATCCAGGACCTTGGTGACGGTCTCCTGGTTCTTCACGCTGATCAGTCTTGCCTGCCCCTCCTTGATGACCAGAAGTGCATTCGGCGAAATCTTTCCGCCGATGCCGCCGCTGGCATGATCGTTGTTGGAAGAACGGCCCGCGCCGCCTCCGACGCCGCAGCCGAAGCTGACATCCACGACCGGAAGGATGATCATATCATTGACATAAATCGGCTCGCCGATGACGGTCTTCGTCGTAACCAGATTCTCAAACTCCTTGAGCATGGCATTGAGGGATTCATTATAAGACATAGTAACCTCCGGGAATCAGCCGTTTGCTTCGGCTTCTTGTGGTTTGTTTTTTTCTTCTTTTATCAGCCTGATCAGGGTACGGATCAGCTTGCGGACCGGCTTATGAAAGAGAGCGCCGAGCAGGACGCCCAGAAGGGCCGCCGGTGCGAAGCCCCCCTTCATCCAGCCATCGGCGGAAAGGGTCTGCCGCTCATAGTCCTGCTCCAGCACGATCTTCCTTTTGTCGGTGACCAGCGCGGGCTCTATCATGGCCCAGGCGCCGGCCGATTCGCCCGTCAGAGAAGGATCAGAGAAGCCGTAGCAAGCGTAAATATCGCAGGCATCGGGCAGGAGCTTTTTCAAAAGCTTCCATAAAGCAGCCAAAACCAGACGGATGCCCTCGGCGTTATCCGCCAGAAGATCCAGATAATAACGGATCCTTTCCACGAGCTCCTCCGCTTTTTCCATGAGCCGGTCAGCCTTGTCGCGGATGTCTTCTCCGTCTTTTTCTTTTTTCGGCTTTTTTGTTTTCTTCTTTTCGGCCTTCGATTTTTTCTTCTCGTTCTGAGGAGTCTCCTCCGCTTTTTCGGTCGGCTCCTGTTTCGCTTCCCGATCGGCTTCGTCCACAGTTTTTTCATCAGAAGCCGCTGCCTGTCCGGCAGCCGGCTCCGGCCAAGCCTTCTCCTTTGCGGCAGGGCCTGCCATCAGTTCTTTTCCGAACAGCGTAAAGCGGTAGGAGAGCTTTTGATCGTAGCCCGCGATAAAACGAACGCTTTTCAGCAGCCAGCCGGCCTCCGCCTGCGCACGGAAGGGCGCGGCCGGAAGCGCTTCCTCTCCCTCATCGGACACGGAGGCGGTACCGCCCTCAGCCCGGAGACTGTACCGGAGAGGCACGAAAAGGACCAGACCGAGCAGAAGGAGCGCCAGCGCCAGACTGCCCAAAAGAATCCACAGCAATATTTTCAGGATGATCATGGCTTTTTAGCCTTCAGATGATGCTTCAGCCTGAAAGCGGCAAAGAGTGCCGCAGCGGCCATCGCCAGAAAGATGATCGCAACACGCATGACGATGTCAAAGAAGAAATCCTCCGGCATCAGATTGATCATCAGACAGTAACGGGGATCCATCAGCCACAGATCGTTATCAAAGAAAATTTCGTGGAACAGCGTGAAATAACGGTCGAAATCGGTATAGAACAGGACGCCCAGCACGGCGGCCAGCGCGAAAAAGAGCGCGAAGCCGATGATGATGGCCCGGCAGTAGCTTTTCAGCAGCGCGGGACGGTCCTCCTCAAAGACAAGAACCGCCGCCACCGCCAGCAAAAGACAGGCAAGGGCGCTGTAGTAAATCCAGTAGCCCACATCGAACAGGCCCAGCACATCGACCATGTGAAGCTTTTCCTGCTCGTTGTAGGCCTCGCGCTCCTCGCCCTTAACGACGGTGTCGATCACGAGATCATCGCGCTTGTGCTCAAGGTATTTCAGCGTTTCGTCAAAGACATGGTCGACCTCCTCCTGAGTCATGCCTGTCTCTTCCGCCACGTGATAGCGTGCCGTTTCGGCATTGATGAAGCGGCGGTGAAAGACCACGGCCTTAAAGGAGCCGAAAAAGCAGGTAAAAACCAGGCCGTAAGCCGCTGCAAGACTGAGAAGGATACGAAATACCTTTTTCATGGATCGTCTCTTTTCTTATAGAGTACCGTACAGTAGGGTTCTCAGAAGGCTTTTCAGCTTTTCGGGGCTTTGGTCCTGCATGCCGGAGGCATAGGCCAGGGCGCTTCCGACGCGTTCGACTGCCTCTTTGCGGCTGGGTGCCGCGCCGATCAGCATATAGGCGGGATCCCGGGAAAGGGCCTTCTGATATTGTTTCTTAGTGAAAATTTCTGCCAGCGCCGCATGAGACGGGTGCTGGCAGATCAGATAACTATTCAGCTCAGAACTCATAACCGCAGTTGCTGCACTTGACAGCATCGGGCTCGTTTCCGATTTGGCAGATGGGGCAGAACTTCATCATGAGGCAGCCCTCTGCCGCTTCCTTTACTTCTTCGAAAGCATCTGCGGCCTTCTCAGCCGCACACTCAAAAAAATCCTTTTCCTCGGCAGCGGCTTCTTCAGCAGGCTCCTCGGCAGCAGCCTCCGACGCCTCGGCGTTCTTTCTGACGATAACGCGGGTCTTGATCTCGTCCATGCCGGCCTTTAAGCCTTCGATCTTGGCCAGAGCATCGCTGATCTGGCTGACAGCGGCGGCGAAAACATCATCGTCACGGCTGAGCTCACCGGTCTCGATCTGGAAAGCCAGCATGCCGAGAGCCTTGTAGGCGCGGCCAAGCTCGATTTCGGTTTTCTTGATTTCATATTCGGTCTTGCCCAGGTCAAAACCCTGCGCAGCGCGCTGAGCGGCGATGCCGGCCCAGTCCTTAGCGGTAGCAACGACCTTATCAACTACTTCATTAACTTTGATATCAGACATTTTTTGATCTCCTTTACTTCTTGATCATACTGAATCCGGAAGAATAACTTCCGTTTGACTATATTATACCATTTTTTCAAAAGGCACGCAAGCGGTCTGCCTTATTTGCCTTCCATGTTCAGGACCTGACGGAACTGAGTCTCGTAAAGCATGCGGTAGACGCCGCCCTGCTCCAGCAGCTCCTCGTGAGTGCCCTGCTCGGCGATGGTGCCGTCAGAAACGACCAGGATCTTGTCCGCCTTCAGGATCGTGGACAGACGGTGAGCGATGACGATGCTCGTACGGCCCTTCATCAGCGCCTCCAGCGCATCCTGGATAGAGCTTTCGGAAATCGAATCCAGCGCGCTGGTCGCCTCGTCAAGGATCAGGATCTTGGGATCCTTCAGGATGACGCGCGCGATGGACAGACGCTGCTTCACGCCGCCGGAGAGCTTAAGGCCGCGGTTGCCGACCTCCGTGTTGTAGCCGTCCGGCTGACGGACGATGAAATCGTGGATGCTGGCGATGCGGCAGGCCTCCTCGATCTCCTCATCCGTGGCATCGTCCTTGGCATACAGAAGGTTATCGCGGATGGTGCCGTTGAACAGATAGGTGTCCTGGGTCACGACGCCGATCTGCTCACGCAGATAGGACAGGTCGAAATCGCGGACATCGACGCCGGCGACGGTGACCGCGCCTCCGCAGACATCGTACAGACGGGGAATCAGGTTGACGACCGTCGATTTTCCGGAGCCGCTGGGACCTACGATGGCATACATCTGGCCGCCGGGAACGGTGAAGTTGATATCGGAAAGCAGAGGCTTGTCCGGCAGATACTGGAACGCGACATGGTCGAAAACGATGGGCTGGTCCGTCACATCGGGCGTTTTGCCGTTTTCAGGCGATTTGATGGTCACCTCCATGTCGAAGTAGCTGAAAATACGGGTGAAGAGCGCCATGGAACGGGTGAAGTTGACCGATATCTCAGACAGCGACTGGACAGGACGGTACAGACGGTTGATCAGGGCGACCGTGGCGGTGATGGTACCGACGGTCAGGCTGGTATCCAGCTTGTTGATGATCAGAAAGCCGCCGGCAAAGTAAATCAGCAGCGGGCCGACCTCAGTGAACATGCCCATCAGCACGCGGAACCACTGGCCGCTTCTCTGCTCCTTCAGGGCAAGCTGCGTGACCTCCTCATTGACCTTTTCGAAGCGGGCGCACTCTTTCTCCTCACGGGTGAAGAGCTTGACCAGCATGGAGCCGCTGACGCTTAAGGTCTCGTTGACCAGCTGGTTCATTTCGTCGTTTTTCGCCTGGCTTTCGGTCAGAAGCTTCCAGCGGCTCTGACCGACGGACTTGGTGGGAATGATCAGCAGCGGGATGACGATGATGCCGACCAGGGCCAGCATCCAGCTCATGGTCATAAGGGCTGCCACACTGGTGACCAGAGTGGCGATGTTGGAGACGACGCTGGTCAGCGTGCCGGAAATCACGGAGCTGACGCCGTCGATATCGCTGTTCATACGGGTGATGATATCGCCCTGCTTTTCGGAGGTAAAGAACGAATGAGGCATGGACTGCAGGTGACGGTACATCTGGTTCTTCATATCAAAAATGATACGGCGGGAGATCCAGGAGTTGATGTAGCTTTCCAGCACGCCGATGACCTTGGACACGAGCATGGTGACAAAAGCCGCGATCAGAAGGGTGATGAGCAGCTTCATGTCCTTGCCGACCAAAGCCTCGTCAACGATCTTACCGGTGATGATGGAGGGCAGCAGACCGACCACCGCAGAAAGCATGATCGCGATAAATACCAGCAGGAACTGCCACCAGTAAGGCTTCAGATAACCCAGGATACGCTTGATCAGCGGCCAGGTCACCTTCGGCTTGTTTTGTTTTTCTTCTTCCGTCAAAAATCCTCTCGGACCAAGACTGTTACGGCCCATACGTCAGGCTCCTCTCATATACAAGAATATGTGAATTATATACTCTCCTGCCCCTCATTTTCAAGAGCAGACTTGATTTTGAGACAAGAAAAAAATATAATTTACCGGAAAGCAGCTGAAATGATATCGAAAGGAGGTCCCACCGTGAAAAAGCTGACCGTAGGCCTGCTGGCTCATGTCGACGCCGGCAAAACCACCCTGTCGGAAGCCCTGCTCTATCACGCCGGGGCCATCCGTTCACTGGGCAGTGTCAACAGCGGAAGCACCGTCATGGATGCCCATGTGCTTGAAAAGCAGAGGGGCATCACGATCTTTACCGGCACCGCCTCTCTCGATTACGCGGACTGCCGCATCACCCTGCTCGATACCCCCGGCCACATCGATTTTTCCGCAGAGGCCGAGCGAAGCATCGCCGCCCTGGATGCCGCTATCCTGGTCATCAGCGGCTCCGACGGGGTGCAGGCCCATTCTGCCACCCTCTGGCATCTGCTGGAGGAGTATGCCGTCCCGACGCTTATTTTTGTTTCCAAAATGGATCTGTCCCGCTTCGCCGAGGATGAGCTGATGAACGGACTCACCCGTGAGCTCTCTCCCTGCGCCGTGCGCTTTGACGTCGGGAGAGCCGCCATCGAGGAGGCCTGTGCTCTGACCGACGAGGCTCTGCTGGGGCGCTTCACCGAGGAGGGCGGCTTCTCCGATGCTTTTCTGGCCTCGCTCATCCGCGAAAGACGCCTCTTCCCCTGCTTTTTCGGCTCGGGGCTGCGCGATATCGGAACCGACGCGCTGCTGGATACGCTCCGGCTCCTCGCCTTCCCCTATCCGACCGAAGGAGAGCCTCGCGCACTCTGCTTTAAGATCAGCCACGATTCCGCCGAAAACCGGCTGACACACATCAAGCTGACCCGGGGACAGCTCCGCGTCCGCGACACGGTCAGCTACCTCGACGGACGGGGCGAAAGCCGCAGCGAGAAGATCACGCAGATCCGCCTGATCAAGGGCGGCCGCTTTCAGCAGACCGATGCGATCGAGGCGGGCGATATCGCGGCTCTGGCCGGTATCAGTGCCATGCCCAGCGGCAGCTGGCTGGGCACGGATAATGCCGCCGCCTCTGATGAGGCCGTTCCGGCGGATCCGCTCCTGAAGCCTGTCATGACCTTCCGGCTGGAGCTGGCTCCGGGCGAGGATCCTAAGCTTGCCCTGCCGAAGCTTCAGAAGCTTTCCGACGAGGATCCGTCCCTTCGCATCCGCTGGAACAGCGATCTGAAGGAAATCGAAGCCGATCTGATGGGCGATATCCAGACCGAGGTGCTGGAAAGTCTGGCACAGGAGCGCTTCGGTCTTCGTATCCGCGTCTGCGAGGGGCGTATATTATACAAGGAGACGATCAGCGCGGCCGTCGAGGGCATCGGGCATTTCGAGCCTCTCCGTCACTACGCTGAGGTGCATCTCCTGATGGAGCCCCTGCCGTCAGGAAGCGGCCTGCATTTCGCCACGGCCCTTTCCGAGGATAAGCTGGCCCGAAACTGGCAGCGTCTCATTCTGACGCATCTTGCCGAAAAGGAGCATCGGGGCGTGCTGACCGGTGCGCCGCTCACCGACATGAGCCTCACCCTCGTCGCGGGACGCGCTCACGAAAAGCACACCGAGGGCGGTGATTTCCGCCAGGCAACCTACCGCGCCGTGCGTCAGGGCCTGATGCAGGCCCGCGCAGAGGGACACTGCGTCCTTCTGGAGCCGCTTTATGCGTTCCGCCTGGAGATCCCGGCCGAATTTCTGGGCCGCGCCATGTCCGATCTTCATCTGCGGCACGCCGAGATGTCCGCCCCGGAGGGAGCCGACCCGGTCCTTCTCAAAGGCACCGCTCCCGTCCGCGAGCTCAACGGTTACGCGCGCGAGCTTGCCTCCTTCTCAGGCGGACGCGCCTCCTTCAGTCTGGAGCCGGCCGGCTACACCCCCTGCCGCAAGGCCGAAGAGCTGATCGAGGGGGCCGCCTACGATCCCCTGGCGGATACAGCCAACACCCCCGATTCGGTCTTCTGCTCCCACGGTGCCGGCCACACGGTCCCCTGGCAGGAGGTCCCCTCCTACATGCATCTTCCTCTTTTGGGAGAAGATAAAGAGGCCGAGCCGACGAATGCGGGCGGCCGTAAGCTCTTCCGCTCCGCCCTGGATGACCGCGAGCTCGAGGCCATCATGCTCCGGGAGTTCGGCCCGATCAAGCGGCCGCTCTTCACCCGCGAGGAACGCAGACTTTATCTCGCCGAGCAAAGCGAGCCCGTGCACCTCGGAAATGACAGCTTTTTCATCGTGGACGGATACAATGTCATCTTCGCCTGGGATGAGCTGCGCGAAATCGCCGCCGAGCACCTCGGCCTCGCCCGCGACAGGCTCATCACCGCCCTGGTCAACTACCAGGCCTTCACCGCCTGCCAGATGATCGTGGTCTTTGACGGGTATCGCCGGCCCGAAAACGTCGGCGAACGAACCGAGGTCGGCGGCGTGCATGTCGTCTATACCCGCGAGCATGAAACCGCAGACGCCTATATCGAGCGCTTCGTGACCGAGCTGGGCAAGGATGAACGCGTCCGCGTCGTGACCTCGGATGCTCTGATCCAGCTCAGCGCCGTGCGCGCGGGCGTGCTGAGAATGTCCTCACGTGAATTCCGCGGCGAGTTAGGCCGGGTTTTGCACGAAATCGACCTTTTTATGGAAAAACTTACAAATAATTCTTGACACTAAAATCAGGCTGTGCTAATATATAGACCGTCGCCAAGAAATGAGGCGACCGGGAAGAAAAAAGCCTGACTGCCGGTGTGGCGGAATTGGCAGACGCATGGGACTTAAAATCCCACGGTCCTAATACGACCGTACCGGTTCGATCCCGGTCACCGGCACTTATGCCCAGATAGCTCAGTTGGTAGAGCAGGGGACTGAAAATCCCCGTGTCACTGGTTCGATTCCGGTTCTGGGCATTTGTTCTACCGTTACCCTACTATCCGCGGGTGTAGTTCAATGGTAGAACACCAGCCTTCCAAGCTGGATACGGGGGTCCGATTCCCCTCACCCGCTTCATGCGTGCATAGCTCAGCTGGATAGAGCGTCTGGCTACGGACCAGAAGGCCGCGGGTTCGAATCCTACTGCACGCAATAAAAGACAATCAGCAATGGTTGTCTTTTTTTGTGCAGAAAAGCCGGCAGCAGGGGACACCGGCTCTCCTCCGCGCACAAAAAGGGGCACCCTCCGGATGGAAGGTGCCCCTTGATGATTGAGAATTACTCAGCAGGAATGGCTCCGCTGGCGATCCACCAGGCAGAAGCTGCGAGGTCTGCCAGATTGGCGTTCCACCAGGCATTGTCCGTGGCCGCATCACCGATGGCCTTGGCATTCGCGGGAATCGCGCTGCCCGGGTTCACGGTGCTTTCGCCGACCTTGTAGTATACATTGTCGAGCGTATAGCGGGTGGCTGCGCTGCTGCCGGAGAAGATACCGGTAGAGGAAGCCGTCTGGTTGGTGCTGTAGTAGCTGCCGCGATTGAAGCTGACATCAATGTAAGCATTCTTCACGGTAACCGTAGCGCTGGTGCTGCCGATCAGACCGCCGACGTTGGTGCTGCCCAGTACGTTGGCCTTCTCGATGACCAGACCGTCGATATCGACCGTGCCGCTCGCGGTACCGATCAGGATACCGGAGGTAGCCGCCAGCTTCTCATAGGTTGCAGCCACAACCTCAAGTCCCTTGATATACAGGTTCTTGATGTAGAGCTTGCCGTTGCCGGCCGTACCGATCAGACCGCCGGAGACGGACTGGCCGTTGACGTCGCCGCTGAAGCCGGCATGGTTCGCCAGACCGTTGTCGATGACCTTGACATTGGTCAGGTTCAGAATGTAGCCTGCCTCGGCATTACCGGCGATGATGCCGGCGCCGTTCGCACGGTAGTTACGGGTGCCGCAGTCGATGAAGGTCACATCGATGAAGGCGGAGGTGCCGGCTACGTTCTGAGCCATGACGCCGCCCGCGGAGTCATTACCGCAGTCGATATAGATCTTATCGAAGGTAATATTCCGGATGACGGAGCCGTCGATCGAACGGAACAGACCGAAGCAGGTCGTATCCAGATTGCTGATCTTGTGGCCGTTTCCGTCGATCGTCGCCTGCTTGAGGGCAGAGACCTCACTGACACGGGCATAACCGCCGAAGTCGATATCATTCATGATTTCGAAACGATAGCCAACCGTGGAGGCCATCTTGAAGATCTTCATGAAATCGGCGGGCGTTCTGATTTCGACGACCTTTTCGGCAATGATCGCCTGCTTGACGATGCCGCCGGCTTCACCGTTCTTTTCGGCAAAGAAGAAGATGTTCTTCTTGCCGCCGGTGGCCAGCCAATTCTCGGTACCGGATGCGGAGGCAGCGGTGAAGAAGGAGCCGTTTGCGCGGATGCTCTCCTCCGTCTCGGTATCGTTATCGGAAGCAAGGTAGTAAATCGTAGCGCCGGCAGCGCTTCCGCCCTCAGGCGAGAACATCGTGTAGGTCAGATGGACGCACTGATCGATCTCACGGGAGACACTGTAGGAGGAAAACTCAACCGCGTCGGCCGGATCGTAAACGATCACATTCTGCACACGGACAACGACATCATCGTCGCGATGCAGATCCGTGAAGGTGTAGGTGACGCTGTATTTGCCGGGCACATTGGTATCCAGACCGCCCAGGTCGACGTCAAGCGTGTAGTCTACATCCTTGACAAAGAGCACATTGCTCTTGTTGCCGTCACGGCTGGTGCTGTTGTTGTAGAAGTTGTAGATAGCGGGATTGGCAGGAGTGAAGGTCGAACCCATGGCAATCGTGACATCCGCGATCTGCAGACGGGAAGGTCCGCCGGTCTTGCTGACATCGGGCGCGGTGTCGATCTTATAGGACATCGGCTGACCGTTTGCGTACTGGTAGGTGGTATTGGAGTTGTTGGCGTTGGGCGTGAAGGAGATACCGTTGTTGCCGGCATCCTCATCGATGTACAGCCAGTTGAAGTTGTTCAGAACGCCGGCGCCTACATTGCCGACCAGCGTATCGTACAGCTCATCGGGCTCAACCATGTATTCCTTGTAGCTGTAGGGAATCTCCTGGTCAAGACGCAGGAAGAACTCACGCTCGTCATAGCGGTTGGCGGAGGTGGCCCAGGGGCTGCCCTCTACGCCGCTGTCGCCGAGGTAATTGATGGGATTGCCCAGGAAATCGTCGGTGATGTAGCGGCTGTTCTTGACGTAGTAGCGGCCCGTGTAGCGATCGTCCTGACCGTTGTTCTGGTTGGCACGGATCGGGTCATCTACGTTGATGTAATAGCTGTTTTCCAGGAAGACCGCGCTGTTTTCGGTGGGCGCGATGGACATGTTCTCAAAGTGGAATTCGCTCTTCAGCAGGTGATACAGCGGAGTTCCGTCATTGTAAACATTGTACATATGGGCGTCCATCTTACGCAGACGCAGGAAGCGCTCCTGAATATTGCCGGCCAGCACGTGATGGACGGTGATGGAGCAGGAGGCATAGTTGTAGTTGCTCTGAGAACCGCTGTTGCCGAGGTTGCAGAGCTTCTTGCCGGAGCTGAAGAATTCGATGACCTGTTCCTCGGTGACCTCGGATTCGGTGCCGCGGGTACGGTTGATCATCGCGCGGATCTCAGCCCAGTATTCGGGGTAGGAAAGCGTGCCGTTGTAGCCGTCGTTCAGCGGGGTGACGCCGTCGGGCTTGTAAACGGGAGCTTCCGTAAGGGTGTAAAGAGTCTCCTCGGTCCAGGCGCCGCTGTCGATCAGACGCTGGTCCAGGCTCTTGATCTGGTCAAGGATGAAGTCATTCTTGCGGAAGTTCAGGTCGCACCAGGAAATGGTAACGTTGCGGGTGGCCTTGCCGGAGGTGGTACCACCCATATCGAAGAGGCCGTCGTAGCTGCACTGGAAGGAGCAGTGGTCGATCCAGATGCCGTTCACGTTGCCGTTGGTGGCGTTGATCAGATCCCAGTCATTGGTATTGTACATACCGCGGGAGGACTCATCCCACTCCCAGAGCTCTTCGAAGGAAAGGTTGCGAAGAGCCACATTGTTGCAGTCTCTGAACTGGATACCGCAGTGCTTGATGGCACTGCCGTTATCGGAGTAGATCATGAGACCGTTCGTATAACGGATGAAGACACGGGCTACGCCGGATTCGACCAGAGTCGGATGCTCCTTGGCGCGGCTGGAGTTGTAGTCACCGTATACATTGCTGTAGGTCGAAGCCTTCTTGCCGGCCTCGGTCAGCATGGAATTGACTTCCTTCCAGCCAAGGTTCAGGTCACGGGTAATCTTGATGGCGGAAGGAGAGGTGTACTTGGAAGAAGAACCGTAGGACGCAAGCAAGGCATCCAGGAATTCGATTTCGTTGTTGACGACCGTAACGGGTACGTCGGAGAAGTCCTTCATGGCGAAGGAGGCATAGCCGTAAGGATTCAGGAACTGAGGATACAGATTGGTGTAGATCCTCTGATACAGATCCTGCAGCTGTTCCTGAACGTCGGCGATGGCGGCTATGGCCTCTTCTGCGGTCGTGCCGGTCGTACCGAGCGTCTCAAGGGCAGTCGCCAGGCTCTCTTCGAGCGTGCCTACCTGCTCCTGCAGAGCCTCAAGCTCGGCCTGCTTTTCGTCAAGCGCCTTCAGAGCAGCTTCCTGATCGGCGATCGTCTGGGCCTGCTCCTCAATGGTCTTGCCCTGTTCGTCGATGGTCTTGCCCTGCTCGTCGATGGTCTTACCCTGCTCGTCGACGGTCTTGCCAAGCTCATCGAGCTCTTCAGCCTGCTTGGAGAAATCCTCCTGCAGCTTAGCAAGATCCGCGGCCTTCTGAGACAGGTCGGCGATGGTCTTGGTATGATCCGCGATGGTGGAAGCCGCTTCCGTCAGCTGATTCTGGAAGCCGGTGATCTGGGTTTCAAGCGCGGTGACACGGTCCTCGAGGGCCTTCGTGCGGGAATCAAGCGCGCCGTATTTGGAAAGCGCATCGTTGTACTGTGTACGAAGCTCCTGGAGCGCCGTGGTCGCGGAACTGATGCTCTCCTGCATCGTACTCATCTGGCCCTTCAAGCTGTCAAGCTCTGCAACTTTTTCAGTGAGGGCAAGCAGAACGGCATTCCGTTCTTCAGTGAGACTTTCCTGATCGGCAATCGTTTTCTTCTGGTCCGCAATGGTGCGTCCCTGAGAAGCGATGGTTTCTTTTTGACTTGCGATGTCGTTAAGGGCATTCTGCAGGTCATTCTCAAGCCCGGCCACCTGAGTGATCAGGGCTTCCTGAGCATTCTGAAGGTTTTCAATGTTCTTAGCGGACGGGGCATCGTTCGTCAGGTTGCGAACGGATTCCGCCAACTGCTGATTGGCAGCCCTCAGCTCCTCATTTGTGGCGATTAACGAACCGATCTGTGCTTCGAGTTCATTCTTGGCCTCTTCCAGCTCGGCGACTTTATTGTTCAGCTCTGTGGGGTCGAAGCTCTGCGCCCCGCAGCCGACCAAAAAGACGGCGACCAGAAGAAGAACGAGAATCCTCGAAAGATTTCGTTTCTTCATCTTCTCTGCCTCCTAATGAAATAATATAAAAGTGCCCACGTTGCGCAGCTTTTTCGGAATTAAGTATTCAAATGTTACTCGAGAGAGGTTTCACGTTACTGTCTCTTTAACACGATGATAGATTAACGCATTAAAAAAGTCTATAGACAAATTTCCTCCCGATATGGAAATTTTCGTGCTTATACACTAAAAAAAGTCAAGTAATTGCTCACTTTTTCACGCAAAGAAAGCCTCCGCCGGGGAAGATCGCTCTTCAGGCGGAGGCTTTCTTTTAAATATGTTTTTATGAAGTGAAAACGTTGTTGCTGGGGTTCGGCACATCGTAGCAGATGTCATCGTAGGCACCGGGGACCTCAGTGACCTTGCAGCCGTAGGTCGAGCTGGTAAAGAAGGTCCGACCGAGGAAGGGGTCCGTTACCGGGCAGGCTTTTTCGATATGGTTCGAAATGAACTCGCAGCCTGCCGCGATGCTCTGCGTCAGCTGGAAGGAGTCGAATACGATTTCCGGCTTCTGATAAGCTTTTTTCATGATCTGTACGCCTCCTTATTTGCTGAAGATGCGGGAGAACGCCTTGGCGACGCTCTTGGCAAGCTTGACGATCGCTTCGGCGAGGGCCGCGAAGAAGCCCTTCTCCTCCGCCTTCTGATCCTCTTCGCTGATGATCTCGGGCGCGGTCTCCTCTTCTGCGGTCTCGGGAGCCGTCGGTGCTTCTACGGGTTCGACCTCTTCGGGCGCTTCTTCCACGATGGGCTCGATGTTAAGGGGCTCCTCCACGGCCTGATGCTCAGGCTCGACCGCGGGAGCGACGGGCTGCTCGGCCGCTTCGGGAACGACCGGGGCTTCCTCGATCGGCTCTTCCTCGATTTCGGGAAGCACAGGGGCTTCCTCGGGCGCGGTCACCTCAGGCTCCGCCTCGGGCAGAGGCGCAGCGGTGTGGGCCGCCACATAGGAGGCAAAGACCGTCTTGGCAGCCGTGCCGGCCATCATGGGATTGGAAACCATCATCAGCTTGGCCGGGTTCGGATCAGAGCTGTAAGCCGCCTTAATGGTGGTCAGGGAAAGAATGGCGCCGTCGATGTTGGAAATGATGACGGTATCGCTCGTGTCTCCGTTCCAGCTGATCAGCTCGGTGATGTCATAGTACATGTCCGAAGCGGTATTCAGCGTGATCTGTCTGGAGGCTTCGCCGCAGCTGACCGTAAAGCTCACCTGGCCGTCCGGCGCCTTGGCGCCCAGATGGATGGAGGCAGGACGGGCTGCGCCCTTGGTCTTGAACTGGAAGGCGATGGCCTGATTCTTCTTCAGGTAAACCTCGTTGTTCGGGCCGAAGCCGGTGAAATCGGAAACGGTTCCGCTCAGGCCGAAGGCGTCGATAAAGACAGCACCGGGAGTATCGTTCGCGACATTTTCAAATACCTTCTTGCCGCTGATGAGCTGCTCACGGATCTCGATATATTCGGGATAAGCCTCTGCGTCCGCCTTGTAGGCGTTCAGGGCCTCGCTGCTCTGATCCGGGCCGTAGATGCGGATGGCGTCGATATACATATCATAGCCGGTACCGCCGTTATGCGAGAACAGACCGGAGAAGACAGGCGTCAGGACGACCTTGTAGCTGCCGTAGCTGAGCTTGCCGTAGCTCTTGATCACAGGAATCTGATACAGAGCGTTGTCCGCGCTCTTGTCCAGCGTCCAGATATAATTGGTTTCAAAGCTGACATAGGTATCACCGGCAGAGGGAGACGCAGGCAGACCGTCTTCGGTCGCGTCGTTTTCGCCCTCGGCGGCAATCGCTTCGTCTACGATGGACTGAGCACTGATGTGCCACTTGCCGTCCTCGCCGAATTTCCAGGTGTACTTGATATAACCGTCCGTTTCGACGCTGCTGTAGCCGTAATAGGTATCGACCGCCCAGCTGGCGACAAGCTCCTCGTCGGCATCGTAGATATCGACGATCAGAAGACCCGTCTGGTTGCTCGTCAGCGAAATGACATCGAAGCCGGTGCCGGTAAAGCTGAAGCTGGCGGTGGGCCAGGTCTCCATGCCCTTGCTGACCGTGACCTTGTTCGCGGCGCCCAGAGAGTAGGTGCTGCAGGCGCTGTTGGCGCCGTCGAAGCCATAGAGGTTGACCTTGCTGCCGGCATACTCAAGCGCCTGCACGGCAGTGGCGTCGGCCTCGCCGACGGTCTCCCACTCCTCGCTGAACTCGAGGAAGTTCTCCTCGTAGTAAACGGCGGTCGCGGGGATGACGGTGACGGAGGCGTAGCGGTAATAGCCGCTCTCGACCTGCGCGGAGTAATAGAAGGTCTCAGCTCCGTCCAGCATGGCCGTGGGCGTGTAGACGAGCTTGTTGTTGGAGAGGGACAGGGTGCCGCAGTCGGACTCGACCGCCTCGGTACCGAAGAGGTTCTCGCTCAGAACGCCCGTCTCGGTGGGAGCGGATGCGCTGATGCCGGTAAAGCTTGCCTGGCCGTCGATTCCGATGCTGACGGAGAGACCGTAGTCGACCACGATCTTCTTGTCGACGACCTCGTTCTTGACGAACTTGGCGACATAGGTCGCGGCGACGTTCTTGCCGTTGGCCTTGGCGGGCACGAAGCTTAAGCTGCCGTCGGAGTTGAGCGTGGTCGTGCCGATGGCCGCGGCGCCGCCGGAGGTGTACCAGCCGGCTACGCGGTAGCCCTCGGCGGGGATGGCCTTGGAGCCTTCCGCCACGCCGGAGAAGATGGCAAGGGTCTCGCTCTCGCTGCTGACGCTGCCGCCCTGCTCCGCTTCGTAATTGATGGTAACTTCGATTTCCTTGTAGTAGAACTCATAGATCAGGCCGTCGGCCGTCAGCTCGCGCTTCAGGTCCGCATCGTTGGCCACGGTCTCACCGTTTAAGGTGATGTGATCCAGCTCGTAGTTCTCGATGCTGAGCGGCGCGGCATCATACTCTTCGCCGATGGTGCCGGTCTCTTCGTTGTGGCTGTATTCGCTGACGATGCTGCCGGTGATCGTGTAGTGCGTCCGGGATACCATCGCGTGGACGGAGTCCGCGTTGTAGTAGAAGATCAGGACGTTTTCGCCCTCGGGCGTTACGATCAGACGCTGCTGGAAGATCTCGGGCAGGTAGCCGGAGACGGACTCCGCGTACTCGGTGACGACCGCCTTGCGGTTCTCCGCATAGGTGACCTCGTCGGCGACGGGCTCGCCGGTAGCGCGGTCCAGATATTTGACCGTGTAGGGAACGGCATCGACTTCCTCGTAGATGAAGGTGTAGACCAGCTCACCCACGGCGTCGATATCCATGTCGACGGTATGAGACTTGACAACGGGGAAGAAGCCCTCGCGGTAGTCGGCGTAGAGCTCGTCGCCGCCCTTGGCGTCGAAGGTCTTGCTGTTGCCGGCCAGCGCGGAGCCGGTGGTATCATCGGCTAGCTTGGTGCCGTCCTCGAGCTCGTACTCGATGCGGTAGTCGATCAGGACGTTGGAGCGCCACTTGGCGTAGACATTGATGTTCTGGTCGATGCGGAGGTTGGGGCTGAAGGCCTTTTCCTCGCCGTTCTCCTGATAGAACCAGCCGACGAACTCGTAGCGGCCGTATTCAGGATCGTCCGGCATTTCGGCGTTGCTGCCGTGAGGAACGGTCTGGTCGGAAAGAAGGTCGGCACCCGTAAAGGTGACGCGGAAGGTGACCTCGTGAGAAACGGGGACCCACTTGGCGTAGATCATCAGAGGAGAATCGGGCATGGTGGTCTTATCGAAGTCGACCTCGGTGCCCTCGAAGCACTGCGGAGTGGTGTACCAGCCGGCAAATTCATAGGCGCCCTCTTCCAACGTGGAGGGATAGGCGGGCGTAATGTTGCGGCTCTGACCGAGCTTCACGCCGAAATAGATTTTTTCGGGAGCGGTGGTCGTGGTACCGTAGTTGTCATTATAGCTCAGCGTGTTCTGATTCAGCGTATAGTACAGATATTTCGGCTGATTGTTGCTGAAACTGTTGTAGGTTCCGCTCCAGGTTTTAGCGGGACGGGTATAACCGGTAATGGGGAAATAGTCCTCATCGTAGGTAAGTGCCGAAGTAATGGCGCTTTCCGACAGGTAGAGATAATAGGTCTTTCCGCCTTCTGTTCTGAGAGTCAGACCCTCCGTGGGTTCGCCGGGAATGACCTCGAGATAGTAATACCAGTAGTTGGTCGTACCGGTCCGGTTGAACTTGGTCAGCGTCAGGTTCTCATCGCCCATCTTCTGCTTGAAGACCAGCTTGTCGCCGGTCGCAGAGGACTCCCACATCTGACCGGTGTAAACATGACCGTCATCACCGACAATGGGCCAATAGGAAACAAGATCCGCTTCATATTTCGCGGTGATAACCTTGACAGGAAGCTTTCCGTTGCAGGCATTCGTGTGGGTATGAGCTTCCTTGCCGCAGATCAGACGGCAGGCGTCGGTATGGGTGTGGCAAGTAGGAACAGCAACGGTATCATTGTTTGTACGGCTGCCGGTATAGCGATACCACTGTCCGTCTAGATAGATATAATAATAGGTCGAACTATATTTATGAATTGAACCGTTTCCGCTGTCGTGTGTCCAGCCGGTAGTACTCCAGGTATATCTGCTTCCTACGCCGCTGTAGCAGGCTGCGGTATGCGTCGTATGTTCCTCATAGCCGCAGACGTATTCATCTCCGTAGCAGGAGCTGTCATGCGTATGCGCTTCTTTTCCGCAGACAATACCCGTCGCCGTGGAGTTCGGATCGACGAAGGTCAGCGAGTAAAGATTACGCGTGAAGTAGACATTGATGATCGTAGATCCGTCGCCGGCAAGCGTTTTGGACTCGGCCTTATCCGCATTATAGGTAAAGTGAGTGTTATCGCGTCCGGTGAAATTGGTGTTCTGGAAGCTGCCGCTTGAAACGGTGCTGCCGGCCAGTGCGCGGGCGGTGGTATAAGCCATGTAGCTGTAGCCGTCATCGTCGGGGTTCTCATACCAGAAAACGACCGTGTAATCAACGTTCTGAGCCGTCCATTTTGCCGTATAGGTCGTATTTTCCGCAGGCATGGTGGTGGGGACGGTCTTGTCCCAGCCGGCGAAGCTGTAGCCGGGGCGTACGGGGGTTCCTGTCGCAGGAATCTCCGCGCCGTAGCGGGC
>JAZQNF010000006.1:0-3236 GCA_045627225.1 Bianqueaceae bacterium
TATTACGGCGACCGGCTGGCCATCTGGGGCGTCATTTCGCTTGTCATCGGCCTGATCGCCGGCAGCATTCATGTCGGACGTCTGAAGGGTGAGCTGACGAGCGTCACCGGCCAGTCTTCGGCCAACGATTATTTCTCAAAGGGCAGCTTTGCCCTGAACGAGCAGACCGACGAGTTCCTTTACCGGAATACGGCCCGCACCCGCATCGAGACCGAGACCCGCGATTACAGCGGCGGTGGCGGCGGCCATTACGGCGGCAGCTCCACGCATATTTCCTCCTCCTCCGGCCACAGCTTCGGAGGCCACGGCGGCAAGTTCTGATTGTTTTTAACGTGAAATATAAAAATTTTTCCTTGAAAACCGCATAGGAGCGCCAGAATATGGATATTTTTTCCTTTATTTCCCTGGGGGGAGGTTTGGCCTTTTTTCTGTTCGGTATGCATGAACTCTCGGCCGGCCTTGAAAAAATGTCCGGCGGGAGGCTTGAAAAGCTATTGCGCCGGATGACGGACCGGCCCCTCATGGGACTCCTGCTCGGCATGGTGATCACCGTCGCAATCCAGTCTTCCTCAGCTCTTACGGTCATGCTGGTCGGTCTGGTCAATTCCGGCCTCATGAGTGCTGCGCAAACAGTGGGTGCTATTCTCGGCTCCAATATCGGAACCACGCTTACCGCCTGGATTCTGAGCCTTTCCGGTATCCGGGGCGGGAGCGTCTGGCTCACGCTGCTGAAGCCGGAATGGTTTTCTCTGGTTTTTGCACTGGTCGGTGCATTTATGATCATGATGTCCAAGAAGCAGAAGCGTCGAGACCTCGGTGCGGTGCTGGTCGGCTTCGCGGTACTCATGTACGGCATGAAGCTGATGCAGGAGGCGATGGAGCCTCTCGCTGTTTCGAGCGGCTTTTCCTCTATGCTCGACTGGCTGTCTCATCCGCTGGCGGGGCTTGCCATGGGCATCGTTTTTACCGGGCTGGTGCAGAGCTCGGCGGTCACCATCGCGATCCTTCAGACCCTGTCGCTTACGGGTATGATCAGCTTCCGCATGGCCATCCCCGTGGTGCTCGGCTTAAACATCGGTACCTGCGCAACGGCGCTTATTTCCGGCATCGGCGTTTCACGCGAGGCGCGCAAGGTCTCGGTCATTCATATCCTATACAATACCGTAGGGGCGGTGCTGGCTCTTCTGTTTCTGTATTTGCTTCCCCTGCTGTGGGAGCCGCCCTTTCTGGAAAAGACGATCCGCCCGGTAGGTGTGGCGCTGGTGCATACAGTCTTCAACCTGGCCGCTGCGGCGATATGGCTTCCCTGTATGCCTGAGCTCGAGCGGCTGGCAGACCGTCTCATGCGGAAAAGCGGACGGGAGGAAAGCTTCCTGGACGAGCGTCTTCTGAAGACGCCTGCCGTGGCGCTTTCCGAGTGTATGAACCGTACGCGGGAGATGGCCGCCCTTGCGCACGAGGGCATTATCAGCTCGCTGTCGCTTCTGACGGATTTTGATACCGCCGTGGCCGAGCGTATCCGCGAGATTGAGGACAAGACCGACTATTACGAGGACAAGCTCGGGAGCTTCCTGGTGCGGCTTTCTTCTTTTGACTTTACGGAGGAAGAGGCCAACTGCATCACGCGTATGCTGAGGGCTATCACCGATTTTGAGCGTCTCGGTGACCACGCTGTCAATCTTCTGGAGACGGCGGAGGAGATCGACGCCAAGTCCTATCGCTTTTCTGAAGAAGGAGGGAAGGAGCTTCGGCTTCTGCGGAGCGCACTTTCGGAGATCACGGAAACCGCGCTCAGCTGCTTTGAGAAGGAAAGCTTTCAGGACGCGCTCCGTGTTGAGCCTTTGGAGCAGGTCATCGATGCGCTGACCGAGAAGGTCCAGAGCCGTCACGTCGAGCGTCTGAAGAAGGGCCTTTGCACCGTGGAGGGAGGCTTTATCCTGAACGACATACTGGGCAATTTTGAACGTATTTCCGACCATTGCTCGAATATTGCAGTCTGCGTTATTGAGCTCGGTGACAGCTCGGTCGAGGCGCATCATTATCTGAGCAGCGTGAAGGGCGGTACCAACGAATCCTTCAACCGGCTTTTCGAAAGCTTTTCCGAGAAGTATCAGCTTCCGTAAAAGTCAGGCGTGACAAAGGCCGCAAAACAGAGTATACTATACCTTGCATACAACTTGAAGGCCTGCCGGCCGGCGGGCTCCCATACTGCAAAGAAAGGAAGCTTTCCCAAGCGAAAGCTATGGATGTAAAATGAAACCCGAAAAAATCATGTGCGATATGACCGAGATGGTCGTTATTGACGAATCCAGCAGCCGTCGTGTTATGATGCGGATCGTATACAATCAGATTACCAACATTGCTTTTGACCCTTGCAAGGAGACCGGCTTCCTGCGCGAGATCGATTCGGAAAAGATCTCCATCACCCTGAAAAACCGTTTGGAGCCGCTGGTCTACTACAAGTCCAAGGATAAAGAGCACTGGGAGGGCTACAAGGCCCAGATCCGCAAGTTCTGTAAGGACAACAGAGTCTCGCTGTACGATAATCTGGCGGAATGAGTAAGCGCTAAAGCGCTGCGCTGAAGCGCAAGCACTGCTGCATAAGAACAAATTAGAAAAAGCCCATCAGATTGATGGGCTTTTTGTGTGAAAAAAGACGTTTCTCCGGCTGACGGGACGGGAGTGTGTCGGATCAATCGCCGTCGGGGGCGGCAGCGGGCGCCGGGAGGGTCAGCGAGCTCAGCATCCGCTCCAGCCAGGCGTTGTCTTTGACTGTCGAAAAATCGGAGTAGATGACCTGATAGAGCGTATCGCCGTTCGGCACAAGGCCGATCTGCATCAGGCAGCGGACCTCGCCGCGGGTAAGCATGAGCGAATAGGTCAGCGCGGTGACGCCTCCGTAGAGTCGGATGCGGGCGGCCTGCACCAGGCTCACGGAAAGCTGTCCCTCGGACAGCACGTTGGGGAAGTCATTGATCTCCTCCATGAGGCCCTCAAGCTCGGCGGCCTCCAGAAAACGGTCCAGCTGATAATAGCCGACGGACAGATAATCGTAGGTGCCCTTGTCGCGCTGAGGGGAGCGATAATGGCCGAGGATGGTCAGGCGGTTCCGGTCGCCCAGAAGGCTGACGGAGTAGGTCAGGGTCTCGACCAGATCGCTGAGAGGCTGGGCGGTAAAGCCGGCTTCAAAGCGAAAACTCAGGGCGGAGTCGGCCTCGCTGTGATAAAGCGCCCAG
>JAZQNF010000007.1:0-6939 GCA_045627225.1 Bianqueaceae bacterium
TCGATGCCGGCGTATTCGCGGACGGCCTCGATCATGGTAAGGCGCCGGAAGGGCTTGCCCAGGTCGATTTTGTTCTCACCGTAGGTGATCTCGGTCGTACCGCAGACCTCCTTGGCGAGATAGCGGAACAGGTTTTCGGTGAGATCCATCATGCCGTAGTAATCGGTGTAGGCCTGATAGAGCTCCATGAGGGTGAATTCGGGGTTGTGGCGGGTATCCACGCCTCCATTGCGGAAGACGCGGCCGATTTCGTAAACACGCTCGAGGCCGCCGACGATGAGGCGCTTCAGATAGAGCTCGAGCGAAATACGCAGACGGACATCCTCGTCCAACGCGTTGTAGTGCGTTTCAAAGGGACGGGCTGCCGCGCCGCCGGCATTGTGTACCAGCATGGGGGTCTCGACCTCCATGAAGCCCTGACCGTCCAGATAACGGCGGATGGCGCTGATGATGCGGCTGCGCTTGATAAAGGTCTCACGGACCTCCGGGTTCATAATCAGATCGGTATAGCGCTGACGGTAGCGAAGATCGGTATTCGTGATGCCGTGGAACTTTTCGGGAAGGATCTGGATGCTCTTGCTGAGCAGCGTCAGTTCTTCGGCATGAACCGAAATTTCACCGGTTTTGGTCTGGAAAACGACGCCTCGGATGCCGATGATATCGCCGACATCGACCAGCTTTTTGAAATCGGCATAGGCCTCCTCACCGATGGAATCACGGGCCACATAGCACTGGATGTTGCCGGGAAGGTCCTGCACATTGCAGAAGGAGGCCTTTCCCATGACTCGTTTGCTCATCATTCGCCCGGCGATGGATACGGTCTGACCTTCCATTTCGGCGAAATGGTCTTTGATGTCGGTGCTGTGATGAGTGACCTCATATTTGCGAATGACAAAGGGATCCTTGCCCTCAGCCTGCATGCTGAGCAGCTTTTCCTTCTTGAGCTGAAGAATTTCGTTCTCGCTCTGCTGAGGAGCCTGGGCCGAAGCGGCCTGATTTGCGTTTTCGTTAGCCATAAAATAACTCTCTTTTATTTGATTTCAAGAATACGGTATTCATCAAAGCTGCCGTCGAAGGGGATGCTGACCTTCTCGCCGGCTTTCTTTCCGATGAGCTGCTGCGCAAGAGGCGCCTCGTTGGAAAGACGGCCATGACGGGGATCAGCCTCGGTGGAGCCGACGATGGTATATTCGATTTCCTCCTCCTCATCCTCACCCGCATAGGTGACGGCGAGGCGAATGGTGCTGCCGATCTTGATGATGCCCTCATCGATACCGGTTTCGATGATCTGAACATTTTTCAGGATGGTCTCGATCTCTTCGATGCGCCCCTCGATGTGACCCTGCTCCTCGCGGGCAGCAGAATACTCAGCGTTTTCGGATAAATCGCCCTGTGCACGGGCTTCCTTGATTTTCAGGGTAACCTCTTTACGGCGCGGTCCCTTTAACTCGGCAAGCTCTGCTTCCAGTTCTTCTTTCTTCTCTTTCGTTAAGATAAATACCTGTTTTTCCATTTAAAATCCCTCTTTTTTAAATAACTATATAAATGAGTAAATGGTTATCTGATTAGAAAATTATACTATTTTCCTGTCTGATTGTCAATAAAAGGGCCTCGAGCTCGGCATAGCCGCTCAGCTCGAAGAAGGCTCTTTTGAGCGCCGATGCACCCTTCATGCCGCGCACATAGCAGCCGATGTGCGAGCGCATTTCCAGCATGCCGCGCTTTTCTCCTTTGCGTTCGCAGATGGTTCTGGCGTGCCATAGGGCCGTTTCCAGGATCTCATCGCGGGAGGGCCGGGGCGGAAGCGTTCCGTCCTTCAGATAGGAGACACATTCGGCGAAAAGCCAGGGATTGCCGCGGGAGGCTCTGCCGATCATGACCGCATCACAGCCGGTTTCCTCCATCATGCGCTTCGCATCCTCAGCCGAGCAGATGTCTCCGTTCCCGATGACCGGGATAGAGACCGCCTCTTTGACCTTGCGGATGGTCTCCCAATCGGCACGGCCGCTGTATCCCTGGGAGGTCGTGCGTCCGTGCACCGTGATAGCGGCGGCGCCGGCCTGCTCCAGAACAGGAGCCAGCTTCGGCGCAAGCTCCTCACCGGCATGGATGCCCTTCCGGATCTTGACGGTAACGGGGACCTGCGCTGCCTGCGAGACCGCCGATACGATATCGTAGACCAGCTGCGGCTCGCTCATCAGCCAGGAGCCCTCATGATTGTTGAAGATTTTGGGGGCGGGACAGCCCATGTTGATATCGATGGCGGCAAAGCGGGTCCCGAGCCCGGCCGCCTGAGCCGCCATGATTTCGGGATCGGAGCCGAAGATCTGAGCGACAACGGGCTCCTCGGCCGGCACAAAGGCCAAAAGCTCTGCCGTGTTTTCATTCTGATAGGACAGGGCCTTGGCGCTGACCATTTCGGTGTAGGTAAGGGCCGCGCCGTGCGTACGCGCCAATTCACGGAAGGTCGAATCAGAGATTCCGGCCATCGGCGCTGCCAGGACCGGGCTCTCCAGTTCAAGACTTCCGATTCTCATTGATTCTTCTCCGAAAGGATGCGAAGGCCTTTTAAGGTCAGCAGCGGATCGTAAATATCGACGCAGGAGGCCTCGGTTCCGATGATACTGCCGAAGCCGCCGGTCGCGACGACCTTGACGTCCTGCTCGCCCAGCTCCTCTTTGATTTTACTGACGATGTATTCGACCTGGCCGATGTTGCCGTAAACCAGACCCGCCTGGATGCATTTGACGGTATTGCTCGTCAAAATCCGCTCGGGCTTTTCGATGGCGACCGAGGGCAGCTGCGCCGTGCGGCTGACCAGCGCATCGGCCGAAATGCCGACGCCGGGGCAGATAACGGCCGCGATCAGCTCGCCCTTGCCCGTGATCGTGATGAACTTGGTAGCGGTACCGAAATCGACCACGATGCAGGGGCCGCCGTAAAGCATATAGGCCGCAACCACATCCGTCAGAATATCGGCGCCGACCTCTTTAGGATTCTCCGTCTTGATGAAAATACCGGTTTTGATGCCGGGGGCCACCTGCATCGGTTCGACCTTCAGATAGCGGCGGATGGCTCCGCAGAAGGCATACATGATATTGGGAACGACAGAGGATACGATGGCTCTGTCGATCATATCGGGCTCGATGCCGTTTTTGCCGAGGATGCTGACAATGTCGATGCCGTATTCATCCGTCGTCTTTTTGATGGCGGTCGTCATGCGCCAGCTGCCGATCAGCGTCTCGCCGTTGAAAACGCCCATTTTGATCTGAGTGTTGCCGATGTCAAAAACGATAAGCATATCTATTTCCTTTCTTTACGGAGCATGGCTCCGGAGCGCGGGATTACTTGTAAACCTTCATCAGAACCGAGCAGACAGCCGTTCCGATGAGCGTACAGACCACCGCCTCGATAATGGAGTTCAGCGAAACGATGGTGCCGAGCACGGCCCAGAGATTATCGGTGCCGAGAAGCGTGATGAGCGAAGAAGCATCAAAGAGCGTGCCTTTCAGCTTCAGCGCCACATAGCAGTTGAACACGAAGGCTGCCATAAACAGAAGCGTGTTCAGGAAGGCGCCGGAGAAGCAGGCGATACCGGCGGCCAGACTGTTCTTGATGGGAAGCCTGTCGGCGAACCTGAAAATCAGGCCGCTGAGAAGACCTACCAGGACGCGTGGAAGCACGCACATCAGAAATGTGATAAAGGGATTCACACTGAAGAGCAGCGTTCCCACCGGATCCAGCCCGAAGCACTGGGCAAAGCTGGTAAGACCGAAAACCGTACCCAAAACGGTACCGGCTCCGGGACCCAGCGTAACCGCTCCGATGACCACCGGGATGGTCAGAAAAGTAATAGACAGCACCCCAATCTTCAGATATCCGAGCGGCGTGAAGGCCAGCACGATAATCAGCGCAGAAAGGATTGCTGTCAGCGTGAGAAATTTCGTTTTGGAATTGATGTTAGCCATGTTTACCTCCTTCCCGTTCCTTTAAGGATACAGGAGAAATCATCGGAGCGGCGGCCGGAGGTCACCGCTCCCTTTACTTACTGTTGTTCCTGACAGACCCGGTACCAAAGCTCCAGCTCATGGATAAGATCCTTATGGTCTCTTTCGATTTCGCTGATGATAAGACCTGCCGATACCCGGTCATAGCCAAGATCGTCCTCCTCGCACCAGCTGTCGAGATAAAGCTCTCCGGTTTCGTCAAAGCCCATTTCGGCTACTCCGCCGGCCTCTTCGGTCAGCCAGATGAGAAGCACCAGGACTTCTTTTTTGACTTCCTCGGGCAGGACACCCAGACTGTCGTTGAAATAATACTTCTGCGCATACTGACTGGAGTATGCCAGAACCGTCTTGCCGTTTTCCACGTCTTACTCCTGTTCCGGAGCCGCGTCTTCGCTCTGAGCGCTCTCGAAAAGAGCCGTGAACTCTTCGCCGGTGATGCGCTCCTTTTCGAGCAGAAGGTTTCGGGTAGCCTCGAGCACCGCATCGTATTCGGTGAGAATACGGCGGGCCTCGCTTTCAGCCTGCAGCACGATCTCGCGGATCTCACGGTCGATCTGATTGGCGACCTCATCGCCGTAGTTGCGGACGTGGTTCATTTCGCGTCCGATGAAGACCTCGTCGCTGTCGCTGCCGAACTGCACGGGGCCGAGGGTCTTGCTCATGCCGTAGCGGGTGACCATGTTGCGGGCCAGCGCGGTGGCGCGCTCGATATCATTGGAGGCGCCGGTGGTAATATCACCGCATTTGAGCTCCTCGGCTACGCGGCCGCCCAGGAAAGAGATGATGGTCTGCTCCATCTTGCTTTTGGTAAGGCAGAGCGTATCTTCTTCGGAATAGTTCATGGTATAGCCGGCAGCCATTCCGGTCGGAATGATCGAAATGCTGTGGACCGGATCCAGCTGCGGAAGGACGTGCATCAGGATGGCATGGCCGGCCTCGTGATAAGCGGTCATGCTCTTTTCACGCTCGGACACCACGCGGCTCTTCTTTTCGGTTCCGATACCGACCTTGATAAAGGCGCGCTGGATCTCGGCCTGCGTGATAAAGCTCCTGTTTTCCTTGGCGGCGATCAGAGCGGCCTCGTTCAGGAGATTCTCCAGATCGGCAGGGGTAAAGCCGGATGTGGTTTTGGCAATGTGCTCCAGATCGACATCGGAGCCCAGCGACTTGTTGCGGGCGTGGACCTCGAGCATCTCAAGACGCTCGTGCACATCGGGACGGTCGATAACGACCTGTCGGACAAAACGGCCGGGACGCAGCAGCGCCGGATCCAGGATATCGACACGGTTGGTGGCGGCCAGGACGATGACGCCCTCGTGGACGCTGAAGCCGTCCCTCACACCCAGAAGCTGATGCAGGGTCTGCTCACGCGCGTCGTGACTGCCGCCCAGACCAGTGCCGCGCTGGCGGCCGACCGCATCGATTTCATCGATGAAGACGATGCAGGGGGCATGGCGCTTGGCCTGGATAAACATATCGCGCACGCGGGAGGCGCCGACGCCGACAAACATCTCAACGAAGTCGGAGCCGGAAATACTGAAGAAGGGAACGCCGGCCTCACCGGCAACGGCTTTGGCCAGATAGGTCTTACCGGTTCCGGGAGGGCCTACCAGCAGGATGCCCTTGGGAATGCGGGCGCCCATTTTGACAAAGCGCTGAGGGCTTTTCAGGAACTCGACGATTTCCTTGACTTCTTCTTTTTCTTCGTAAAGACCGGCCACATCCTTGAAGCGGATGGGATTCTTTTTGATATCCATCATTTCGGCGGTGCTCTTGCCGAAATTATTCATCTGGCCGTTGGCGCCGCCGCCCTGCATAGCCGACATCAGGAAGACCATGGCAAACACGCCGATGACCAGCATGATGAGCGTGGGCAGGAAGCTGGACCAGGCATTGGACTCCTTGACGCCCTTCACATAGACCGGAAGATTGGGGTGCTCTTCGGTCAGCTGAGCACGGAAGGCCGCCAGATCGGAGACAAAGAACTCCTGATGGCTTCCGTCCTCGTAATACAGGGTAGCCATGGCCAGGTTGGAGTCCCCGACGTTCAGGGCCTTCAGGTACAGATGATCCAGATCGGAGCGGGACAGCTCTTCGCCGATCTGAACATCGGTCAGCATGCCCTCGGTGCTTTGGTCATCGCCCAGAAAAATGCTGCCCAGCAGGATGCCTGCCAGGACAATCAGTACGATAAAGTAAAGGCCGAAGCCTTTAGAGCCTTCTTTCAAAATCTTTTCCTCGCTTATTCGATGGTTCCGATGTATCGGAGATTGCGGAACTTCTGCGCATAGTCAAGGCCGTAACCGACGACGAATTTGTCTTCGATGGTAAAGCCGACGTATTTAGGCGTCATCTCGACTACACGGCGGTCGGGCTTGTCCAGCATGGTGGCAATGGCAAGAGAGGCCGGCTTTCTTTCCAGCAGCATTTTTTCCAGGAAAGAAAGCGTGCGTCCGGTATCGATGATATCTTCGACCACCAGCACATGCTTGCCCTCGATGCAGCTGTCCATGTCCTTGGTGATGCGGACCTGACCGCTTGAAACCAGTCCGTCTCCGTAACTGGAAAGGGTCATAAAGTCCATGCTGACGGGCACGGTGATGTACTTGGCCAGCTCGGTCATAAACATGACACCGCCCTTCAGAATGCAGGTGAGCATCAGCTCCTTGCCCTCATAGTCCTTGGAAATCTGCGCACCCAACTCTTTGATGCGGGACTCAAGGGTCTCTTCATCGATCATTACCGTGATTTTACTGGTATCCAGCATACTCTCCTCCAGAGGTTTATTTTCAGGCGCCGAAATCTGAAAATGCAGCGCCCGGCCGGCATGAAAAGGCAGACGGACCGCATCGGAAAGCCGATGCCCGACTACCCACAGGACCTCGCTGCCCGCCGCAAGAACGGCCGTCTGCCGGCGGACACCGGCAGGAAT
>JAZQNF010000008.1:0-13753 GCA_045627225.1 Bianqueaceae bacterium
CGATCCTCGGGCAGCACGAAGATGCCCTCTTTTTCCACCTCCTCCAGGACCTCAGGCTAATCAATCACCGGGCCCCAGGTCCAGACACGGGACCGGGAGCCGCTTCCGGACGGGCCGCTTTGAAGCTCCGCGGCCGTCCTCTTGGCCATTTTAATGGCGTTTCGGACGCCGAAGCAAAAGCCGGCGGTCTTGGCGACCGTAAGCTTTACGCTTCGGCCCCGGCTTTTTTTGAGCGGATTTCCTCCACCTTTCCGCAGATAAAATCGATGACCTCGTCGAGGGTAAGCTCGGTCGTATCCAGAAAGATCGCGTCCTCGGCCTGCCTGAGCGGGGCAGCCGCACGGTGCGAGTCGCGATAATCACGCGCACGGATGTCCTCGATGACGCCCTCCAGCGTGATATCGGTCTGTCCCTTCTCCAGAAGCTCCTGATAGCGGCGGCGGCCGCGTTCCTCCGGCGTGGCGGTCACAAAAAGCTTAAGGTCCGCATCCGGGAAAATGACGGTGCCGATATCGCGGCCGTCCATGATCAGCTCGTAGTGATCGGCCAGCCCGCGCTGCAGATCCAGAAGCTTTTCGCGCACCACGGGATAGGCCGAGGTACGGCTGGCTGCATCGCCCGCCTCGGGCGTGCGGATGAAGGGGGTCATGTTGCGTCCTCCGACGATGATCTGCTGGCCCTCCTCGTTGTAGAGGACCTCCACGGAGAGCTCGCGGATCGCCTCGGCGACCGCCTCGGGATCGTTGATATCCGTGCCGGCCTCCTTGACGTACAGGCCCAGGCCGCGGTACATCGCGCCGGTATCGACATAGTGAAGGCCGGTGCGGGCAGCGACTCCCTTGGCCGCGCTGCTTTTGCCGGCGCCGCCGGGGCCGTCCACTGCCACCGTCATAAACTTGCTCATGGCTGATTCTCCTTGCCGGATAGATTTCAGTTCAGAATATAGGAGGCAGCTCCCTCCCCCGCTGCCCGGCCGGATGAAAAGGCCAGCTGCAGGTTGAAGCCGCCGGTTAAGGCATCGATGTCCAGAAGCTCACCCGCGAGGAAGAGACCCGGACAGCACTTCGACTGCATGGTTTTCGGATCGATCTCCGCGGTCTTGACGCCGCCCATCGTGATGATGGCCTCCTCCGGGCCGCGCGTGCCGTTTAGGTGAAGCGTCAGGTCCTTCAAAAGCTTCAGCAGGGTCCTGCGCTCGGCACGGCTGATCTCGGCGCCCTTTTTCTCGGCCGGGATGCCGCAAAGCTTCAGATAGACCGGGACGGCCTTCTGAGGCAGCAGACCCGAAAGGATCTGACGGAAGCTCTTCTGCGCGTTTTCGGCAAGCTCGCGCTGAAGTCTCACGTCAAGCTCCTCCTCGCTCAGCGCCGGCTTCAGGTCCAGATGCAGGATGGGACCGGCTTCCTCAAAGCTTTGCCCGCGGGCACGCAGGAGGCTCTGCAGGCAGCTGGAGGCCGTAATGGCGGTGGGACCGCTTACGCCGAAGGGCGTAAACATCAGCTCGCCGAAGTCCTCAAAGACCTTTTTGCCGCCGATCTCGACGAAAACGCCCGTATTTTTGAGCGTCAGCCCCAGCATCTCCTTCGGCCAGCTCTCGCGGACCGTGAGGGGTACCAGCGCCGGCAGGAGCGGACTGACCGTGTGGCCGAGCTCCCCGGCAAAGACATGCCCCTCGCCCGTCGAGCCCGTCAGCGGATAGCTGATGCCGCCGGTCGCCAGAACGAGCGCCCTCGTCCGGTATGACTCCTGCCCGTCCGAAAGCAGAAAGCCCTCCTCATCCCTCTGGACCGAAAGGACCTGGCAGGACGTACGGACGGAGGCTCCGGCCCTTCTCGCGTAGCGCAGCAGTGCGTCGACGATATCATAGGCTGAATCGGACTCCGGAAACACGCGCATCCCCCGCTCGACCTTGAGCGGGACCCCCTGCGCCTCGATGAGCTCGCAGAGCTCGCGGCAGGAGAAGCGCGACAGCGCCGAATACATAAAGCGCCCGCCCGTCACGATGTTCGCCATGAACTCGCGGCTGTCGCAGGCATTGGTCAGATTGCAGCGCCCCTTGCCGGTGATGGCCAGCTTGCGCCCGACCTTTTCGTTCTTTTCCAGGAGGAGCACCTTGGGCGCCCGCCCGCTCGCGCTGACCCTTTCCGCCGCCGTTCCGGCCGCCATAAGGCCGGAGGCACCGCCTCCCACGATGATGATATCTGCGTTTTTCACAGTCCACCCATTATTTCCCGGGAAATCTCAGCTCTGGTATTTCCTGAGCTCCCGCACTTCCTTCTCGCTGAGGACACGGTACTGGCCCTCGCTGAGGCCCGCAAGATCGATACCGCCCTCGGACAGACGCTTCAGGCGAAGCACCGGGTGTCCGACGGCCTTGGCCATGCGGCGGACCTGATGATTTTTCCCTTCATAGACCGTGATCTCGACCCGGCTGTTATTGCCTCCGACGATGCCGAGCAGTCTGGCCGCGGCCTCCTTGGTACGGTATCCGTCGTCGAGGACCACGCCCTTCTCCAGCTTGGAAAGCTCTGCGGAGCTGATCTCTCCCTTCAGGATGGCCTCGTAGACCTTCGGCACCCTCTTCTTCGGGTGCGTGAGGGCGAAGGCCAGATCGCCGTCGTTGGTCAGGAGCAGAAGCCCCGAGGTCTGATAGTCCAGCCGTCCGACCGGGTACAGCTTGACGCCGGGGATATCGACCAGCTGGCAGACATCGGGCCGCCCGAACTGATCGCGGCTGGTCGTGATATAGCCCTCGGGCTTGTACAGGGCTACGGTGACGGTCTCGGCAGGCGCCTCGACCTTCTTTCCGCGGAAGACGATCTCATCGCGTCCCGGCTCGATCTGGGTGCCCAGCTCCGTCACTTTCTCGCCGTTGACGCTGACCAGCCCGGCCGCGATGTACTCCTCGCACTTCCGGCGGGACGCGACGCCGCTTCGGGCCATATATTTCTGAAGACGTTCCATACAGCCTCCGGAATCAGGTTTCGATTTCCGACAAATTGAGCTCGGACTGCTCGCTGAGGGAGTCCTCTCCCTCCTCGGCCTCCAGCGCGAGCTGCTCCAGCTGCCCGATGTTCTCCTCCGGCAGGTCGGGAATATCGCGGATGCTGGCAAAATCAAAGCTGCGCAGGAAATCCTCGGTCGTCCCTAAAAGGATCGGACGGCCCGGCGCCTTAAGACGCCCCACCTCGCCGATCAGCTTGTAATCGATCAGCCTGTCGACGATGCCCTCCGAGTTGACGCCGCGGATGCTGTCGATCTCCTGGCGGGTGACCGGCTGCTTATAGACGACGATGGCCAGGGTCTCCAGCTGCGTGTCGGTCAGACGGATGCGCTGCGCCGCGCGGTAGAGGACCTTGATGGTTTCATAGTACAGCGGGCGGGTCGTCATCTGGTAGCGGCCCTCCAACTCGATGATCTGCATGCCGCGCTCGGCCCTGTCGTATTCTTCCCTAATCTCCGCGACAAGCTCCATGCAATGCGCGGGCGTCAGCCCCAGCGCCTTGGCAAGCTGGTCCGGTGAGACCGAATCTCCGGCGGCAAAAAGCAGTGCCTCGGTCATGCACTTCAGTCTTGCGTTTTCATCTGACATCGGCTTCAGGCTCCTCCTTCGTAATCGGTTTCGGCCTCGCTAAGCTCCGGCGCGTCCTGATTGCGTTCGATCAGAATGTCGCCAAAGGCCTTTTGCTGGTTCATGGTGATCTGGCTCATGCGGGAAAGCTCCAGCAGAGCCATGAAATAGGTGACGGTTTCTTCCTTGCTGCGGCTGCTCTTCCGAAGGTCCATGAAGCTCAGGCGCTCGGTCAGCACAAGCTTACGGCGCAGGAAGGCGATTTTTTCTTTAACGGTGTACTGCTCCTTGCGGACCGAGCGGAAGCCGGCCCTCTGGGCATCGAAGCTTTCTTTTTTGCTGCGCTCGGCGCGAAGCATCAGCTCATGAAGCTGCTCAAGGGACACTTTTTCGAGCAGCTCTGCCGGAGACGGAATCGGTCTTTCGCCCTGGATGCTCTCGGGCGATCTCCAGAGAAAAAGCTCTCCCTCCGTCCGAAGATGCGCTCCGAGGCTTCGACCGGCCTCCTTAAAGCGCTTGTATTCCAAGAGGCGCGCGATCAGCGCGGCCTCCTCGTCCTCGTCGTCCTGCTCGGTACGCTCGGCCAGCGGCAGCAGCCGGCGTGCCTTGATATTGATGAGCGTGGCGGCCATGACGATAAACTCGCTGGCGACCTCCATGTTGAGGTCATCCCACTGCTTCAGATAGTCCAGATACTGCCGGGTGATCTCGAAAATCGGAATATCGTAGATATCGATCTTGTTCTTTTCGATCAGATGGAGCAGCAGATCAAGCGGTCCCTCAAAGGCCTGCAGCTTCAGATTCGGCTGTTGGTTTTCCACGCTATTCCTCCTTTCCGCGGATGATGCTCAGCATGCATGGTTCAGTTCCTTAACTTGTTTATTATACTTGATGAATGTTCTTTTCACAAGGCCTTTTTTCTTCGGGAAGCGCCGCCGGCGGGGGCGTCAGCGCCACGGTCAGGAAGCGGATCTCCGCCTCGGGACGGGCGGCCCACAGGACGGCTGCACAGGCCTCGACGGTGCTGCCCGTCGTATAGATATCGTCGATCAGCAGGATGCGCTCCGGAAGCACGCTGCCCTTTTTCAGGGCAAACGCGCCGGCGATGTTCCGGCTTCTCAGCAGCGCGCCGAGGTTCTTCTGCGCCTCGGTCGAGCGCCGGCGGATCAGACAGTCCGTCACCGGGATCCCGGAGCGGAGGCTGAGGGTCTCGGCCAGGAGCAGAGCCTGATTGTAGCCCCGCTTGCGGAGCCGGCCGGGATGAAGCGGCACGGGGACGAGCGCCTGCGGGGCGAAGTCCCGAAGATAGGCCTGCTCCTTTTCCCACAGAAGCTCTCCGAAAAAGGCAGCGTAGCGGCGGCGTCCCTCATATTTCATCCGGCCCAGCGCATCGCGGACCGTCCCTTCATAACAGAAGGGGGCACGGCCGGATACACGGTGCCGATGCAGAACACAGCTCCGGCAGATCTGCCCCTCCGTACTGACAGGGCGGCCGCAGCGCGGGCAGAGAGGCGCGCGGATCAGATACTGCTCGGGGTGACAGTAGGGACAGATCCTTGTCGGGGCTCCCGCGTACAGAATCCTTTCACAGTAAACGCAGCGCGGCGTAAAGAAGAGATCTGCCGGGGGAACCGTCGGGACTGCCTCCGTTTCTGTTTTTTGCGGCCCTACGGGAGCAGGGCCTGCGTTTCCTTCAAAAGCTCACAAAGAGCCGTGTAGCGTTCGCTCTCCCGCTGATTGTCGACCATCCGGCGAACGGTATTCTCGGAGCCGACCACCATCACATATCGCTGCGCACGCGTCACCGCCGTGTAGAGCAGGTTCCGTGAATACAGCGGCGCGGGCCCCCACAAGAGAGGCAGCACGACGACCGGGCTCTGCGAGCCCTGCGATTTATGGATCGTGATGCAGTAGGCCAGCACCAGGTCCTCCAGCGAGGGATAATCGTATTCGACCTCTTTTTTGTCATCGAAGCAGACCGTCACGGTCTTTTCGGACGGACGGACGCGGCTGACGCGGCCGATATCGCCGTTGAAGACGCCCAGGCCCTCTTCGATGCCGACCCCGTATTCGTTGCGTATCGTCCAGGCGGTATCATAATCGTTGCGGATCTGCATGACCCGGTCGCCCTCGCGGAAGAGGGTGTCGCGAAACTCCAGCTGCGCCTTGTGCGGGCCGGGGGGATTCAGCTGCGCCTGCAGCTGACGGTTCAGGCTGTCGGTGCCCAGATCGCCCTTATGCTGCGGGCTCAGCACCTGGATCTCCATGGGAGACAGATGCGCGAACTGCGGAATGCGCCGCTTGACCAGATCGCAGAGGGTCTTGGCCGCATGGGCGCTTTCCTGCTCGCGGACCAGAAAGAAGTCGGTGTCCTTCCGGTTGAATTCGGGATACTCGCCGGCGAGGATGCGGTGCGCGTTGCGCACGATGTCGCTGCCCTCTCCCTGGCGGTAGATCTCGGTCAGGGTGACCGTGGGAAACAGACCGCTGTCGATCAGGTCGTGCAGGACATTGCCGGCGCCGACCGAGGGAAGCTGGTCCTTATCGCCGACCAAGATCAGGCGCGTGCCGGGCGCGAGCGCCTTCAGCAGCGCCGAAAAAAGCTGGATGTCCACCATAGACATCTCGTCCACGATGACGACATCGGTTTCAAGCGGATGCTCGGCGTCGCGCTGGAAAAGCTGACGGCTGTCGATGCCGCCGAAGGCATCCGGAACGGCCTTGACCTCCAGCAGACGGTGAAGCGTCAGCGCCCCGCGTCCTGTCGCCTCCTGCATGCGCTTGGCGGCACGTCCGGTCGGCGCCGCCAGGAGATAGTCCTCCTTCTGCTCCTCCAGCATGTCGAGCAGCACGTTGATGATAGTCGTCTTGCCGGTACCGGGGCCGCCGGTGATGATGAGCACGCCCTCGGTCAGGGCGGCCCGGACGGCCTCCTCCTGCTGAGGCGAGAGGCTCAGCCCGCGAAGCTCCTGAACGCGGGTCAGATCGTATTCCTTATATTTTTTGCGGCGCCGCCCCTTCAGCTCGGTCAGCCGGAGGGCCGCCGAATTTTCGGCGCGGTACAGTGCGGTCAGGAACACGCATTCCCTGCGGATGACGACGCGGCCCTTCAGGGACAGCTCCGTCAGCACGTTCTCCACCGTTTGGACCTCGACGGCGGTTTTGCCGCAGATACGGTCCATCAGCTCCGCGAAGGGCAGGTAGCAGTGTCCCTCCGCGGCCGCCGCCTGAGCGAGCAGATAAAGGGCGCACGCCTCCAGACGCGCAGGCGCATCCTCGGGCATCCCCATGCGGCGCGCGATCTCGTCGGCCCGTTCAAAGCCGATGCCGCGCACGCTGTCCGCCAGGATGTAGGGATTTTCACGGATCTTCCCGACGGTCTGATTGCCGAAGCGCTGATAAATCGCGACGGCCATCGTCGGAGAGATCCCGTAATCCTGCAGGAAGATCAGAATGTCGCGAAGCTCACGGCCGGCCGCAAACTGCTCTCCGATGGAGCAGGCCGCCGCCTGGCCGATGCCCTTGACCTCCGCCAGCCGCTCGGGCTCGCGCTCCATGATGTCGAAGGCCTCGTCACCGAATTTCTCGACGATGCGGCGTGCCAGCGCCGCGCCTACGCCCTTGACCGCACCGGAGGCCAGATACCGCTCCATGGCCTGCCGGCCCTGCGGATAAGCACACGAAAAGGAGCAGACACGAAACTGCTCCCCATAAGTTTGATGATTATCGGTGAAACCCTCCGCCGTCAGCATGACACCGGGACGGATCCCCGGCAGGATGCCTACGGCCGTGACAAGGTCGCCCTCCGCGTCTTCCAGCTCAAGGACCTTGTAACCGGTTTCCTCATTTTCGAAAATGATTTCACGCACCAGGCCTTCCAGGCGCTCGTTAGCCTCTTTGTTCAAAAGTGTCCCTTTCTAAAATCAGCGCCTCCGGACGCCGGCTCCCCGGCTTACGCTTCGGACGGCTCCGCCTTGTCAGAACGGCGTCCCGGCTTGTGAAATCTGCGCTTGCCGGCGGGCTGATAAAGCTCGCGCAGAATGAACGTATAGCGGCTCGGAAAGAGCTTCTTCATCTGATAGAAGCAGCGTCTGGCCGCCTTTTCCTTCTCGAAGATACCGTACATGGTCGGACCGCTGCCGCTCATCAGCGCCGCGAGGGCTCCGTGCTCCAGCAGCTTTTCCCGTATGCTTTCCAGCACCGGATACTGTCCGATGACGGCGGGCTCCAGCAGGTTGACCATGCCGCGGGCAATGCCCTCCCAGTCCGCTGCCGCGATGGCCTCCTGCATGGCCGGAAGATCCGGATGCGCCTGCGGCTCCAGCTCATCGAAGCGGGCATAGGCCCAGGGCGTCGAGACGCTGAAATCCGGCTTGACGAGCACGACAAAGGCCTCGGGCATCGGGCGGATGCGCTCGACCGTCTCTCCGCGTCCGGTGGCCAGACAGGTGCCGCCGATCAGGCAATAGGGCACATCGGAGCCGATCTCACTGCCCAGCTCGATCAGCTGGGGCATCGAAAGCTTTTGATCGAACAGAAGATTGAGCGCCTTCAGCGTGGCGGCTGCATCGGCGCTTCCGCCGGCCAGACCGGCCGAAACGGGTATTTTTTTGAAAATATGCAGGCGGACGCCGCTTTCGATCCCGCAGCGCTCCAGAAAAAGCCGCGCTGCCCTGACGGCCAGATTGCGTTCGTCACGGGGAATGTAAGGAAGGTTGCACTCGACGGCAATGCCCTCCTCCGCCGGGATCAGCTCGGCCGTGACCTCGTCCCACAGACGGATCGTCTGCATGATCATGGCGACCTCATGAAAGCCGTCCTCACGCAGGCCGCATACGTCAAGACTGAGATTCAGCTTTGCGTAGCCGCGCTGACAAATCGCTCTCCGTTGACCAAGCATTGGACCGGACCTCCCTATGGACTGAATCTATAAGCGTGTGGAAAAGGAGAAGACCGCCGTTTAAAGGTCCTCTTCCTCTCCGCCCTCCTCCGCTTCGCTTTCCTCGGGAGGAAGGCTTTCCTCCTCGGAGCTCTCTTCGGAATCGGGCTCGGAATCGATCACGACGATCTTCTTGAAGCCGCTGAAGAAGAGCACGCGGTCAGCCTCGTTGGCGCGGATGGTGATATCCAGCTCAAGCGGCTCATAGCCGTCGTTTTCGACGCGGATCGTGTAGGTGCCCGGATTCATCGGCACCGTGATCTCCTTGCCGCGCATGGTCGTGATCAGCGCCCCGTCGATGTAAAGGCGCGAGCCGGACATGCTGGACGAGATGATGAGCTGTGATTTCAGCGCATTCATGTCGACCGTGATGATCTTGTACGGCTGCTCGACCGTGACGTAAATGGCCGCCTCGCTGTAGCCCTCTGCCGAGATGGTGGCGGTGTAATCGCCGTAGGGCAGCAGGATGGAGCGGTCGGGCTTGTATTCGACCTCATCGATGTAGATGCTGGCATTGGATACGTTGATATCGAAGACCAGAACACCCTTCAGCTTCTCGACCGGAAGCAGGGACAAAAGAACGTTCTTCCCCTCGCCGGGCACCATCAGCACGCCCTCGCAAAGGGTATCCTCTTCGGTAACGACACGGTAAGCGGTACTGCCCTCGGTCGCATTGATGAACTTGGTCTCCTGGGTAAGAGGAATCTCCTGAACGGCGCCCATTTCCGGCGTGAGGATCATGGTGGCGCCGAAATAATCCATCGGGATGGAGTTCAGCTTGATGACGCCCTCGCCGCAGAGGATGGTGATGCTGTAGATGTGATCGCCCAGGATGCGGATATCGACGACCATGTTGGGCGTCAGCATTTCGGGCTGCACCGGGACGCCGCGGTAGAAAACCAGCAGCTGGTCGTCAAAGGTGTAGGTTTTGCGGTCGATCTCGATCTCCTGACTGCCGGAGGTGCCGGACACGTAACGGCCCTCCGACAGAGACAGGCCGGTCATCTGACTGAGCGTGACCGCCTGGGCGCTGTAACGGAAAAGCTCGACCGCGCGCCCCGCGCGATTGTAGCGGACCTGCACGATGCTGCCGATAACGATCTCCTCGATCTCGAGCTCGATACCGTATTCATCGGTGATCTTTTCGGCGCCGGCCAGGTTGAAGTCGGTATAGCCGTTTTGCGTATTGTAGACGGTGACGACCGTGTTGTTGACGCGGGTGACCACGCCGAAAAGCTCGGCCGACTCGTACTGAAGGCTGCTTTCGCTTTCGGCGACGGAAATATCCTCGGTTTTCTGAAGGAAATCGATGTATGAGACGATGGCGACGCCCAGGATGACGAAGCAGACAAAGGCGGCGCCTACGATCATCCAGCGGATATAACTGCGGAGTCTGTCTTCAAAGCTTTCCGGCTCCTGCTCCTCTTCAGAGGGAAGATAAGATTCGAGACCGTTTTCTTCCTGATTTTCCTGATTTAAAGACGTTTCAGGCTTTTGGTTCATCATGGAATCCTGTGAGTTCACAGCGCACCTCCTCCGCGTAAAATAGTTAGTTCAGTATATCACAGACTGTCCGAAAGTTCAAGCAGGGTTTCTTTTTCGTTGAGCCCGGGATCCTCCAGGACACGGTCCAGAAGCGCCTCCAAAAGCCTTCCGAGCTCGGGGCCGCTGACCCCCTTCCGCTCGATCAGCTCGCGCCCGCCGATCGCCAGATCCCGGATCTCGAGCGGCATGTCCTTCTGGGCTTCATACTGGCGAAGCGCCTCCCCGTCCTCATATCCGAGGGCCCTCCGCACGTCACAGAGCTCCTCAAAGTAGGAGACGCCCAGCTCATGCAGAAAATGTCTCATCGGAGCCGCCCCGGTCGGAAGCTCGGCGTTTCGGTAGCGGGCGATGCGGACGACACGCCGGCGCGTATCGTTATCGAATTTCAGATCGCGCAGCGCTTCATCGCAGGCCTCCTCGCTCAGCCGCTGCAGAAGGAGCGACCAGCGGACGACGCGCTCGCAGGGGCTGTCCTTCAGGCTGCCGTAGGGGAAATCCGTCCCGTCGAACAGCGGGATGCACCAGCGCATCAGTCCCGTTTCCCAGACCGTGCGGATCGTGTCGGGATGCTCGGACAGAAGGATCTTGCCCAGCTCCTCGGCGATGCGCTCCTTGCTGACGAAGCGCATAAGCTCCGCCTTTTCGGCGACGGCCGCGAGCGTATCGGGGTCGATATCGAAGGAAAGATAGGCTGAAAAGCGCAGTGCGCGCAGCATCCGGAGCGCATCCTCCTCAAAACGGTCCGACGGATTGCCGACGCAGCGCACAAGGCCCCTCCGAAGATCCTCCCGGCCCTCGAAAAGATCGACCAGGCCGCGCACCGGATGAAAAGCCATCGCGTTGATGGTAAAATCGCGGCGCGCAAGGTCCTCGCGAAGGCTTGCGGTAAAGAGGACGCTGTCAGGACGGCGGTGATCGGCATACTGGCCGTCGATGCGGTAGGTCGTGACCTCATAGGTCTCGCCGAACATGCGCACCGAGACCGTTCCGTGCTTGATGCCCGTGTCAAAGGTGCGCTCAAACACGCGCTGGATCTCCTCGGGCTGCGCCGAGGTCGTGATGTCCCAGTCCTTGGGGCTTCGTCCCAGCAGCGTATCGCGCACGCAGCCGCCGACGGCATAAGCCTCAAAGCCCGCCTCCTCCAGCAGCTCGATGATGCGGCAGGCGCCGGAATCCATCCGGAAAACGCGGATCAAGCCCATGATCATCCGCCTCCTTTCTTTACCACTATTGCATGGGCGCGTCACAGCTCTGGATACCACATTCATCAACGCGCCCTTCGTTACCACAACCTCTGGCAATATGCGCTTGCGCATATTGCCAGGGCGCGTCACAGCTCTGGATACCACATTCATCAACGCGCTCTTCGATACCACCATTTCCGGCAATACGGCGTTCACGCCGTATTGCATGGGCGCGTCACAGCTCTAGATACCACATTCATCAACGCGCCCTTCGTCTTTTTATTTTACCAAAAAAAGCCTCTCTTTGCAAGACAGGCCTTTCATGCTATACTGGAGTCAGAAAGAAAACGTGAAAGGACAACCCCCAATGAAACAGGAAACATTTTTTGTGGATTCCGCCTTTGACGGGACCCGTCTGCACGCCCTGCTGCTCACGCCCGAGGATAAGCCTCTGGGCCTGGTCCAGTTCTGCCACGGCATGGCCGAATACAAGGAGCGCTATCTCCCGTTCATGGAATGGCTCTGCGAAAAAGGCTTTGCCTGCCTGATCCACGATCATCGCGGACACGGACAAAGCGTCGACTGCGCGGAAGACCTCGGCTACTTCGGCCCCTGCGGCGATGAGGCCGTCATCGAGGACACGCATCAGCTGACCCTGTGGCTGCGCGAGCGCTTCCCGGGTCTCCCGCTTACGCTTTTCGGCCACAGCATGGGCTCGCTCATCGTCCGCTGCTATCTGCAGAAGTACGATGCAGACCTCGATGCGCTGGTGGTCAGCGGCTGCGTCAGCCAGAATCCCGCCGGACCGGCCGGGCTCTTCCTCGTGAAAATGCTCGAAAAGCTGAAGGGCGAGCGTCACAGAAGCGCCTTCATCACGAAGATGGCCTTCGGCTCCTACAACAAGAACTTCCCGGATGCCGTCTCCCCCAATGCCTGGCTGAACAGCGATCCCGCGCCCGTCGCCGCCTACGACGCCGACCCGCTCTGCGGCTTCACCTTTACGCTCAACGGCTACAAGGCGCTCTTCGGGCTCATCATCGACTGCTACCGCAAGGATGGCTGGGCGATGAAGAACCCTGATCTCCCCATCCATTTTGTCTCGGGCGCGGACGATCCCTGCCTCACCAACGAGGAGAAATTCAAGGAGGCCGCGGCCTTTCTGCGGGAGCGCGGCTATCGGAACGTGACGGCGCGTCTCTTCGAGGGCATGCGCCACGAGGTCCTGAACGAGCCGGAGCACGAAAAGGTGTGGAAGGAAGTTGAGGAAAAGCTCAAAATCAAAGATCCGGCCTAAGGAGCCAACAGGCAAAGGCCTGCCCTCCGCCTTATCGAAGCGAAAACGCCTGTCCGGGCAAGGCAGAGCACTCTTAAGACAGTCATGTCCTTATAAGTGCCCTCCCGATCCCGGGCAGGCGTTTTATTTTGCTTTCGTTCGTGAGCCGGAGGCAGCTTTTATCTTCCCTCGTACAGTCTGAAGCGGTCGTGGATGGAGCGGACGGCCGCATCGGCATCCTCGGCGGCCACCAGCACGGAGATCTTGATCTCGGAGGTGCTGATCATGACGATGTTGATGCCGACGTCGTACATCGCTTCAAAAACCATGCCCGCGATGCCGGGATTGGAGGTCATGCCGGCACCGATGACCGAGACCTTGGCGAGGTCATTGCGGTAAAAGGCCTCGATGCCGCCGGTCTCCTCCGCATACTCGCTGATGACGCGGCGCGTTTCGGCCTCGTCCTCCTTGCGGAAGGTGAAGGCCATGCACTTCTGCCCCTCGTGGGGAACGGACTGCAGGATCAGATCAACGTTGATGCCGGCAGCGCCCAGACGCTGGAAGAGCCTGAAGGCCTGGCCCGGCTCGTTCTTCATGCCGAAAATCGTGCACAGAAGCATGTTGCGATCGGCGGAGACGCCGCTGATAAGCATTTTTTCCACTTTGGAATCCTCCTTGACAAGAGTACCGGGCGCATCCTCCATGCTGGAGAGCACCTCGATAACGACCTTATATTTTTTGGCCAGCTCGACGCAGCGGTTGTGAAGGACCTTGGCACCGGTCGAGGCCATTTCAAGCATTTCGTTATATCCGATCTCGGGAATGCAGCGGGCATTCGGGACCACGCGCGGGTCCGCCGTAAAGACGCCGGGAACATCGGTATAGATCTGGCAGCGATCGGCCGAGAGGGCAGCCGCCAGCGCCACCGCGGTCGTATCCGAGCCGCCGCGGCCCAGCGTCGTCAGATCACCGTATTTGTTGATGCCCTGGAAACCGGTGACCAGCACGATCTTGCCCTGATCCAGCTCGTTGATGATGCGCATCGAGTCGACGGTCTCGAGACGGGCATTCCCGTAGACGGCCGTCGTCATCATGGGCACCTGGAAGGCATTGAGCGAGACGGCCTTGTAGCCCATTCCGTTCAGCGTGATGGCCATGAGCGCCACCGATTCCTGCTCGCCGATGGTCAGCAGCATGTCAAGCTCGCGGCGAAGCGGCTCCTCCGCCAGCTCGTGTGCCTT
>JAZQNF010000009.1:0-12792 GCA_045627225.1 Bianqueaceae bacterium
CCGGCGGAGAGCGCCGGGGCATCCGCTATCTGCCGCTTCCGCAGACGGCGGCCACCGTGCGCCGCGTCTGTCTGTTTTACCGAAAAGATCAGTTTTTAAGCGAGGCGGAAAAAAGCCTGATCCGCTGCGCACTTAGCTTAGCCGAAAGAGAGGAACTGTTCCATGCCGATTGAAGTCTGGTACATCATCGCCCTGCTGGCAGTCATCTGCCTGACGTTTTTACTGCTGAAGCGTCCGATTTACGAGTGCATGTTTTACGGATATGTGCTGATGATCCTTCTGACCGGTGAATACCGTCACTTTTTCACCTACATCGGGAAGACCTCGTCCGACACGCTGTTCTACTCGATCATCGCCTTCCTGGTGCTGGCCAAGATCCTGGACGCGACCCACGCCGTCGACAGTGTCGTCGCGCTGATCGTCTCGGTATTCGGCCGCCTTCCCGGCGGCGCCGGCTATACCGCGATCATCGGCAGCACCTTCATGGGCGCGCTGTCCGGCAGCGGCGCAGGCAACGTCGCGACGACGGGCGTCTTTACGATCCCGGCCATGAAGAAGAGCGGCTTTCCGGCGCATCTCGCGGCCAACGTCGAAAGCTCGGCCAGCACGATGGGCAACATGATCCCGCCGGCGGGCGTCATCGTGACCGCGCTGGCCTGCTACAATGAGTTTTCCGGCGCGGAGATGAGCCAGTCGGTCTTCTGGATCGGCATGTGGGGCATCTGCCTCTGGTTCATCCTGCAGCGCATCCTGACGCTTTTCGTGTTCACCAAGGTCTATCACATCAAGCCGATGGCCAAAGAGGACATACCCTCGTTCCGCGAGACCCTGAAGGCCGGCTGGAAGAACCTCCTGCTTCCGGTCATCATCCTCCTGCCCTTCGTGCTGGATTATTTCCTGAAGGACGGCTTCTTCAAGGAGCGTCTGGGCGCCGGCGCGGGCAATCTGTCCTCGAGCCTTCTGCTCTTTACGCCCGGCGTGGCGGCGATCTACGCGCTGCTGATCAGTCCCAAAAAGCTCTCGGTCAGGGAAATGGCGGACACCGTCGCCGGATCCGTGAAGGGCATCGTCCCGGTCGGCGCGACGATCTTCTTCGCCTACTGCATCAGCAATCTCTTCCAGGCGACCAGCGTCGGCGCGGCCATCGGAAGCTACATGGCCGGCTGGCAGCTGCCTCTGGCGGCGCTGGCTTTCATCCTGCCGCTGATCACGGCCATCCTCGGCATGGTCCTGCCTGGCTCGGCGCAGACCAAGATCTTCGGTACGACCCTGATCTCGGTCTATGCGGCCGCGGGCGGAAATCCCCTTCTGGCGGCCTGCATGCTGCCGGTTATCACCGGCGCGATGGAGGGCATGACCCCGCCTCTGGCGCTTTGCATGTACGCGGCCATGGGCATCGCGGGCTCCGACATGAAAAAAACGACCCTCAACTGTCTTGTCTGGGTGTGTCTTCACTATTTGCTTTCGGCAGTCTGCCTGCTGGGGATCCTGCCGATTCTGGGAATCTAAGGAGGTGCCGTCATGAAAAAAGCAGCAAAAGTGTTTCTTACCGTTTTTTCCTACGGAGTGCTGATCTGCCTCTTTGCGGGGGCGCTGGCGCTCGTCGGATATCTGGCGGCCCTGTGCATCGGCGGCGACGGTGCGGCCTCGCTGTGTGCGTTTATCTATAAGACCTACTTCCCCTGGGTCATCCGCGCGGCGGCCGTGGCGGTCGGCTTCGGTCTGATCGGAATGTACCTGAACCGCGAGAAGGCCCTGACGGCCAAAAGCGAGAATATCGCCGAGGCCAAGCAGGAGAACTGACAGCGGTATCGACGATAACGCCCCATCGATGATGAATGTGTCGGCAATATGCGCAGCGCGCATATTGCGAGGGGGCGTCACAAACTATCCTGACCTAAATCTCTAACGCCCCCTTATTGCTTTTCCCCCGCATAATGGTATAATAAAACCATCTATATCTATACCGGAGGGGATCATGGCGTCTGAAAAAAGAAAAACCGGAAATACGGACAGTGCCAAAAGAGGCTGGCAGATCGCATTCATCGACCTGCTGCCTCTTTTTGTGATTTATTTTCTGATCCTCTATGTCAACCCCAGCTTTACGCAGCGTCTTTCCGTCAGGGCCATCTCGATCCAGCTGACCATCGGCGCCGCCTGCATCTACGCCTGGCGGCTGGCCTTCCAGATCTACCGTCAGATCTGGCGCTTCGGCAGCGTGACGGCCTACATCCGCCTGCTGGCGGCCGATGCGCTGGCCTGCCTGAGCTACGGGATCGTGACCAAAATCGTGCTTTTCTTCTGGCCCGGCTACGCCATCCGCCTCATTCAGGCGCTTTCCATCTGCGCCTTCAACCTGCTGGCAAGCCTGGCCATGCGCCTCGTTTACGCTTTTCTGTATCAGTATGACAGCTACGATACCGGGATCGGCCGCGTGATGCGTCCCGTTGTCAACGCTCTGACCGGTCTCAATATCCGTCCCTCCGATGCGGCTGCGGCCCAGCGCGCGCGCAAGATCCGCGTCTGCATCGTCGGCGCCGGCCGCGTCGGCACCGAGCTGGCACGCAGCCTGATGTCCAGCGCCAACGCACCCTATGTGCCCGTCTGCTTCATCGATCACGACAGCGCCAAGGCCGGCCGCCGCATCAGCGACATCCCCGTCCTTTCCGACGAGGACATCGCCGGCACGGTCGACAAGTACAGCGTGCAGGAGATCATCTTCGCGCTGCCCGGATCCTCGGCGGAGGAGCGCAGCGCCCTTTACGAGCAGTACAAGGAGACCGGCTGCAAAATCAAGCTTTACGACTATCCGCTGCTGCCGGACGGCTCGGAAAAAACCGACAGGCCCGCCCTGCGCGAGTTCGACATCGAGGACCTTCTCTACCGTCAGCGCCGCGACTTCGTCAGCGAGGAGACGGCGGCCTATTACACCGGAAAGACCGTGCTCATCTCCGGCGGAGGCGGCTCGATCGGCAGCGAGCTCTGCCGGCAGATCGCCCGCATGAAGCCCAAAAAGCTGGTCATCCTCGACGTCTACGAGAACGGTGCCTACGATATCCAGCAGGAGCTTCGGATCGCTTACGGAAAGGCGCTGGACCTTTCCGTCGAGATCCTTTCGGTGACCGATGCCGCCCAGCTCCGCGAGGTCTTTGCCAAATACCGTCCGGAGGTCGTTCTCCACGCGGCTGCCCACAAGCATGTGCCGCTGATGGAGCACAACATCCTCGAGGCCGTTCAGAACAACGTTTTCGGCACGCTCAACATCGTCCGCGCGGCGGAGGAGGCAGGCGTCCGGAAGTTCATCATGATATCGACCGACAAGGCCGTCAATCCCACCAACGTCATGGGCGCCACCAAGCGCATGTGCGAGATGATCGTGCTGAGCCACGCGGGCTTCCGCGAGGGCGAGGCCGCGGGAGCCGCTGGAAACGGAACGGACAGCGCCGCCCGGACCTCCTTCTCCTGCACGCGCTTCGGCAATGTCCTCGGCTCCAACGGCTCCGTCATCCCGCTCTTCAAGCGCCAGATCGCGGCCGGCGGTCCGATCACCATCACGGATAAGCGCATCATCCGCTATTTCATGACGATCCCCGAGGCCAGCCAGCTCGTTCTGACCTCCGGCGCCATGGCCAAAAACGGCGAGCTCTTCGTGCTGGATATGGGCAAGCCTGTCCGCATTTATGACCTGGCCGTCAATATGATCCGGCTGTCGGGGCTGCGTCCCGAGCAGGACATCCAGATCGTCGAAACCGGGCTGCGTCCCGGTGAGAAGCTCTATGAGGAGCTTCTGATCAAGACCGAAAACCTCGATAAAACCGGTAATGAGCTCATTTTCGTGGAGCGGCAGCAGGCGATCCCGCGCGAGGAGGTCGAGAAAAAGCTGTCCCTTCTGCGCGAGGCGCTGGCGACCGGCGATAACGAAAAGGTCCGCGAGGCGCTGCACGAGGCCGTCCCGACCTTCCGCACGCCCGAGGAGGTCAACGCAGAGGCCATGAAGGCCGAGGAAATGAAGGAAGGACATCACTGAGGCCGCGCGATCGGCCGATTTACCGTAAGGAGAATACAACCATGAAGGAAGAATTACTGAGCCTGTATGAGCGCTGGTGTCAGTGCGCCGTCGATGATGAGGATCTGGTGGCCGAGCTTGCGGCCATGAAGACTGACGAGGCGCGCATCGAGGATGCCTTCTACACGGAGCTTGCCTTCGGCACGGCCGGCATCCGGGGCGTTCTGGGAGCCGGCACGAACCGGATGAACATCTACGTCGTCGCCCAGGCTACGCAGGGCCTCGCCAACTATATCCTGAACCACTTTGAGATCCATGAGCGCCGCGTCGCCATCGGCTACGATTCGCGCATCAAATCGAAGCTTTTCGCCGAGACGGCCGCGGGCGTTCTGGCCGCCAACGGCATCCGCGTCTATATCTACCCCGAGCTGATGCCGGTGCCCTGCCTGTCCTTCGCCGTGCGCCGTCTGCACTGCGCCGCGGGCATCATGGTCACCGCCTCTCACAACCCCTCCGAGTACAACGGCTACAAGGCCTACGGCCCCGACGGCTGCCAGCTGGGCGAGACCGAGGCCGGCGAGGTCCTCGACGAGATCCGCGCCCTCGATGTCTTCGACGGCGCCGTCTCCGTCCCCTTTGAGGACGGCCTCGACATGGGCATGATCTCCTACATCGACGCAAGCGTCTTCGACGAGTACGTCGCGGCGGTCAGAAGCTGCTCGGTCATCGGAGACGAGGAGATCAACCGGGGCGTCTCCATCGTCTATACGCCCTTGAACGGAGCGGGCCTTAAGCCCAATCTGCGCGTGTTCGCCGAGGCCGGCTTTACCAACGTGACTGTGGTCGCCGAGCAGGCCGAGCCCGACGGACATTTCCCGACCTGCCCCTATCCGAATCCCGAGATCCGTCAGGCGATGCAGCTGGGCATCGAATATGCCGCGCGCCTGGACGCCGATCTTTTGATCGCAACCGATCCGGACAGCGACCGTGTCGGCATCGCCGTGCGCGATACCGCGGCCGAGGATGAATACATCCTGCTGACCGGCAACCAGACCGGCGTGCTGCTGGCGGACTTCATCTGCGCCCGCCGTCAGGCCGCGGGCATCCTGCCCGAAGACGCCGTCATTATCAAGAGCATCGTCACGACGAACCTCGCCGACAAGGTGGCCGAGGGCTACGGCGTGAAGACGCTCAATGTCCTGACCGGCTTCAAGTATATCGGCGAGCAGATCGCGCGGCTGGAGGAGGACGGGCGCGCCGATGCCTTCCTCTTCGGCTTCGAGGAGAGCTACGGCTATCTGGTCGGCACCCATGCCCGCGACAAGGATGCGGTCGTCGCCACGATGATGATCGCCGAGATGTTTGCCTATTACAAGACCCGCGGCATCTCCCTGCCGGATAAGCTCAACGAGATCTATGCACGCTACGGCTACTGCCTGAACCGTACCGAGGCCTACAGCTTCATGGGCTCGGCCGGCTTCTCGAGGATGCAGGAGATCATGAACAGCCTGCATGAGGAGTGGGGCCGCTTCGTTCCCGGTCAGGGACAGAGCTTCCTCGGCCGAGAGGTCGCTTCGGTCCAGGACTTCCTGAAGGAGGGCGTCCCCGGCATGGCTCCCGGCACTCCTGTCAGCAATATGCTGCGTCTGGTCTTTACCGACGGAAACTCGGTCATCATCCGTCCCTCCGGCACCGAGCCGAAGCTGAAGGCCTATCTGACCTTCTATGCGGCCGACCGGGCCGAGGCCGAGGCTCTTTGCGGCGGTCTTGAGAAGGACATCAAGGAATTCATGCAATAAAGGAGAAAAGCGATGTACACGATCTGCAAAACGACGGACCTGGCCAAAATGGAGCTCGGCCGCGTTGACCTTTATCCCTGGGGCGGCAGCCGCCGCGTCGAAATGCTCTTCAAAATCGGTCACGATGATGAAGCCCTCTATGTCAATCTGCTGAGCTATGAGGAGAACCCGGTCGCCTGGGCCTCCGAGCGCAACGGCGAGGTCTGGAACGACTCCTGCATGGAGTTCTTCGTCTCGCCCGCCGCGGATTCCTCCGTCGGCTATTTCAATTTCGAGATCAATTCCAACCCCACGATGCTCCTGCACTTCGGACGCGAGCGCAGCGGCCGTGCCCCCGTCGATATCGCCGAGTGGCCCACCGTCTCCTTCCGTCTCAACTGCACGAAGGGCATGGATGACTTCGGCCGCGCCTACTGGCGCCTTTCCTACCGTATCCCCTATGCGCTCTTCCGCAGCTACGTCCCCGAGGCCGGGCTTTCGGACGGCTCCGTCATCCGCGCCAACCTCTACCGCTGCGGCAGCAACGCCCAGACCGCGCATTACGGCGTCTGGAATCCGATCGATACGACCGTCATCCCCAAACCCGATTTCCACCGTCCCGAGTACTTCGGTGAGATGCTGCTCGGCAAATAAGGCGCCGCTTGAGCAGTGCATCAGCCCTAAAAAAAAGGAGGCACGACATGAGCGAACTGAGCAACCCGGTCCTTGAGACCATCTGGAACCGCAAAAGCGTCCGGCGCTTCACGCCCGAAGCGATTCCCGAAGACATCATCCGCGAGATCCTGAAGTGCGGCATGGCCGGCCCCTCTGCCGTCAACGCCCGCCCCTGGAGGTTTTACGCGGTCACCGACCGTGCGATGCTTTGCCGCATGGCCGACGGCAACGGTCCCGCGGCCGAGCCTCTCCGCACCGCTGCGCTCGGCGTCCTCGTCTGCGGCGATCTCAGCCGCGCCCTTGCCCGCGCGCCCGAGTTCTGGGTCATCGACGGCTCAATCGCCTGTCAGAACATGATCCTCGCCGCGCAGTCGCTGGGCGTCTCCAGCGTCTGGCTCGGCACCTGGCCCCTCGCCGATAAATGCGCCGCTCAGGCCGAGCTCTTCGGGCTCCCCGAAAACGAGACGCCGCATTCCCTGATCGCCTTCGGCTACCGCGATGCTCTCGCCTCCGACGGCCGTCCGCCCCGCGCCCCCAAGCCCGAGTGGGAAGAGGGCAGGGTGGTGTTCCTGTAAGGAGATCGCCGACATAAAAATCCGCAATAAAAAACGGAAGGCACTATCCATGGTGCCTTCCGTTTTTTTAGGCAGTTCTGTTATTTTTTATCTTCTTTCCCGAGCTCGGTGTACATCTTGGGCATGCAGAAGGCCACGAAGATGGCGGCGATGGAGGCGCCTGCGGCGATGTAGGGCATCAGGTGGGCGCCGAAAAGGCTGTTCCCGTTGACGCTGATGTTGCGCAGGTTCGGCCAGATCAGGCCGGTGCTCAGGGCGCCGACGCAGGCGGTAAACAGGCCCTGAATGGCGAAGTACATCGCGGAGTGGTTCTTGCCGCTTTCCTCGGCCTCCTTGGCCGCCAGCTGAGAGGGTACCAGATAGGGGGCGGAGAGGAAGGCGCCGATGCCGTAGGAGGCGACGGTTCCGCCGCCCGCGGCGATGCCGAGACGAGCCCAGACGGAGGGGATCCACTCAACGTAGGCCACCGAGAAGGTCAGCATGGCGAAGGCGAAGGCCGCCAGCGCGGTCTGGAAGGCGAAGCGGAAGCCCTTCTTCTTCATGACGGCGCGGTATATGACCAGCATGATCGGGACGGGGGCGAAGGCTGCGGTGTTGATGACGGCGATCTGCCAGCCGTTCAGGCCCATGGGGCCGCTGGCCAGTACGTTCTGGCCGGAGAGGAACATCTGCAGGCCGAAGAAGAAGATGGCCAGGACGGCGATCCAGGGCAGGAAGTTCTTGTTTTTGAAGGTGAGCCGGATGCTCTCGAGGATCGGGATCTCCTCCTCCTCGCTGCCGGGGGCTTCGGGGTACTTTTTCTCGGCGCCGGGCAGGGTGGAGTTCTCCTTCACCTGGAAGATGGCGATGAGGATGGTCAGGGTCAGCGGCGCGCAGGCAAGGCCGACCATTTTGATGTTGATCTTCATGCCGATGAAAACGGGGATCAGCGCGTAAGCCAGGGCGTACTGGATGGTATCGATGAAGGCCTTCCAGTCGGAGAGGTAGAAGCGGTCGGAATCGTTCTCGGTGACCTCGGCGTAGGTTCCGTAGTAGGTGACCATCGTCAGGGTGTAGGCGGAGAAGAAGATGAGCAGCAGCAGGCCGAAGTAGATGCTGTTGGCTACGCTGTTTTCCGCGTGGGAGACCGGGAAGCAGAAGGCGACATAGGACAGGAGCATCGGGATCGTGCCGATGAGCATGACGGGGCGGCGCTTGCCCCACTTGCTCTTCAGATTATCGGTCAGTGCCGCGAAGGGCACATCGATGATGCCGTCGACGAGCTGAGAAATGAATTTCAGGACGGAGAACAAAAGAACCGCGATGATGGTCTTGTTCTCGAAGGTCCAGAACTCGATGTTCTCGCCGAAGCCGGCCGTCTGAAGGGCGTCAACCAGGTAAATGGTCAGAACGGTGTTGATGAGGTTGGGGCCGAATCCCGCAATCGCGTAGAGGGGAAGCTGGCGCCTTTTCAGTTTTTTCACTTGGGTTTCCTCCTTAGAAAGTACTGCTGTGCCTGTTCGAGGCACGATGTATCTTTGTGTAGCTCTTTATCAATAAAGCCCATGATCACGAGGCTTATTTTGATCCGGCGGATATCCTTCAGGACGTGCCGGCGGGACACGGGAGCCGGCGGCGCGCCCACAAAGCGGAGAAAGTTCCCGGACAGGATGCGCTCGAGCGCCTCGCCCGTAAGGCCCAGGCACTTCATCGTAAAGCTCTGGTCGGCGGCGAGGAAGAGGCCGTCGCCGCTGATCTCCAGATCTCCCTCGTTCTCCAGGAAGGCGTGAACGAGGCGTGCCCGCTCGCAGGATTCCGGATAGGAGACCTCGCCGCTGCCCAGCACGCCGCGGGCGCCGATGTCGGTGCCGTAGACGATGCGGTCGCCGTATTTTTCAAAGAAGGCGCGGGCAGCCTCGGGATCCGCGGAGAAATTCTCGTACATCTCAATGCCCGGCGTGAGGTCGACCATCAGGTTCGGATAAGCGCTGAGGATATGATCCAGGCGGGGAAGCTGTGCGGACAGGAAGAAGAAGTGGGCGAAGATGATCTTCAGACGCGGATGCGCGGACAGAAGCCCCAGCACCTGAGCATACTGCAGCTCGTTGTTGATGAAGCTGTCATCGTAGGTCCAGCCCATCTGACGCGCAAAGCGAGGGGCTTTTTCCGGATCCCAGAAGGTTTCGGGGTCGTTGACGTGCCAGAGGATGGGCAGCTGCGTCTCCTCGGCCCAGGAGAAGAAGGGCTCCCATTCCGGGCTGTCCCAGTCGGGGACGGGGAGCATTTTGCGCATGGCGGGCTTGCCCTCGATAATCTTGATGCCGTCGGCGCCTGCGCGGAGCATTTCCTGCGCATAGTCGCGCATTTTCTCACCCACGCGCCCGCGGAAGCGGTAGTAGCAGCTTACATCGAGCGAGGCGAAGACAAAAAAGCGGTCGGGATACATGTCCTTGACCGCGAGGGCATCCGGGACGGAGGAGAGGGCGGTGCGGCTGGGCACGACGACCAGGTTGGCCATGGCGGTGCCGGTGTCGTCCATCGTGCGGACGAGCTCCTCCGGGGGGAATCTGAGCGAATAATGGATATGGGCGTCGAGTGCGCCGTTTGTGCCGGACATGGGGACCTCCCTGAGAAAAATCACGTAAGTTTCTTTTTTTAACAATAACACTATGTTATAATGATTTCAATATTGACCTGTTAAAATCGGAGGCATTTATGAGCACCTGGATGAAAGAGGAGATCCTTTCGACGGCGGACCGGTTGCGCGACACCTATGCGGCCTGTCTGGGCCCCGCAAAGCAGCTGGGGAAGCTGATCGAGGAGAAAAAGATCAGTCACATTTTTCTGGCCTGCCGCGGCAGCAGTGAGAACGCGGGCCTCTATTTCAAGTACCTGTGCGAGATCCGCAGCCATAAGAGCGTGAGCATTCTGAAGCCCTCGGTGATGACCGTCTACGCTTCGACGGTCGATATGAGCGGCGGTCTGCTGATCGCGATCAGCCAGGGCGGGCGCGGCGTTGACCTGCGCCTGGTCGTGGAGGAGGCACGCCGGCAGCAGGTGCCCACCGTGGCCGTCACCAACTTCCCGGAGAGCCCCATCGGCGCCGCTTGCGATTATGTCCTGCCGCTATCGGTCGGGCTGGAGCAGTCTATGGCTGCCACGAAGAGCTTTACGGCGGAGCTGTGCGCGCTCTACCTGCTTGCTTGCGCCATTGCGGGCGATGAGCCGGATCCGGGCGTCCCTTTAGCCTTCGCCGCGGGCCTTGCCTGCGAGGACGGGACAAAGGCCTTCCTGCCACTTTTTGATACGGACCGTCCGGTCTATGTGCTGGGCCGCGGCAAGGGTCTCGCGCTCGCACGGGAAAGCTGCTGTAAGCTGCAGGAGACCTGCCTGGTGAACGCCTTCCCGTATTCCGCGGCGGATTTCATGCACGGTCCCTTCGCCCTAATAGAGAAGGGAAGCCGCGCCCTTGTGTTCCACAGCCGCTTCGCCTGCACAGAGTCCACGGGGAGCCTGATCCGGGCGCTTCTGGCTCAGGGGGCGGAGGTGCTTGCAATCACGGATGAGCCCGGCGAGCTCGGCTGCCCGGCAATCCGGCTGAGCACGCAAAGCGAGGACGAGTCGGTCTTCGCCATGACGGCGGTTTTGCAGCTGCTGGCGGAGGGCCTCTCCGCGCGGCGCGGCACGAATCCCGACACCTCGCGCAATCTGAACAAAAACACGGAAACGGTTTAAACGACGATGACGGATATTTTCTCATTTGACGCCGGAAACGCGGCCGCCGAGGCGGCGATCGCGGCTTTCCGGGAGGAGGCGATCCGCGGCCTGCGCAGCGAGGCGGACGGCCTGCCCATGATCCCCGCGCTTAGGCTTTCCGCGCAGCGGCTTCAGCCCTGCCGCTGCGTCTTAGTGGATATCGGCGGGACGACGCTCAAAAGCGCCGTGGCCGAGACGGGCCCGGAGGGCGTGGTTCTTTCGGCGCTCCGCGAGGGGCCTGTTCCCGGAAGAAGCGGGCCGATAAGCGAGGCGGACTTTTTCGCCGAGGTCTGCGCGTTCGCGGGCATCGGTCCGGATACGGAGAGGCTCGCCGTCAGCTTTTCGCACGGCATGCAGGTGCTTCCCGGCTTGGACGGGAGGATCAGCGGCTGGTGCAAGGAGATCCGGGTGACGGAGTCCGGCGGTCTCAGCCTGAAAGCGCTTTTCCGACGCGCGGCGGGGAACCCTTCGCTGGAGGTGCGCGTCACGAACGACTCGGTCGCGTCCCTTCTGGGCGCGGTGGGGGAGGTCCGTCCCGATGACACGGTGCTCGGCCTTGTGAACGGTACCGGCTTCAATATCTGCTGGCGAAGCCCCGAAGGGCTCGTCTACAATACGGAGGCGGGCGAATCCCGCGCCTTTACGCCCGGGCCGATCGATGTCCTGGTGGACCGCGAAAGCGAGCTGCCCGGCGAGGCCCTGTGCGAGAAGCAGGTCTCCGGCGTGTACCTTGAGCGTGTGATTGCGGCCTGTCTGAAGGAGGCCGGGCTTGCAGAGGAAACGGAAGGCCGGTCGAGCCTGCGCGATTACTGCGATGTGAAAGAGGGCCCGGCCGCTGATTATACCCGGCTTGCGCTGCGGCGCTCCGCGTGGATCGCAGCGGTCTGCTGCGAGGCTCTTATCCGCCTTGGCGATACAGAGGGAACGGCGCACCGCGTGCTGATTGCCGCGGAGGGCAGCGTGATCCGGCGTGCGCCGGGCTATCGGGAATGCTTTCTGCGGGAGCTTAGGGCGCTTGACACCGATGCGGAGCGCATCGTGCTCATCGAAACGGAGTCGGCCGGCCTCAAGGGCGCGGCCTTGCTGTTCAGTCTTTAACAATCCGGGCAAGTGGCCCGAAAAAACAAAGGAAATGCGGAAAATGAAAGCAAAATGGATATGATATCCGGCTGATTTCGAACTTTATCACAGCATGCTCTGTCACACCGGGCGGCAGTCCGGCGAGGCGCGCGTGCCGGCCTTCTGGCGGGTGCACTGCTACGACAAAAAATGGTGCGAGCCCGAATCCGAGCCCGCCTTTTACGGCGCGGAGGACGACCCCCGCGGTCTTCCCGCAGCCCGGCCTGTACGAGGCCTTCGAGGCGACCGTTCCCGTCGCCTCCGGCAGGGTGAGCGTAAGCTACCGCGACGGCGTGATGAGCGCGCAGGCGAACGTGCCGGGCGGGACCTTTGTCTTTGCCGGTGAGGAAATTGCCATGGAGCCCGGGAAAAAATACATGATTTCACGAAAATAAGAGCGTTAACAGCTCTTTTTTTGTCCGATTTGTGCCCTCCGACGGGTTATATAAGCAGAAAACGAAACAAAGAAGGCAAGGAAGGAACGTAATGGATCAGGTAGAAAGGGTAGAACGGCTGTACCGGCGCTATCGCCGGGAAATGGTGCGGGTCGCCGAGGGCGTGCCCCTCGCGCGGCGACTGCCCGAAGGCTGCGCCCTGCAGGCCGGGGAGCTTCTGGAGCTGGCCCGGACCGTCAGCGGCAAGGCCGGCAACCGCTGCGACGGCGCCCGCTACACGCTGTCCGCGGATCCCGCGGAGATCATCGCCTTTGCCGACGCATATCTTAAGCTGAAGGTCCTTAGCGCCTCCGAAAGCGAGCCGGACTATGTGACCTACCGCTGCGAGGTGCTGGAAAGCTACAAGGGAAGCCTCACATCCGGCGAGCAGATCCTTGTCACCTACAGCTGGGACAGCCGGCCGGAAAAGGGCGAAGAGCAGACCCTCGCCCTCTGCGCCTACGGGCGGG
>JAZQNF010000010.1:0-3940 GCA_045627225.1 Bianqueaceae bacterium
AATCTCACAGTTTCCGACGGCGAGGGGCTTTACCGCTGGCTCCTGGAGCATGCCTCTGATGCCACGGTCCTGAAGCCCGAAAGGGTCAGAGCAGAGCTTGTCAAACGGATTCGCAATATGCTTTCCCAATATGAAAACTAAGGAGGATTCACTCATGTTTCAGAAGGCGATTTCATTTGCTGCGGCGGCCCATGCGGGTCAGTGCCGGAAGGGGACGGACATCCCCTACATCGTGCATCCGATCGAGGTCATGAAGATCGTATGCGGCTTGACGGCGGACGAGGAGGTGCGCACGGCTGCGGTTCTGCACGACACCCTGGAAGACACGGAGACAACGGCCGAACAGCTGAGAGAGCTCTTCGGCGAGCGTGTGACAGGGCTGGTAGGCGCAGAAAGCGAGAACAAGCGCGAGGAGCTTCCGGCCGAGAGCACCTGGAAGATCCGAAAGGAAGAAACCGTTCATGACATCGCCGAAGCCCTGCCGGAGACCAAAATGATCTGCCTCGGCGATAAGCTGGCGAACATGCAGGATATTGCGTCAGATTTTCATGAGCTTCACGACCGTCTCTGGGAAAGGTTCAACGCCCCCGAGGAAGCGGTTTTCGCGGAGCTCGGAAACGTTTCCGGCCTGAAAGCGAAAAAGATAAATATCGCTTGGTACTACCGTTCCATTGCCGAAGCCTTGCGGCCGGATTTGGAAGAGACAGCAGCATTTCGGCGTTTTGATCTTTTGATCAAGCAGGTATTTGAGTCCGGCTCGGAAGAAAAATAGATTAGGAGAAAAGAGGGGAAAAGTATGTGGAGAACGATTACTCTTGATGGAGACGATTCATTTTCCGATTTTGGCCTGACAGCCGAGGAAGCCAAAGAACAGGCGAAAAAGAAACTGCAGGAAGCCGGGGCGACGGAAGAAGAAATTGAGCACGCCCTCGGATGGGATGAAGTCGTATACGGAATTTTAAGTCCTAGCGAGCAGGATAGGTATGAGGCGTTCAAAGAAGGGAAGCTTCCGTATATATATTATGTCATGATCCTCACCACCCCGTAAGAAGCATCACCCGTAAGGGTAAATTTCTTACGAAAGAAGGGCTTTGCTATGAAAACAAATTTCTATTTTGACGAACTGATTGACTGTGAGGATGGCAAAATCGCTTTTCTCGAAACGGCCGAAGAAAGAATTACCGTCGGAGTCTTTATAAACAGCTCGAGTGAAATGATCCTTGAAGAAGGAGAACCCTGCTGCTGCGAGGTCTACGGAGAAGACGTGGGCACCCTCCGCATTTATCATACGGAAGAAGAGAGTCTGGCGGAGAAAGGCCTGGCACCGAAGGCCCTGATTCCTATGGGCGCTTTCCCTCTGCCCGGGCACGAAGATGAGTACGAACCGTCTCCGACGATTATCTTCTCCGGTGAAGTTTTGGAAGTCCGCCGTTTCGAGGGCAAGGAAGGGTACATGCTGATTGTAAAAACCCTGGGCATGGTGTTCGCCTTGAGGACCGAATGCAAAGAAGAGATTTCCGCCGGTGATTTCGTTAAGGGAGTAGCCTGGCTTTTCGGAAAAGTAGAGCGTGGCATGAGCGACGAATTCTGAAGAAACAGGGGGAAATGCCTAACCGCAAAAAAAGAATCTCCTTTTCCGTCAAAAGGAGATTCTTTTTTTGATGAAAAAGGCCTCCCTCCTCCTTTGTCTCCTGCGAGGCGACCTTCCGGGCCCCGCATCCGCTGCAATACGATCATCAAAAACAAGGAGAAGACCGCTATGATGATTTCAGCGAAAGGATATGATGAGGCGTTTTTGAGCTGTTTAAATGAGGGCGTGCCTGCCGGCTGACGGAGCACTTGCCAAAATAGCACAAATATAGTACAATACCCTTACTGTTCCTGGACGCCGGAGATGGGCGTCCTTCTTGTTTCCGGAAAAACCCTGTATTTGAACCTATGAACACTGTCACTGCTCCCTTCGACGCGGCCGCCGTTGCGCGGCGCGTGTCTCTCGTCTGCATCATCGCGAGCCTCGGGCTCTGTCTGGTCAAGCTTCTGGGCGGCCTGCTGGCCGGCTCGGATGCGCTGATTTCGGACGCCATCAATTCGGCCTTCGATGCGCTCTCGGGCGTCATCGTCATCATCGGAACGCGCATGGCGAACACGAAGGCCGACCGCGAGCATCCCTACGGGCACGAGCGCTTCGAAAGCGTTACCACGGTCGTGCTGGCGGTGCTGCTTTTTGTGACCGCGGTCTTTGTCGGGCATACGGCCATCGAGGACCTGACCGGCGGCGCCTACCTGGAGCGGACCGAGCCGGGGCTGCTTTCGGTCGTGGCCGCGCTCATCTCGATCGTGACCAAGGAGATCCTTTTCTGGTATACGAAGGGCAACGCGGAGAAGATCGATTCGCTGCCGCTGAAGGCGGCGGCCTGGGATCACCGCGCGGATGTGCTCGCGACCCTGGGCGCGCTCATCGGTATCATTCTGGCGCGCTGCGGCTTCCCGGCCGCGGATCTCATCGCAAGCCTTCTGGTCTGCCTCTTCCTGCTGCGTACGGCCTATCTGGCCTTCCGCGAGGCCATCGGGCAGATGGTCGACCGCTCCTGCAGCGAGGAGGTCCTCACGGAGCTTCGCAGCTGCATCGGCTCCGTGCCGGGCGTGCTGGGCATCGACATGCTGCAGGTGCGCACCTTCGGGAACCGCTACTACGTGGATCTCGAGATCAGCGAGGACGGCTCTGTCCCGCTCCGCGAGGCGCATCGCGTGGCCGAGGAGGTGCACGACCTGATCGAGGCCCGCTTCCCGGCGGTCAAGCACATCATGGTGCACGTCAATCCGCACGAATAAATACATCTGAAAGCATCGGACTCAGCAATCTCCGGTGCTTTTTTATTGTCAAAAGACCGGCCGTGTGATATCCTATCCGTACCGAGTTCGTGACGGCAACAATGAAAGAGAGGTAGCTGAAAAATGGCATACAACGGATTTGCAATCGACGAATATCTGGATGCGGCGGCCGTGACCGCGCAGCTGGATGAGCTGATTAAAAAACCGATCACATCGATCCGCCCGGAGGCGCTCAAGGCCTACGAGCAGGAATATTTTGACAAAAAATGCGCCGGCTCCAAGGCGATGATCACCGAGGCAAAGGAGGTCATCCCGGGCGGCGTCCAGCATAATCTGGCCTTCAATCATCCCTTCCCCATCGTCATCACGAAGGCCGAGGGCAACAAGCTCTACGACATCGACGGGAACTGGTATTATGACCTGCTGCAGGCCGGCGGCCCCACCATCATCGGCTCCAACGACCCGGTGGTCCGCGACGCGGTCATCGAGCTGCTCAAGACCTGCGGCCCCTCCACCGGCCTTTTCCACGAATACGAATACAAGCTGGCCAGGAAGATCAGCGACTGCGTGCCCAGCGTCGATAAGTTCCGCATGCTCGGCAGCGGCACCGAGGCCTGCATGTGCGCCCTCCGCGTGGCGCGTCTCAAGACCGGCCACAAGAACGTCCTGAAGATGGGCGGCGCCTATCACGGCTGGTCCGATCAGATCGCCTACGGCATGCGCATCCCCGGCACCAAGGGCCTGCAGAGCCCCGGCGTCCCGAACTTCGTCTTCCAGCATACCAACGAATTCTTCCCGAACGACCTCGATGATCTGGAGCGCAAGCTCTGGTGGGGACGCTTAAACGGCGGCAACGCGGCGGTCTATATCGAGCCCGTCGGCCCCGAAAGCGGCACGCGCCCGGTCTCCCGCGAGTTCGTCAAGGGCTGCGAGGAGCTCGCGCACAAGTACGGCGCGCTGCTCGTCTGCGATGAGGTCGTCTCCGGCTTCCGCATCGGCCTGTCCGGTGCACAGGGCTTCTACGGCATCGACCCCGACCTGACCATCTTCGGCAAGACCTTCGCCGGCGGATATCCCGGTGCGGGCGGCGTCGGCGGCCACGAGGACT
>JAZQNF010000011.1:0-9208 GCA_045627225.1 Bianqueaceae bacterium
ACCGCTTGGCCTCCGACTTGAGGTCTCGGGCACATCGGCGCCGTTTCCGGCCAGCATGCGGCTGAGCACCGTTTCCAGCTTGCCCTGGATCGTCATCTCCTGACCGGGCTGCTTTTCCCAGCCGAAATAGCGGGTGCCGTCATAGGCGACGGTCATTTTGTAGTTCTTTTTCATTCCCCGACTCCGTAGATCCGGCTGTACTTGCCGATCAGATAGTCGACATAATAGTTGGGATCAAAGTCCTCTCCGGTGGCCAGACGAAGGATCTCCTTCGGATATTTGGAGGAGCCGTAGCGATGCACGTGCTCGCGCAGCCAGTCATTGACGGCCCGGGTGCTTCCGCTCCGGAGGGCCTCATCGATGTCCAGCTCACGCGACATGGCCGCGTAGATCTGCGCGGCGTAGGCGCTGCCGAGGGCGTAGGTGGGGAAGTAGCCCATCTCGCCGTAGGCCCAGTGGACGTCCTGCAGGACGCCCTCGGTGTCCGTCGGCGGGGTGATGCCGAAGTATTCGGTGAAGAGCCGGTTCCAGTGGGACGGAAAGTCCGAAACGGCCAGCCCGTTTTCGATATAGTCCTGCTCCATCTGATAGCGGAGCATGATGTGGAGCGGATAGGTCAGCTCATCGGCCTCGGTGCGGATGAAGGACATCTCGGCGGTGTTGATATAGCGGACGAAATCCTCCAGGGGAACGCCGACAAGCTGCTCGGGGAAGGTTTCCTGAAGCTTCCCGTAATGAGCCTCCCAGAAGGCCTCGCTCCGGCCGATCATGTTCTCGTAGAGGCGCGACTGGCTCTCGTGCAGGCCCATGCTGGCGCCGCCGCCGGAGAAGGTCGCGTTGAGGGCGGGGTCGCACTGCTGCTCGTAGAGCGCGTGTCCGGTCTCGTGGATGACGGAGAAAATGCTGGAGCTGAACAGCTCGGGGTAATAATGCACGGTGATGCGGACATCATCGGTGGTGAAATTGCTGGTGAAGGGATGCTCGCTCTCCTTCATGACGCCCCGGCTCGTGTCGAAGCAGAGCGCGCGGCGCAGATACTCGCAGAAGGCGCGCTGGGCGTCCACGGGATAGATTTTGTCGGCGAAGCTGCGGTCGTAATCGGGCTTTAGCGCCGTGATCTTCTTCACGAAGGGCACGAGGCGGCGGCGCAGGACCTCAAAGAAGCGGTCGTACTCCTGCCGCGTAAAGCCCGGCTCGAACTGATCGAGCAGGACGTCATAGCCGTGAAGCTTCTCGGTCTCCAGCCAGCCGCAGGTCTTTTTGACGTAGCTGAGGATCTGCTCCAGATAAGGCGCGAATTTGGCAAAATCGTTCGTGCGCTTGGCGTCGACGTAGACGCCGTAGGCGCGGGAAAGCAGCGCTTTCTGGCGCACCAGCTCGTCCTTGGGGATGCGGCGGTCGCGCTCAAGCTGTCTGCGCGTCTCGACGATCTCGTGCTGCATGAGCTCGTCGAGCGAATCGCGCTCGGCGTAAAGGGTCTCGACGGCCTCGGTGAAGGCCGGGTCCGTGCTGATTTCGTACTGCAGCGCGGCCAGCTCGCCCTGAGCCTCGGCCTCGTTCCCGGCTGCGCCGGCGGGCGCCTCCGTCTGATTGTCCCAATCCGTCAGAAACTCCGCATACTGAAGCGCCTTCAGTCTCCGGCGAAAGCGCAGGTAGGTCTCATACGCCTCCTGATTCATGGCCGTATCCTCCTTCAGAGCAGTAATTACAGGCTGACGCGGCCCTCGAGGGCACGGGTCAGCGTTACTTCATCGATATATTCCAGATCGCCGCCGACGGGCACGCCGTTGGCGATGCGCGTGACGCGGATGCCCAGCGGCTTGATCAGGCGGGCGATATACAGAGCCGTCGTTTCACCCTCCACGGTCGGGTTCGTGGCAAGGATGACCTCCCTGACGGTCTCATCGCGCAGGCGCTCCAGAAGCTCGCGGATGCGGAGATCGGCGGGCTCGGTGCCGGACATGGGCGAGATGACGCCCTGCAGGATGTGGTAAAGTCCCTTGTAGCCGCGGGTCTTCTCGTAGGCGACCATGTCGCGAGAGTCCTCAACGACCATGATGACGGAGCGGTCGCGGCCGGCATCTGCGCAGATGGGACAGATCTCTCCGTCGGTCATCGTGCAGCAGATTTTGCACCAGCGGACACCGGCCCTTGCTTCCAGGATCGCCTCAGACAGGGCCTGCACGTTCTCCTCCTTATCGCGGACGATGTGAAAGGCCAGGCGCTGAGCGCTTTTGCGCCCGATGCCGGGAAGGCGGGCCAGCTCGTCGATCAGCCGGCTGACGGAGCTGCCGTAGTAGTCCATCAGAACAGGCCTCCCATGCCGCCGCCCAGGCCGGGCATGCCGCCCAGACCGCCCATGCCGCCGGTGAGGCCGCTCATCTTGCCGGAGGAATAGCTGTCCACGCTCCGGAGGGCCTCATTGGCGGCTGCCATGATCAGATCCTCCAGCATTTCGACATCATCGGGATCCACCGCCTCGGGACGGATCTTGACGGAGACGAGCTCCTTTTTGCCGGATACCTTGACCGTGACGGCGCCGCCGCCCGCGGAGCCTTCAAACTCGGAAACCTCGAGCTCCTTCTGCATTTCCTCCATCTGGCGCTGCATTTTCTGCGCCTGCTTCATCAGATTGTTCATGTTGGCACCGCCGGGCATTCCGCCGGTATAACCGCTTCTCTTTGCCATAATAATCTCCTTTTATTTCCAGTCTATGGAAGCACCCATGCTTCCGACGATCTCCTGCATCGATTTGCCGCCCTCTTTTTTGACGGGGCTTCCGGTCAGGATCCTGTAGCTCTTACCGGTCTCTTTCTGAATGAACTGCTCCATCCAGCGAAGGTTGGCATCCTCCTTGCCGCGGACGAAGCTCATCATGAAGGGCTCTCCGCGCAGCACGAGCGTGCCGGCCTCCTCGCCCTCCTCCAGCGTCATGTCGCTTAAAAAGCCCGAGAGGGGCGGATAATTCTGCGAAATGCGGTCCTTGACCGCGCCCCAGGACAGATCCCCTGACAGGGCCTGCTCCGGCTTGTCCGAAGCCTTGGCCTCCCCCGGGTGCGCTTTGGCCGCTGACGGAGCTTCGGCAGGCACGGCCGCGGGTTCGGCCGAAAAGCGCGGCGCCGAGGCCTGGCCGGAGGATTGTGTCCCGGAGGCCGATGACACCGCCGCCCGGGCCTGCGCAGGCGCGGCCGACTGAGCGGCTACCGAAGCCTGGGCGGGCATCGCCTTCAGGCTCTCGAGCTTCTGCTCGAGCAGGTCGAGGCGTGCGCTGAGAGCCGAGCTGCCCTCCGCGGACGACAGTCCGGACGCGATCGAGATCAGGCCGGTCTCCAGAAGAATTCGCCGCTGCTGGGCAAAGCGCAGGCTGTTGGCCAGGCGCGAAAGCTCCTGAATGAAGAAAATCAGCTGCTCGCGCGTGACGGAGCTTCCCTGCTCCTTCATGCGCGCCCTGACGTTCTCGGCCTCGTTGACATAGCTCTCGGCCTCATCCCCGAGGACGCGGTACATCAGCACGCCCCGCAGATAGCCGGTCCAGGAAAGCACGAACTGCAGCGGATCACGGCCGGCCAGGAAGATGCGGTCAACGCCCTCCAGAAGGCCCAGCGCATCTCCGCGGGCAAGCGATGCCGTCATGTCGGCCAGAACGGTGCCGTCGACCGCACCGAGCACGTCAAGCACCTTCTCCAGCGTGATGGCCTCGCCGGTGTAATAGGCGCGGCACTGATCGAGCAGGCTGAGCGCGTCGCGCATGCCGCCGTCGGCGTAGGAGGCCATGTAGGCGAGCGCATCGGACTCGGCCTCGATCCCCTCCTCCCGGCAGACATAGGCCAGCCGGCTGCGGATCTCCTCCACTGTCAGGCGCTTGAAATCGTAGCGCTGGCAGCGCGAGAGGATGGTGGCCATGACCTTTTGGGGCTCGGTGGTGGCCAGAATGAAGATGACATGCTCCGGCGGCTCCTCCAGGGTCTTTAAAAGCGCATTGAAGGCCGAAGGGGAAAGCATGTGGACCTCGTCAATGATGTAGACCTTGTAGCGGCCCTTGACGGGGGTATAAACGACCTCGTCACGGAGCTCGCGGATATTGTCGACACCGTTGTTGGAGGCGGCATCGATTTCGATGATGTTGAAGCCGGAGGCTGCCTCACGGCAGAGCTCGCACTCGTTGCAGGGGCTGCCCTCCTTCGGGTCGAGACAGTTGACCGCCTTGGCAAAGACGCGCGCGACCGAGGTTTTGCCGGTGCCGCGCGTGCCGCAGAACAGATACGCGTGCCCGACCGTTCCGAATTTGACCTGGTTGCGGAGCGCCGTCACGACCGCCTTCTGACCCACGATTTCGTCGAAGGTTGAGGGACGGTACTTCCGGTAGAGTGCCAGATAGGCCATGTTCTTTCCTCCTGATAAAAAATAAAACAGCGACCGGCGGAAACTTCAGCACCCTATATCACATGAGAGTGAGCTCTTAGTGCTGCTTCCTTTCGGACCTGACACGGTTCGAGCGATCTCATTGCATAGGACTGAAGTCTCCGCCCGACGCTGTCTTAACGTTTAGTATACCGATTTCAAAATGGACTGTCAAGCGGAAGCGAAAAAGTCCGTTTACTCCGTTTTCTGATCCCCGGGGGCGGGAACCCGGATCTGTTTATAACGGCGGGACGGATATTCCTGCGGGACCGGATCATAGCCGCTTCCGCCCCAGGGCGCGCAGCGAAGCAGCCGCCGGACGGTCAGCCAGGTACCGCGGGCAGCCCCGAAACGCTCCACCGCCTCGGCGGCATAGTGGGAGCAGCTGGGCTCGTAACGGCAGGCACCGTGCCAGGGACCGGGAACCGCCTGGTAGAGCCGGATCAGCCGCAGCAGAAATTTTTTCACAGCCTCATCCTCCTGAAAATTGAAAAAGCCCGGGAGCTTTGGTGAAAAGAAGGCAGACGCCTTCGGTTTATCCGAAACCGTCTGCCTTATCTTTTTTGATGGCTGCGGAAAACCCGGACGGGTCAGCCGCGCTTCTTACTCTTCAGGAGTAACGTTGTCCTGCTTCTCGCAGTAAGAGCAGTACTTGGTGTAGCCGGCCTCGATCGCATCCTTAACATCCATCGGATCGTTCAGATTGGTGGAGTTCTTGATGGACTGGCAGTCCTCGTGAGTATGATAGCAATGACCGTAAGCAGTGGTGTAGACCTGATCCTCGATGGTATCGATGGCAGCCTGCTTATCCTCAACAGAGATGGGGTTCCAGTCAACAGAGGCCAGACCGCCGATCAGAAGGGCAGCACAGGCAACAACGCCGACGATGGTCTTCTGCTTGCCGTCCAGCTTGACATCCTTGCCGGCGAACAGCTTGATGATGAAGGGAACGAAGCAGGCGATGGCAACGATAAGGCCCATCTGGTTCTGCAGGAAGAACGCGACCTTGTTGGACTTGGAAGCCGGGTCAAGGCGGTTAGCCTGCTTCCAGATCTGAGAACCGATGATAAGGAAGATCAGATCAAGGACCAGGAAGATGATGAGGTACAGAAGATAGTTGTCGGGCAGCGCGGGGATCAGCTCGGGAAGATACCACTTACCGCTCAGGTTCATAAAGGCAACCAGCTCACAGCCAAGGGCAAGAACCCAGAAGAAGATAGCAAGAACGCGCTTGCCGGTAGCTTTCTTCTTGTCGGCCTCGGTGACAGCAGCCTTTTTGGTTTTGGTTTCAGCCATTTGTAATTCCTCCTAAAAGTAAGTAAAACTAAAATATCAAAGGACGATGCCTTTGTATCCTATGAAAAGTATTATACCATAAATCCGGCGCGGTTTCAAGAACCAATCTCAGCTTCGGCGCCGAACTGCCGCGGGCAGCCGCGGAGGTTGACCGGCATCATCGATAGCCGTTCTTATAGTCTCTTTCCGTCTCCCGGCGGCGGTCCTTTTCGGCGATGGCCTCGCGCTTATCGTAGAGCTTTTTGCCCTTTGCCAGCGCGATCTCGATCTTGACACGGTTCCCGCTCAGATACGCGCGGACCGGGACGATGGTATAGCCGTCCGTCCTGACTGCCTGGGAAAGCTTGCGGATCTCGGCCCCATGCAGCAGCAGACGCCGGGTACGGAGCGGATCCGTATTGAAAAGATTGCCCATATCATACGGGCTGATGTGCATATTATAGAGCCAGGCTTCTCCGTTTTCGATCTTGATGAAGCTTTCCTTCAGGCTGCATTTGCCCATGCGCATCGACTTGACCTCGGTGCCCTTCAGCTCGATGCCGGCTTCCAGCAGCTCCTCCAGAAAATACTCGAAATGAGCCTTTTTGTTTTGCGCCAGCAGCTTGAAATACTCCTTGCTCACGGTGCGGGATCCCTCCTTTCTCGGATAGGGTGCAGATGAAAAAATACGGCCATGGATGCCCACGGCCGCATTTATCATTTTCTCTTTTGATCAGCCGATAGCGGCTACCAGAAAATACAGAACCAGACTGAGCACGATAAGAGCAGCGCCCATGATCTTGGTGATCAGATTCAGCTTGCCCTCTACGGTGTGGTTCTTATTGCGGCCGAAATAGGTGTCGGAGCTGCCGCCGCCGATAGCACCGGACAGACCGGCACTCTTGCCCTGCTGAATCAGAACGGCCGCGGAAAGGACCAGACATACGGCAAAAAGAATGATGGAAATGATAATCGCAATAGCCTTCATGGGAATACCTCCTAAAACGTGACTTAAACTATAGCATAACGGAGAAGGGAAGTCAAGATGCATTTTTCCCCCTTGCCATCCTCCGTTTCCAAAGAGTATAATGACACTATATAACTCAGTGACTGCGGCCGTCCGTCTTCGGCGGCTGCCCGCAGACCGGAAGGATGCTCACATGCAGCGAACAGAGTATATCACCCGGGCCTGGCCGGATCTCACGCCAGGCGAGATGATCGGACGCGGCGCCTACGGCTCCGTCTATCGGGCCCGTCAGGAGGACATCGCCGTCAAGCTGATCTTCATCACCCTGGACGAAGCTCCGGACGGCAGCACGGCCTTTGAGACCGACACGTTTTCGGGCTCGCTCGCGGGCCTGATGAAGCCGGAGGAAGAGGCACGCTTTCTGGAGGAGCTGGCCAAAAGCTGCGAAAAAGAGGCCGTCAGCATGAAATCACTCAGCGGAGAGCCCAACATCGTGCAGCTCTATGACTACAAGCTGCTTCCGCTCGACAGCGGCCGCGGCTATGTGTTCCTGTACCGGATGGAGCTCCTGAAGCCGCTGGGGGCCTATTTTGCCGACCACGAGCCGACCGAGGAGGAGGTCATCCGCATCGGCACCGACATCAGCCGCGCACTGGAGGCCTGCGAAAAGCGACGGATCGTGCACCGCGACATCAAGCCCGAAAACATCTTCGTCGATCGCGAGGGCGTTTTCAAGCTGGGCGATTTCGGCGTGGCACGCTCGCTCGAAAACCTGAGCTCGCTCTATTCGAGACAAGGAACGGCCAATTACATGGCGCCCGAGGTCGCCGCCATGAAGCGCTATGACCACCGCGCCGACCTCTACTCGCTCGGGCTCGTGCTCTACCGACTGATGAACGGGATGCGCCTTCCCTTTATGAGCGAAAAGCATTTGTTCAGTCCCTCGGACCGCAGCGAGGCGCTGACCAAGCGTCTGACCGGAAGGGCTCTGCCCGCGCCCGAAGCGGCCTCCGATCCTCTCGCCTCGGTCATCCTGCGCGCCTGCGCCTTCGAGCCCTCCGACCGTTTTTCCGGAGCATCCGACATGCGCAAGGCGCTCGAGGCGCTCCGATCCCCCGTCCGGAGAAAAAGCGGAAAGAATCTTTGGTGGATCATTCCCGGCGCGCTGATCTCGGCCGCCGCCGACATCTGGACCGTTTCCGCGCTCCTTTCCCTTTTCGGTCACTAAGATCAGTTCCCCATGGAGAAGCTTATGGAAATACAAGAACCGAACTATACGGAAAACGCCTGGCTGCAGATAGACAAGGTCTTTCAGAACCCGGATTTTGCCCGGATGGACGATTCTCTCATCTACGATACGCTCCAACACAATCTGCGCGCCGTTCCCTTCTGCGATTACTTAAAACGCTATCTGCACCGCAGCGCCGGCCTCGAGAGCCGCTTTGACGAAACGGAGGACAAGCTGTACCGCCGTATCCTCTGCGATTCCTTCCGGGACAATCTGACGCCCGCGTCCTTCTCGGAGGATTCCACGACCTCGCTCCGCCAGGCGGCCGCCAACTGGCTGAGCCAGAAGGTCACCCGAAGGCAGACTGTCCTGCTGCTCGGCTTTGGGCTCAGGCTCAGCCCCGAGGAGGTCAATCTGTTCCTGACCAAGGCTCTGCGCCTGCAAAGTCTGGATCTGCAGGATCCCTTCGAGCTTTGCTGCGCCTACTGCTACGAGCATAATTACGCCTACCCGAAATTCGAGGAGCTGATGCGCCTTTACGGGGAAAGCCGCACCAGCCGGCCGCCGCGCCGCAAGCCGGTTTCGCTCTCCGGGATCGACAGCGATCAAACGCTCCTCCGCGAAATGGAGAAGCTGCGCTCCCGCGCGGGCGAAAGCTATCAGCAGACCGAGGCCCGCCGCGCCTTCCGGAGGCTGTATCATGAGTGCTGCGAAACCATCGCCGACATCTATAACAATGACATCACGGGCAGCCGTGTCTACAGCGCCGACGATATCGGTCCGGCCGATCTCGAGCGCATCATCTCCTCCGCGATCCCGCAGAGTCCCTCCGGTAATCTGATCACCGCCCGCGATTCGTCCCTCGGCGAGCTCTTCCGCGGCCTTTTCCTGAACCGCCAGCGAATCTCCGAGCTTCTGGCCGACCGTGTTCCCGTCCGGCGCTTTGAGCTGCTCACCCTGCTCTTCTTCCTGCATTCGGAAAACCGCCGCTACCAAAACGACGATAACCCGCGCGCCCGTCTCGAGCACTTCCTGCAGGAGGGCAACGAGCTGCTGCGCAGCTGCTATTTCGGCGAGATCTATCCTGCCAATCCCTACGAGGCCTTCCTGCTGATGTGCATGCTCTCCGATGAGCCCATGAGCACCTACGCCGATGTGTGGGAGAAAGCATATAATTAAAAACATGCGCCCCCCTTCGACACGGGAAAACGGTCTTCGGGGGCGCATGTTTTTTTGTGGCACAGATTTTTATCAGGTGATGCAAAACGCATACATATATGTCAAAGACTCATCAGGAGGTTTTGACAAAAAATAGCCCGCCGAAAAGGAATTCATAT
>JAZQNF010000012.1:0-20830 GCA_045627225.1 Bianqueaceae bacterium
GGGGCTTACCCAGGAACAGGCTGTTCGGGCCGCGATTCTCGGCATCCGCGATTCCGGCGAGCATGCGCAGCTCATTCTCTGCGCGATGCGCGGCAAGGGAAATGAAGCGGAGAATTTCGAGACTGTCGACGTTGCCCGGAAATATCTCGGAAAGGGCGTCTGCGCGGTCGACCTGGCCGGCGCGGAAGCGCTTTTCCCCAATCGGGATTATGAGGAGCTGTTTGCCTACGCGTCTGACGCGGGCGTTCCTTTTACGATCCACGCGGGCGAGGCCGACGGCCCCGAAAGCGTCCGGATGGCGCTCCGTTTCGGCGCGAAACGCATCGGCCACGGCGTCCGCTCCACGGAGGATCCGGAGCTGGTGAAGAAGCTGGCGGAAGAGGGCGTGTACCTCGAATGCTGCCCGACCAGCAACCTTTGCACCTCGATCTATGCGGACTACGCCGAGCATCCTCTCGCGAGGCTCCTCGCAGCCGGTGTCCGCTGCACCGTCAATTCCGACGATCCCGCGATCGAAGGGACGGATATCGCCCGCGAGTACAGGCTGATGGAGGAGACCTTCGCCCTTTCCGCCGATGCCTTCCGGCAGCTCCTTCTGAACTCCTGCGATGCCGCGTTCCTGCCGGAGGAGGAGAAGGAGACGCTCCGCCGCCTTGTGTGGGAAGGCTGCTGAAATCACAACAATAAGACCCGCTGCGCAGAGGCGACTCTGTCCGGCGGGTCTTTTGCGATTGTATTATTTGCCGTCGTCCGAAGACTTTTTGCGTTCGATTTCGACGGTCGGATTGACGTCCTTCATGGCCGCAAGCTCCTCATCCCGGAGGACTACCGCGTTTGCGGCGGCGCGGCGGCGGTTCTCATCCATGTTCGCATAATGCTTCCGCGTCGTGTTGACGTCCTTGTGGCCAAGCACGTCCGCGACCAGATAAATGTCGCCGGTCTCGTTGTAGAGCGCCGTGCCGTAGGTGGAGCGCAGCTTGTGCGGCGTAATGTGCTTCAGCGTGGTGATCGTTTTCGAATATTTGTCGACCAGGAGCTCGATTGCGCGGACGCTCATCCGCTTTTTCTGCATCGAGAGGAAGAGGGCGTTTTCATGCCCCTTTACGGTGTCCTGCTGCTTCCGTTCGACCAGATAGTCGAGCAGTGCCTTCCGGACCTCTCCGCCGAAATAGACCACGGCCTCGTTGCCGCCCTTCCGGATGATCCGGAGGCCGTTGTTGTCGAAATCGACGTCGTCGATGTCCAGCCCGACACACTCCGAAATTCGCATGCCGGTGCCGAGCAGGGTGGTAATCAGCGCGACGTCCCGAAGCTGCGTGAGCTTGTGGTATTGCTGCTGGCGGTCGCTCAGCTTTTCGCCGCTTTCGACCTGGTCGAGGAGGCGCGCGATTTCGCCGGCATCCAGGCGGATGATGTTCTTGTCGTGGATCTTCGGTGTGCTGACGAGGGCCGCCGGATCCGCGCTGACGACCTGCTTTTTATAGAAGAATTTGAACATGCTGCGGACCGCGGCGAGCTTCCGGGCCTTGCCTTTTTCTCCGTTCTGATACTCCTGCGGCTCGGCATCGCTGTCCGGATCCGCGGTGTAGTAGGAAACGTAGTTCAGGAAGCCCTCAATATCGCCCGCCGTGACCTTGTTCAGATCATCCGCGGTGAGCCTCTCGACCGCTTTGCCCTCGAAAGCCGGGACCTCGCTGACAAGATAATGGAAGAAGATCTTCAGGTCGTGCGCATAGCCGAGACGCGTGCGTTCCGCCGTATTCAGTTCGATCCCGCGGAAATATTCCGCCAGAAAAGGCGGGAGCTCGTAGCTGAGCTTCCGCAGCTTCTTGATCGAATCGACCTTTTGTTCTTCGTGATAATTCATCAGCTCCAGCCTTTCATGCCGGATTCCCGGATGGCCCGGAAGATCCGGTCAGTCGTGCCGCGATCCTGCTGATTCCACCGGATCAGCTGCTGCTTGGCTTCCTCCCGCGCGGTGAAACCGTTGGCGGGACAGGGGTTCTTGACGATCGGCAGGTTATTCTTGTTGGCGTAGTAGAGGATATCCTGCTCGTGAGCGAAAATCAGCGGCCGGATCGCATAGAGGTCCATCCGGTCCCAGTGCGTGACGGGCTGGAAGGTGTGCAGCCGTCCTTCGTGCAGAAGGCTCATGAGGAAGCTTTCGACCACGTCCTCCATGTTGTGTCCCAAGGCGATGGTTGTGCAGCCGACGACCTTGGCGGCGACGTTCAGGGCGCCTTTCCGCATTTTAGAACATAGCGAGCAGGGATTTTCTTCTTTTCGTTCGTCGAAGACAACCTGGCCGATGTCGGTCAGAATGACGTGATATTCGATCCCGTGCTCGGCCATGAAGGCTTCGATGGAGGAGAAGTCCGTCCCCGGGAAGCCCAGAGAGACCGTGTAGCAAACAAGCTCGAAATGCTTCGGATAAAAACGCTGCAGACCCTTCAGCGCGACTGCGAGCGTCAGGCTGTCCTTGCCGCCGGAAACACCGACGCCGATCTTATCGCCTTCGCGGATCATTCCGTACTGATCGACGGCCTTGCGCGTGAAACTGAGAAGCTGCTGAGTAGTCATGGGTATCCTTGTGAATGGTTTCTTGGACGGAATTTTGCTGAATATAGGCGGTAGAAGAGTGCCGCGGACTTACTTGCAACATTTCGCAAAACACAACTTTTACGAAATGTTGCAGCGGGAAGCGCACATACATCTTCGCAAGCCCTTGAACGTTATACCGTCCCTTTTGCAACAGGCCGCTTAAATCGCGATTTTAGCGGCCGTATATTTTTGTTGTTACAGCTCTGCGGGATCCACGATCCGGCTGTCTGACCAGATTCTCTCCAGGTCATAGAATAACCGCGCTTCCTTATGGAACACGTGTACGATGACCCGGCCGTAATCCATCAGGACCCAGCTGTTGTCGCCGTAGCCTTCGATCTTCGCGTCGTCATAGCCGGCCTCCGCCAGCTTGTCCTGAACCTCATCGATCATCGCGGCCAGATGGTTCGGGTTGTTGCCGTGCGCGATCACGAAATAATCGGCCAGGATGGAAACCTCGTGGATGTCCAGAATCTTGATGTCCGCGCCCTGCTTGTCATCGAGCGCCTTGTAGATCTTAGCGCACATTTGCTTGGAAACCGCAAGATCCTTTTCAATCGCGGCTTCGTCAACGATGTTTTTCTTCATAATTATGCTCCTGTGAATTGGAATTGCCTCATAATTGCGAACATTTCGTTCGGAAATAGTGATAACTATCGTTTGTCAGTGGGTGAATCGGGCTGTTTTTGCTCTCCAGATAGCCAAGCGTCTGTCCGAGGATCTGCAAGCAGCACTTGTCGAGGTCCTTCTTGCTGAGTCGCCTGGCCTCCTCCAGCCCCTCGAACGGCGCACGGTTTTCTTCGATGTAATCCGCAATGAAGATGATCTCATCGAGCCGCGTCATATCAGGACGGCCGGTCGTGTGGAAGCGTACAGCGTCGAGAAGCTCCGGATCCTCGATTCCAAAACGCAGCCTCGCTCTTTCGGCTCCGGCAAACGCGTGCAGAACGGATTCGTGCGTGAGACTAAGGCCGAAGCGCTCCCTGTTCTCACCGCAGGCGGCTAAAAGCTCATCGGCAGTAAGAAATTTCGCGTTATCGTGCAGAAGCGCAGCAATACGCGCTAGATAAACATCCTCGCCAAAACGCCTCGCAAGGCTTACAGCGGCCTTTTCGACTCCAAGAACGTGCCGGTACCGGCTGTCCTTCAGATGCAGTCTCAGATCCTTCAGGATCTCCTTTTCGAGACCGGTGCGGAATCGCAGGACCATTATTTCGCCGCCTTTTTCGCGGGAGCTTTCTTATCCGCGGGCTTTTTGAAAGCGTTTTTAGAGGCAGCAGGCTTCTTGACAGCGGGCTTTTTGACGGCCGGCTTCGCAGCCTCGGCGGGCTTCGCGGGCTTCTCAGGCAGCTTCATGCCGGGCACCTCGATGACCGGCTCTTTGGCGGCCCGATAGATGACGAAGCGGTGACCGATCACCTGTACGGGATCGGCATGAGTGCGGGAGCAGATTCGCTCGCAGACGTCGCGGATCTCTTCCTCACAGTTGTTCAGATGGTTCAGCTTGATCAGCTCGCGGGCCTCCAGCGCCTCATCGACCGCCTTGATCAGCTCGGGCGTGACACCGGATTTACCGACCTGGAAAACCGGCTCGAGCTTCTGTCCCAGTCCGCGCAGAAACGCTCTTTGTTTGGAAGTAAGCATGTTCTCACCTCAATGATAGAATTCGAAGGCGATCTCGCCGACGACGACCGTATCGCCTTCCTCGATGCCCATCGCTTCGAGACGGCGGATGACGCCGCGCTCGTGCATGAACTTCTGGAAGAAATCGAAACCGCGCTCGGACTCCAGATGCGTGTAGCCCAGCATCTTGTCGATGGCCGGTCCGTAGATGCAGTATTCGCCTTTTTCGTTGATCTCGATCTCGATGCCGCCGTTCTCGTCGTCCTCTTCGAGCTCGCGCTCGGGGAAGTATTCACGCTCGAAAACGAGCGGCTTCTCGGCGATGGAATCGCGGAGACGGACGACCTCATCGAGCAGCGGGCGGATGCCGGCGCCGGTCGCCGCGGAAATCTTGAAATAGGTATAGCCCTTTTCCTTGCAGTGCTCCTCCATCTCCTCCATGAAGATTTCGGAGTCCGGAAGATCGCATTTGTTCAGGCCGATGACCTGCGGAAGCTCCGCAAGCTCGGGACTGTACAGGGCCAGCTCCTTGTTGATGTTTTCGAGGTCCTCGACCGGATCGCGTCCATCCGTTCCGGCCATGTCGACCAGATGGATCAGCACGCGGGTCCGTTCCAGATGCTTGAGGAATTCATGCCCGAGACCGATGCCCTCGGAGGCGCCGTCGATGAGGCCGGGGATATCCGCGATGACGAGCGTCTTGCCATAGGTCAGCGGAACGACGCCCAGCTGCGGCGTCAGCGTAGTGAAGGGATAGTCGGCGATCTTCGGGCGCGCGTTGGAGACTCTCGTCAGGAACGTGGATTTGCCGGCGTTCGGATAGCCCAGAAGGCCCACGTCCGCAAGCACCTTGAGCTCGAGGATGACCCAGAGCCCTTTGCCCTCCTGGCCCTGCTGCGCGAACTGCGGCATCTGCATGGTGGGCGTGGCATAATGCTGGTTGCCCTTGCCGCCCTTGCCGCCGATCAGCACCGTTTCGGTCTGGCCTTCCTCGGCCATGTCGACGATCACGAGACCGGACTCCGCTTCCTTGATCACGGTACCGGTGGGCACCTTGATGATCAGGTTCTCGCCCTTGCGGCCGGAACAGTTCGAGCCGCTGCCGTCGCGGCCGTTCTCGGCCTTGTAGCTGTGGATATGCCGGAAATCGTAGAGCGTGTTCATGGCGTTGTCCGCCTGGAAGATCACGTCTCCGCCTTTGCCGCCGTCGCCGCCGTCCGGGCCCATGCTGGGCATGAACTTCTGGCGCATGAAGGAAGCGCAGCCGTTGCCGCCCTTGCCGGATTCGATGTAGATTTTGACCTCATCAACAAACATGAAAGAAATCCTCGTATTTTACGAAATCTTTTATGATTATAACACTGTTTTTTCAAAAAAGAAATAGGCTCCGGCTGATTCCGGAGCCTATTGTTTTCAGCATTCTCCGCCGAAAGCACGAAGGCTTCCGGCAGCCGAACTCATTCCGCCTCAGGATAAACAGAAACCTGCTTCTTGTCGCGGCCCAGACGCTCGAACTTGACACGTCCGTCCACCAGGGCGTACAGAGTATCATCCTTGCCGATGCCGACGTTGGTACCGGGATGGATCCGGGTGCCGCGCTGACGGTAAAGAATGTTACCGGCCTTCACGACCTGACCGTCCGCTCTCTTGGCGCCAAGACGCTTGGACTCGGAATCACGGCCGTTCTTGGTAGAACCGACACCCTTTTTATGAGCGAATAACTGAAGATTCATGGACAACATGGATTTGCACCTCCTTCGAGAAAGCTTTAAGCTCTTTTGTTCGACGTGACTTTCAAATAGGACTTCCCATACTCCTTGCTGATTTCATCCAGGCCGAGTTTGAACGACCGGAGAAGCAGTTCAGCCTTATCGTTGCTTTTTCCCTCTTTCAAAGAAGCGACACAGCAGAAGAGGTAGCCCTCCTCCCCTATGCGGACCTCCGGGATCTCGTCCGCGAACGCCTCGATGGAATTGACGGTATTCTGCGCCAGAGCGGAGACCGCCGCGCAGACGATGTCTTTTCCCTCTTCGGCGAACCCGGCGTGACCGCTGAGTTCGAAGCCACAGAAAAGGTTTTCGGAGTTACGGAAGAACGAAGCACGGATCATTGCGGATCACCTTTTCAGGCGTTGATCGCGTTGATGGTCAGCTTGGTATAAGCCTGTCTGTGTCCCTGCTTCTTGTGATACGTCTTCTTGGACTTGTACTTATAGACGACGACCTTCTTGCCGCGGCCTTCTTCCACCACGGTAGCAGTCACGGTAGCACCCTTGACATAGGGAGCACCGGCCTTCACGGTCTTGCCGTCAGCAAGCATGAGGACCTTGTCGAACGTGTAGGCTTCGCCCTCGAGCAAACCTAACTTCTCAACGGAGATCGTATCTCCTTCTTGTACCCGGTACTGTTTTCCGCCGGTCTCAATTACAGCGTACATCCGAGCACCTCCTTCTTATATACTCGCCAAATACGGCATCTTCTCTGGAAGAATTTTCCGGGCAGCCCTTCTTGCGGAGGATGCCCGCCTCTTTGTGCGGCGGCGTTGCCTTTTTACGCGGCAACATTAGGATATTAGCACACCGGAAATCCGATGTCAAGCAGAAAATATGCAGTTTTCACTCTCATTATTCGTTCCGCAAAGACCGGGAGAATCCCGTCCGCTCTGCCTGCTGCAGAAAGAAAGGACCCCGTGCGAACGGAGCCCTGCCCTTTCCGGAGGAAAAACTTCGGATCAGATTTCGGGAACAGAATAAACGGGAAGAATCAGGTACTGGCCGGCGATGATGGTGGAGCCGCTCAGATGATTGAGCTCGCGCACCTGACGGATGTAGGCGTTCTCGGAAAGACCGCGGGGCGCGTACTGCTCGGCATAGTCCCAGAGCGAATCGCCGCGCTGAACCTCCACACAAATGTAGCTCTTCACGGTGGGATCATCCGCCTCGGTGCGGTGGGCGCTGAACAGGACGGAAATCAGAAGGACCGTCAGCAGCACGGCCAGGGCCGAATAGACGGTAAGGGAACGGATGTATCTGCGCTTGTTGTTTTTGCCGTGTTTTTTGCTCATCCCGGAAACCTCTTCTCTGTATTCTCTGCCGCGATCCTTGACAGGGCGCGGAACATTTGTTTCGTATGATCTTATGATATACTAAACATTTGTTTCTGTCAAGCGAAAACTGAAAAAATGTTTCGCAAATAGAACAAATGTTTTGACACGGAGCCCTTTCGGGAGTATAATTCAATAAAAGCCGTCCGAAACGGCAAAACACGAGAAAGGGAGAAGAAAAATGGACCGGGAGCTGAACCAGAAGCAGAAGGATATTCTTTCTTATATTATTTCCGTCCAGTCCTCCAAGGGCTACATTCCCACCTACCGGGAGATCTGCGCCGCGAACGGCCAGCTTTCCACCGCGACCGCCCAGCGCTACATCAAGTCGCTGGAGGATGCCGGATACCTGCGCCGCATGCCCGGCCAGTCCCGCGCGCTCGAGATCCTGAAGGATGTCGACGGCAGCCCCTACGGCCGCGCGTACCGCCAGGAAACGCCCGAGGACCTCAGCTCTCCTCTGCCCGGCGTGCTGCCCGAGCTTACGGCCGTCCCGATCGTAGGCCGCGTCACCGCCGGCGAGCCCATCCTCGCGGTGGAAAACATCGAGGACTATTTCCCCCTGCCCGTCGATCTGGCCCATAACTCCGATGTATTTATGCTGCACGTCCGCGGCGAAAGCATGATCAACGCAGGTATCTTCGACGGCGACCTGATCCTCGTCCGCCAGCAGAACACTGCCCGCAACGGCGACTACGTCGTGGCGCTCCTGGGCGAGGACGTCACCGTCAAGACCTTCTATAAGGAAGACGGCTACATCCGTCTTCAGCCCGAAAACGACCGCCTCGCCCCGATCCTGGTCAAGGAATGCACGATTCTCGGCAAGGTGATCGGACTCTACCGGAAGATGTAAACGGAGAACGCCATGGTATTTCAGGGTTTTCAGAAGCTTACCTTATTAGATTATCCCGGCCACATGGCCGTCACGCTCTTTTCCGCGGGCTGCAATTTCCGCTGTCCCTTCTGCCATAACGCGCTGCTCGTCACCGAGATCCCGGATGACCCGGGCTTTACGGAGGAAGAGATCCTCTCCTACCTCGAAAAGCGCAAGGGCCTGCTCGACGCGGTCTGCTTCACCGGCGGCGAGCCCACGCTTCAGCCCGAGCTCGAAACGTTCATGCGCAAGGTCAAGGAGAAGGGTTATCTCGTCAAGCTCGATACGAATGGCTCGAATCCCGCCAAACTGAAGAAGCTGGTCGGTGAAGGCCTGGTCGACTATGTCGCGATGGACGTCAAGAACGCGCCCGCCCGTTACGCGGAGACCGCCGGCCTCCCCCGCATGGATCTCGCGCCGATCGAGGAAAGCATCCGCTATCTTCTGACCCGTCCGGTCGATTTCGAGTTCCGCACGACCGTCACCGAAGAGTTCCACGGCGTCGACGAGATCCGTGCCATCGGCGAGTGGATCCAGGGCGCGCCCCGCTATTTCCTGCAGGCCTTCAAGGACAGCGGCAATCTGATCGGCGAGGGTCTCCATCCCGTTTCGTTCGCAACGATGGAAAAAATGAAAGCTTCGGTCGAGGGTCTCGTCGACTCCGTCGCGATCCGCGGCATGTAAAACGAAATATGACACATTTTGAGAGGCAAAACACAATATATAGTGTTTTGCCTCTTGATTTTGCCACCATATCTGTGATATATTTTGAACCGATATCACCCTTTGAAAGAGGTAAAATAAAATGTATGCAGTAGTAAAACGTGACGGAAAGATCGTCGGCTTCGATCTGGACAAAATTAAGAAGGCGATCATTGCCGCATTCGATGCGTGCGGCAAGCAGTACCACCCCGACGTGATCGATTTCCTGGCCCTCAAGGTCACGGCCGATTTCGAAGGGAAAGTCGAAGACACCCGCATTGCCGTCGAGGATATCCAGGACAGCGTCGAGACCGTCCTGATCAAGGCCGGTTACGACGACGTGGCCAAGGCCTACATCCTCTACCGCAAGCAGCGTGAGAACATCCGAAACATCGGTTCCACCATGCTGGATTACAAGAAGCTGGTGGATAACTATGTCAAGGTCAATGACTGGCGCGTCAAGGAAAACTCCACCGTCACCTATTCCGTCGGCGGTCTGATTCTCTCCAACTCCGGCGCCATCACCGCCAACTACTGGCTGAGCGAGATCTACGATGAGGAAATCGCGAACGCGCACCGCAACGCCGATATCCATCTGCACGATCTTTCCATGCTGACCGGCTACTGCGCCGGCTGGTCCCTGAAGCAGCTGATCCAGGAGGGTCTCGGCGGCGTCACCGGCAAGATCACCTCCGCGCCCGCCAAGCACCTGGCCACCCTCTGCAACCAGATGGTCAACTTCCTGGGCATCATGCAGAACGAATGGGCCGGCGCGCAGGCCTTCTCCTCCTTCGATACCTACCTGGCTCCCTTTGTCCGGGCCGACAATCTGGACTATGACACCGTGAAGAAGTGCATCGAATCCTTCATCTACGGCGTCAATACCCCCAGCCGCTGGGGCACCCAGGCTCCCTTCTCCAACATCACCCTCGACTGGGTGGTGCCCGCTGACCTCGCCGAGCTGAACTGCATCGTCGGCGGCAAGGAAATGGATTTCAAGTACAAGGACGTCCAGCCCGAGATGGATATGGTCAACAAGGCCTTCATCGAGATCATGATCGAGGGCGACGCCAACGGCCGCGGCTTCCAGTACCCCATCCCCACCTACTCCATCACGAAGAACTTCGATTGGTCCGAGACCGAGAACTACCGTCTGCTCTTCGAGATGTCCTCCAAGTACGGCACGCCCTACTTCTCCAACTTCATCAACAGCGACATGGAGCCCAATGACGTCCGGTCCATGTGCTGCCGTCTGCGCCACGATCTCCGCGAACTCCGCAAGAAGAGCGGCGGTTTCTTCGGCAGCGGCGAAAGCACCGGCTCCATCGGCGTCGTCACCATCAACATGCCCCGTATCGCGTATCTTTCCGCCAACAAGGAAGACTTCTACCGCCGTCTGGACCGCATGATGGACATCTCCGCCCGTTCGCTGAAGACCAAGCGCACCGTCATCACCAAGCTGCTCGACAACGGCCTGTATCCCTACACCAAGCGTTATCTGGGCACCTTCGCGAACCACTTCTCCACCATCGGCCTCGTCGGCATGAACGAAGCCGGTCTGAACGCCAAGTGGGTCCGCAAGGACATGACCACCAAGGAGTGCCAGGATTTCACGATCGAGGTCCTGAACCATATGCGCAACCGCCTCTCCGACTATCAGGAGATGTACGGCGACCTGTACAACCTGGAGGCCACTCCCGCCGAGTCCACCTCCTACCGTCTGGCGAAGCATGACCGCGAGCTCTTCCCCGACATCATCACCGCCGCCAAGACCTGCGACGAGACGCCCTACTACACCAACTCCTCGCACCACCCCGTCGGCTATACCGAGGATATCTTCACCGCGCTGGACATCCAGGACGAGCTGCAGACCCTCTACACCTCCGGCACCGTGTTCCACACCTTCCTGGGCGAAAAGCTGCCTGACTGGAAGGCCGCCGCGAACCTGGTCCGCAAGATCGCCGAGAACTACAAGCTTCCCTACTACACGCTGTCTCCCACCTATTCTGTCTGCAAGAGCCACGGCTATCTGAGCGGCGAGCAGTACACCTGCCCGATCTGCGGCGAGAAGACCGAGGTTTACAGCCGCATCACCGGTTACTATCGGCCTGTCCAGAACTGGAACGACGGCAAGGCCCAGGAGTTCAAGGACCGCAAGGTCTACGACATCGGCAACTCCCACCTGACCCATGTCGGCCCTCTGAACGCGGATGCTCCCGCTGAGGATTGCTGCTGCTCTCAGGATGTAGCCACCGTGAATGAAGGCGGCGTGCAGCGCCTCCTGTTCGCGACCCCCACCTGCCCGAACTGTAAGATCGCCTGTGCTTCTCTCGACAAGGCCGGCATCCCCTATGAGAAGATCTACGCCACCGACAAGCCCGAGCTGGCCAAGCAGTACGGCATCAAGCAGGCGCCCACGCTGGTCGTGATTCAGAACGGCGAAATCACCAAGTACGCGCTGGTCTCCGAGATCAAGAAGTACATCGGCTGATCCGAATCCAATCCCCCTGAAGTCCCGGACCGCACCGCGTCGGCCTTCCGAACCGGTTCCGGTCCGGGGCTTTTCCACAAAAAAGGAGCAAATATCATGTATGACATCGTCATCGTCGGCGGAGGTCCCGCGGGACTTACGGCCGCGCTTTACGCCCTCCGGGCCGGAAAAACCGTTCTCGTGATCGAAAAAGCCTCCTTCGGCGGGCAGATTACCTTCTCCCCGAAGGTAGAGAACATCCCCGGCTTCCTGGCGCTTTCCGGCAACGAATTTGCCGAGAAGCTGGTGGAACAGGTCATCGAACAGGGCGGCGAATTCGAATCCGCCGAGGTGACCGGGCTCGAAAACCTCCCGGACGGCAGCTGGAAAATCCTCTCGGATGACGGCGACTTCGAGGCGAAAGCCGTGATCGTCGCCACCGGCGCGAAGCACCGGATGCTTGGCGTTCCGGGTGAAGAAGAGCTGGTCGGCAACGGCATTTCCTTCTGCGCAGTCTGCGACGGCGCCTTCTACAAGGATCAGACCGTGGCCGTGATCGGCGGCGGCAACTCCGCCCTCGTCGAAGCCGTGCTTCTGGCGGAGCTCGTCAAGAAGCTGTACATCGTGCAGAATCTCGATTATCTGACTGCGGAAGCGAAGCTGCAGCAGCAGCTCCTCGCGAACGACAACGTGGAAGTGATCTACGGCGTGACGGTCGATTCCTTCCTCGGCGACGGCGAGCTGAAGGGCATCCGCATCAAGAACGAGCATGACGGCTCGATGCGGGAGCTTACTCTGGACGGCCTGTTCATCGCGATCGGCCTGATCCCCCAGAACGAGCCCTTTGCCGCGCAGATTCCGCTGAATGCCTGGGGTTACGCGGACAGCGACGAAAGCTGCACCACGCCCGCGAAGGGACTGTTCGTGGCCGGCGACTGCCGCAGCAAAAGAATCCGACAGGTGACCACCGCTGCCGCGGACGGCGCGATCGCCGCCCTGGCTGCCGCGGACTATATCGACAAGATGAAATAATATTGCGCAAAAAAAGACCGGCAATGATGAGTGCCGGTCTTTTTTTATGTGTTATTTGTGTCCGAATCCTTTTCCGGATTCTTCCGGATCCTGGACCAGAGAAGAATGATCAGCTGCCCGGGGATTCCAAGCGCAAATATGAACCAGAGACGGAGTCCCAACGGAACAAACGTCATGAAAACGGCCAAAAGAACCGCCCAAAGCAGAATCGAAATAATCAGGTAATTCAGCCGCCTGTTCAGCCAGACCGAATTGAGAACGAGCCAGACGACACAGGACACCGGAAACGCGTAGATAAAGCACATGAAATGCCAGGGATTTTGCGGAAACAGATAGCGGAAAAGAACGAACAGCACGGTAGCAATCAGCCAGACCAGCAGCACGCTCATGCCGCAGATCAAAGCGTAATTGCGGTAGCGGATCTTCTCGAGCCGGATCTCTTCATCTGTCTTCCCTCGGCGGCGGGTCAGGAGATCGTCGACCGAAACGCCGTAGAGCTCCGCCAGCTTTTTCAGGACGGTGATATCGGGCACCGAGGCGCCTCTCTCCCATTTGGAGACTGCCTTATCGGAATAGCTGAGTTTTTCGGCGACCTGTTTCTGGGTATAGCCGGAAAGATGTCTTTGCTCTGTCAGATTATCGCCTAACACTGAATGCAAATCACTCATTTATCTTTCCGGGCCTCCTGTTCAATATATCTCAGATACTACACAAAATGTTCGGAGCACATTATAACACACGCGAATCAGTCATTTCAAGAGGATTTCCAGACGATTCTACTGCTATTCTACAAATCGTAGAGCCCTAATTCTACCTATCTACCAATCGTAGAACTGTTTTCAGCCTTTCTCTGACGTGTTTCTTGTTTTTCTTCTGCCGCAGGGCTACGCTTGACCGCGGAGGTGATCTCATGAAACGCTTTTTCTGGCTCCTGATCCGGTTGCTGACTCTACCCTGCCTGTTGAATGAAGGACTCCTTGTCCTTCTTCGTCTTCGAAAACAGTATTTCGATTCCCTTACGTTCTGGCTGCTGACCGCCGCCATGTGCCTCGTCCCGATCGCCGGTTACCTATTGAACTTATGCAAAAACCAAACCGACAATGATAAAAGACGTAAAAATGCGATGATCGCGTCGTTGATCGGTTATTGCGCCGGTACCGCGGCCCTGCTCATCATGCGCCGCCCCGTAGAAGAGCTCACCATTCTTCTCACCTACCTTATTTCAGGCCTTCTGATCGCGGTCTTCAGCCTGTGCGGAGTCAGGGCCAGCGGCCACGCGGCCGGGATCGCCGGACCGTTCTTCATCGCAGCCTATCTTCGTGTGATGCCGCTGTTCCTGCTGCTCCCTTTGTTCGTTGTCATTTTCGGTCTTACGGTCGCGGCCTCTCTTCGTCTCAAACGGCATAAGGCAGGAGAGCTGCTTCTGGGAGCTGCCTGCCCGATTGCAGCCTTCCTGCTGCTCAATTTGATCCTATAAAAAAACGTCCCGAAGGACGTTTTTGAAATTTCCGGGCCGAAATCGATTTACAATTTCTTCAAAGCTCTCAGCGAATTGAGGATGCACAGGAACGCGACTCCGACGTCACCGAAAACGGCGAGGCCCATCCCCGTTACACCGAACGCGCTGAGCGCGAGGATGATGAGCTTGACTGCCAGGGCGAAAACGATGTTCTCCCGAACGATCCGCAGCGTCAAATTTGCCGTTTTAAGGGCCTTCAGGATCTTCGACGGCTTGTCATCCATCAGGACGATATCAGCCGCCTCAATGGCCGCGTCAGAGCCCAGAGCGCCCATCGCGATACCGAGATGCGCCGAGACGAGCACCGGCGCGTCATTGATGCCGTCGCCGACAAAGAAGCAGGCACCCTCTTTCATATACGTGAGTGTGGCATCGACCTTTTGCTCGGGAAGAAGCTCCGCCCGCACCTCATCGATCCCGCACTGCGTTGCCACATATTCCGCTACAGTCAGGCGGTCTCCGGAAAGAAGCACGGTCTTTTGGATACCGGCTTCCCGGAGCCCTCGGATAAAGTCACATGCATCCTCCTTCAGTTCATCCGAGATGAGGACATAGCCAAGGTACTCCCTTCCGGAGGAAACATGGACGACCGTGCCGGGCTCGTCGGCCGAGGGAACCTCGCCGATCCCGACCCGCGCCATCAATTTCGCGTTGCCTGCGGCGAGCATGACGCCGTTCTTCTCAGTCATGACCCCAAGCCCGGGCAGGGTCTCGCTTTGGCCGAGGCCGGTCAAATCCGCTTCACGCCCAAGCGCCTCCCGTAGCGACAGCGCGATCGGGTGAGCGGAATACGCCTCGCAGTCGACGGCGGTCTCCAGCAGCCGTTCTTCGGTGATGCCGGCGGCCGGAACGGCCTTCGTCACCCGGAAGGTACCCTTGGTCAGCGTGCCGGTCTTGTCCATCAACGCGATCCTGCATTTCGTCAGCGTCTCCAGATGGTTGGAGCCCTTCACGAGAATGCCCTGGCGCGAGGCGCCGCCGATCCCGCCGAAGAACGCGAGCGGCACCGAGATCACCAAAGCGCAGGGGCAGGAAACGACCAGAAACACGAGCGCGCGCTTTACCCAGAGAGCCCATTGACCGGTGATCAGCGACGGTACGATTGCAAGCAGCAGCGCGCAGCAGACGACCGCCGGTGTGTAGACCCGCGCGAAACGGGTGATGAAATTCTCTGCCTTCGATTTATTGGAGGTAGAATTTTCGACCAGTTCCAGAATCCGCGAAACAGTGGAATCCTCGAAAACCTTCGACGCTCGGATTACCAGCTTGCCGCCCAGGTTGACGGAGCCGCTCACAACCTCCGCCCCGGGAACGACCTCGCGCGGAACGCTCTCACCGGTCAGGGCCGCGGTATTCAGCGAGGATTCGCCCTCTTCCACCGTGCCGTCCAGGGGAATCTTCTCGCCGGGCAGGACCGTGAACAGTTCGCCTACGGAAAGCTCCGAAGGATCGACCTGGCTGAGAACACCGTCCCGCTCCACATTCGCGTAATCGGGCGCCATGTCCATCAGCTCCTTGATCGAACGGCGGCTTTTCCCGACTGCGAAATCCTGGAACCACTCGCCGAGCTGATAGAACAGCATGACGAAGCTTGCCTCCGGGAAATCGCCGAGGATCAGCGCGCCGACCGTGGCGAGCGCCATCAGGAAGTTCTCATCGAGAAGCTGTCCGTGGATCAGGTTGCGGACCGCTTTCCAGAGAATATCCCAGCCGATTACGAAATACGGAACCAGGAAGGCAAGAAGCCTCCAGATGCCATTGACCGGCAATAGCCAGGCAACAAGCAATAGCGCCGCGGCCAGAACGATCCGCGTGAGCTTCTTTTTCAGTTTCCGGCTCATAGGCTTAGCGCAGGATCCGGCAGTCCGGCTCGACCTTCCGGCAGACCTTGACGACGCGGTCCATCAGCTCGTCCCAATCGGTCTCGTCGGCCGCTTCGATCACCATTTTCTGGCTCAGGAAATTGACATTGGCATTCAGGACGCCCTCCAGCTTCTTGATGCCATCCTCCATCTTGCGCGCGCAGTTGGCGCAGTCCAGGTCTTCTAGCAGGTAGGTCTTTCTCATTTCATTTCTCCTTATTCGGTGATATGGTCCATTCCCTGTCCGATGATGGTGCGGACGTGGTCGTCCGCGAGGGAATAATACACGGTTTTGCCATCCTTGCGGTATTGCACGAGCTTCGCGTTCTTCAGGATGCGCAGCTGATGCGAGATCGCCGAAAGGCTCATGCCGAGGGCGGCCGCGATATCGCAGACGCAGACCTCCTCTTCGAACAGCACGTACAGGATCTTGATGCGCGTGCTGTCACCGAAGACCTTGTAGAGCTCGGCGAGATCGCACAGGAGATTTTCGTCCGGCATCTCGGACGAGAGCTTTTCGAGCAGCTCTCCGTGGACGTGAGTCGTCGCGCAATGCGGCATTTCAGCTTTCATGGCAGCTCCTTTCGTGGACGTAGTCCGTTCGGTTGATCAGTTGTTCAACTATTGCTATTATAATCCAGCTATATGAAATAGTAAAGCAAAAGATCCGGACTTTTCAGTCCGGATCTCTTTATGTCAGAATGTAAAGTTGTCCGTTCCCTCGAGCTGTTCCAAAAGAAGTCTGAGTGCCTTCCGGATCCGCTCTCTCCCCTCTTCGTCCTTGCCGTCCCAGCGGCGGGCGAAATGGCGTACGAGGCGCAAATATCCAAGCACGGCGATCTTCCGCTCGGTCTTCGCCAGATAATCGGTATCTTCGCTGCCCAAATAAAGCGGCAAGAACTTCTTCCAGAACGCGGTCGTGACCTCATACGGAAGACGCAGGAAATTCTCGCTGAGCGCCGGATCGACCGCGCCGAACCCGACGAAGCCGACGAAGACGTTCGCAAGCTCGAAGATCGGATGGCCGTGGCAGAGCGTGTCGAGGTCGATCAAAAGTGCCTCGCCGTTCTGCATCATGATGTTGTTGGTGTGATAATCGAAATGGAGCAGACAGGGCTCGTCCGGAATGCTCATAACCATGCTGACGAGCCTCGCGTACTCTCCCTTCGCAAGGAACGGAGAGGCGCCGTCGAGCCACTTTCGGACGGTATCCTTCGCGTCCGGAAGATTATTTCCCTCGGAACGGATCGCGTGGATCTGCCGGAGAAGCTCCGCGAAGATCCGGACGAACTCGTCCATGCGGTCAGGCTCGGCCGCGATCTGCTGGGACATGGACGCGCAGTCCAGGAGCTCGAACACCGAGCCGTAGCGGTCACCCACCTTGACGACCTCATAGGAGATGGCGGTCGGAAGGCCAAGCACAAAGGCGTGACGAGCCTTTTCGCGCTCCTCACGGATCTGTTCCACGGGGACGCTGCTCTTGAAAACCTTCACGATCGTGTCGTCGTTGTAACGGTAGATGATGCCCTGCGCGCCGCGCGCGATTTCAGGGCAGCCCTCCAGGTCGAGGCAGCGGTATTTCTTTTCGACAGGCAGGAGCTCCGTGAAGCCGGTCATCTCCAGCGTGTCGTAAACGTCACCGCCGACATTCGTCATACGAAGGCCGGGATCTGCCTTGATCAGCGAAAGAATGATACGAAGGCCCGAGGAAGAAACATACGCGAGCGCATCCCCGTCGAGTGTCACGGACAGGCCGGGATGAGCGCCGCGCGCGGCTCCGATCTCATCCTGCACGGCAAGGGAATTCACGGTATCGATCCGTTCCGGAAGACGGACGGTCAGGCGTCCGTCGGCCTCAGTGACTGTACACAGGGACATTTCTTACTCCTTTGCGTCAATAGTTCAGCATCGTCGGGCAGCCGCCGTTCTTGCGGGATTCCTCGGCAGCCAGACAGATGTAGTGACTTTCCAGCGTATCCTCGAGAAGCGGAAGATTCGGATCGGGAGCTCCGGTCAGAACCGCTTCCGCGAAGGCCCGGACGAGCGCCGCGTCGCCGCCGCCGTGCCCGGCCAGATCGTCGGTCAGATCGCTGATGCGGGTGACGGTCGTTTCGCCGCGCCAGTTCCGGAAGGTGATCGTCTGCTCGCCGTCCATGTCGCAGATCAGATCGCCGCGCGTTCCCATGATGTGGATCAGGCGGCCGTTATTCGCGGTAAAGGTGCTCATCGTGAAGTTGACGAGAATGCCGTCCTCGAGCTCCATGTCGACGATCTGGTGATCGACCGAATCGCTTCCGCAGCGGTAGACACAGCGGCCGTAGCGCCCGGAAACGAGCGCGGACAGCATGTTCTGCGGATTGTAATCGACCGGCACGACCATCTCATAGGGCCAGCCGCTCTTGCCGGCAAGCACACCCTCGGTAAAGTACTGGCGCACCGCGTCGAAGGGACAGGTCTCCGCCGCGGGGCAGCCGTCGGTGCAGCGCTCAGGCGCGCCCTCGGGGGCGTTTTCGGGCCGGAACTCAGACAACTCCGCGAAGGACGTGACCTTCTTCGCGTGCCGCCCCGTGAACCAGGTGATCAGGTCCATATCATGGCTGCACTTCTGCAGGAACAGCGGGCTCGACTCGACGGTCCGTCCGCAGTTGCCGCGGATGAACGAATGCGCGTGATGATTGTAGGAGATCTGCTCCATCCACTGAATCGTGTAAACGCGGCCCAGCGCGCCGGAATCGATCATGCGCTTGATGAACTGATAGCCTGGCGCGTAGCGAAGCTCGTGACAGACGCAGATGAGTTTATCGGAAGCTTTCGCGGCCTTCCGCAGGATCTCGCACTGCGCCATGTCGATGCCGGCCGGTTTTTCCATGAAAATATGGTAGCCAAGCTCGATGGCCTTCATCGCCTCATCGAAATGGAAGCGGTCGAGCGTGCTGATGAACAGGATGTCCAGCTTCGGCTTCGCGGCGAACAGCGCCTCATCGCCCAGGAAGCGCCCCTCCTCCGGGACGCCGTAGCGCTCGCCGAAGTCCCTGAGCTTAGCGGGATTCACATCGGCGATGGCGACGAGCTCCAGCTTCTCGCGGAAGAGCTCCTCGTCCCGCATATACGTGAGACCGCGGCTTCCGAGCCCGATGATACCGACCTTCAAACGCTTGTTTTCCATGTAACAGAGTTACCTCGATAAATATGATCCTTTTTCGATATTTTAATCCATAGAGACAAAAAAGAAAAGGGGCTTCCGCGAAAAACTGCGGATTCCGGACATATAACAAGAACCGGAAATCAATCAGATTTCCGGTTCCTGTGCTGGGGTTAAATGGACTCGAACCATCGACCCCCACGATGTCAACGTGATGCTCTAACCAACTGAGCTATAACCCCAAAGCACTGTATCAGTATACAGCGCTACACAGCATTTGTCAAACAAAACTTACTTATTTCTGCAAACTTTATAAATTTCGTAGAGGCTCTTGTAGGTTTTCTCATCGAAAGCAGACATCAGCCCGCAATACTTGAGAACATCCGCGTAATCCACGTCGCAGAGCATGTCGCCGGCCACGTCGATGTGCGCCATCTTGGGATTGTCAGAGAAGGTGAACAGCTTCAGGTAAGCTTCCTTGGCCGCCTCATAGCCGGACTCGCAATACTTCGCGTAAACGGAAATACTGGGAATCAGGCTCATCGCGTAAGAGATGTAATAGCCGGGAGCCTCGATGCAGACGTAACGCCAGTAGATGGGATTGTACAGGTCGTTCAGGCCGTAGTCCTCGGAAATGAGCTGGAACAGAAGATCGTAGCTGGTCTTCGAAACGGGACCGTTCTCCAGCATCGTTTTGATTCTGAGATTGTCGCCGGCATAATAGCCGCTGTAAACAGCCTCCTCGAACTCGTCGACGGCAGTCGCCAGAAGAATGGTCTGAAGAGAATTCAGCATCTGGGCTGCTTCGAGGCCGGAGAACTGCTCCTGCTCACCGTTCGCGGTAAGGAGCTCGCTGAGATAGGCAAGGAACAGCATCTCATCACCCTGGGACTGGGTCTCATCGTGGTCCATGCTGATATCGATGCCGTGATTGTAGATATTGTTGAAATAATGGCCGAACTCATGCACGAACGTAAACGGAGCGGAATAACTTCCCGGACCGAAATACAGAATCGTATTGTCACGGGTGCTGAGGTAGTAGGAAAAAGCGCCATCGTAATTGCCGGTGTAATAATTGCCTTCCTTGAGCAGCTTGTTCAGCTCAGCCTTGAAGTCGACGCCGTTCTTATATTTATCGGTCTGCAGAGTATCGAAATAATCGGCGACGATCCCCATGGCTTTATTGTCCTGGAAGATACTCTTTTTGGAATCGGGACCGCACACGGAGCTGTAAGAGGAACGCTGACCTCTCTTGTAATTGTAATAATCGAGGATCAGGCCGCCGCCCAGATATTTCTTGACGAGAGCGCGCATCTTATGGACATCATCGACCGTGTAATCACGCTCGTAAACATCCGAATAGGCATAATCCATATAATTGTCATAGCCCATCAGCTGCGCGATTTCGTTCTGGATGGAAACGAACTCCGCGAAGAGGGTCGAAACGGCACGGTCACCGGCAGGATCCGCAATATCACGGAACTCCATCTGGATATCGTCGATGCGTTTTCTGAGCTCGGTAAGGTGGGGATCGGAATACAGATCGGACTGATGAAGAATGTTCCGGATGCTCTCCTCATCCCAGCCGTCTTCCTCACTGAAGAAATAATCGCGGTATTCCGTCTCGTAGACAGGACGGAAGACCTTGTAGTACATTTCGAAGACATCGTTGTAGAAATCAGAGGCCTTATCGTAGTCAGCCTTATAGGCTTCATCGCCGTCATGGACGCAGTAGGCTACGTAAGAGAACTGATACTGCTCGATGGCATATTCGATCTCGTCCTCGAAGGGATCGAAATAGGTATGCTCGAAGTCCTTGTTCTTCCGGTACTGGTCAGAATCCTTTACGAACTTATGAATGGAAGCGTCGTAACGGTCAGCGGCCGCCACGAAATCCATCAGG
>JAZQNF010000013.1:0-2043 GCA_045627225.1 Bianqueaceae bacterium
AGGCAGCCCGGCGGGTGCTGGAGGGCCCGGCGGATCTTTCTGCCGCGCCGATCGAGCTGATCCCCGGAGCGGGCGTTCGCTATACGGTCCCGCAGCGTCTGCACGCGGACCGCAAGGGCGAAAAGCTGAGCATCTTCTTCCGCGTCGCGAATCCCTCCGGCCCGGCCGTCATCCGCGTCCTGGCTGACGGAGAGACCGAGATCGCGCATTTCAAACGCATCCGCACGGCTCCCGGCGAGATGGAGAACATTGCGCTGCCAGCAGTCCTTCTGGCCAAGGTGCAGAAGAGCATCACGGTCATGCTGGAAGAGCTTCCGAAGGAGGTCTGACATGAGAGAACTGACCTGTATCTGCTGTCCCCGCGGCTGTCTGCTGCAGGTGGACGAGGAAAACGGCTTTGCGGTCAGCGGCAACAGCTGCGATCGCGGCGCCGAATACGGCTATACCGAGTGCACCAATCCCACGCGTACGCTGACGAGCTCCGTCCCCGTCATCGGCGGCGATCATGCACGCTGCTCCGTCAAGAGCAATGAGCCTATCCCGAAGGGAAAGCTCTTCGAGGCGATGGAGGAGGTCCGTGCCCTTCGCATTCAGGCCCCCGTCCGCACGGGTGAGATCCTGCTTCGGGGACTGGCCGGCACCGATGCCTGTCTGGTCGCGGGAAGAGATGTGAAGGCCTTATGAGCTTTGAATATATCCGAAAGCTTCCCTCCGCCGAGGAGCTTAAGGCCCGTCTGCCCCTGTCGGAGCAGGCCCGGAGGAAGCGGGAAGACAAGCTTTCGCAGCTGAAGGCCATTCTCCGCGGCGAGGATCCGCGTCTGCTTCTGATCATCGGTCCCTGCTCGGCCGATAATGAGGACGCCCTCATGGAATACGTGACGAGACTGGCGCGTCTGGCGAAGCAAACGGAGGAGAGCCTCTTTATCGTGCCCCGCGTGTACGGCGCCAAGCCGCGTACCCTCTCGGAGGGCTACATGGGGATGGTGCATCAGCCCGACCCGACCGAGGAGCCCAACGCGAGCTCCGGCATCGAGGCGGTGCGGCGTCTGCATCTGCGCGTGCTGGAGGAAACGGGGCTTTTGACGGCGGATGAGATGCTCTACCCGGGCGATCTTCCCTACCTCGACGATGTCCTGGGTTATCTGGTCATCGGTGCGCGCTCCGTCGAGAACCAGCAACACCGTCTGACGGCCAGCGGCCTGGATGTGCCTGTCGGCATGAAGAACGGGACCGGCGGCAATGTCGACGTCATGTTCAACGCGATCCACGCGGCGCAGCACGGCCACGATTTTCTCTACCAGGGTTGGGAGGTCGTGACCGGCGGCAATCCCTACGCGCACGCGATCCTGCGCGGTGGGGTGGACGCCCGCGGCCGCAACGTCCCCAATTACTACTACGAGGATCTTGTCCGCATCGCGCGCGAGTACCGCGAGCAGGCGCTTAAAAACCCTGCGCTGATCATCGACACGAACCATGCCAACTCGGCGAAGCGTTATGCCCAGCAGCCGCGCATCGCGTCCGACGTGCTGCACAGCCTGCGCTTCGATGCGGAGCTGGCGGGCATGGTGAGGGGCTTCATGGTGGAAAGCTATCTGGAGGACGGCGCGCAGGATATCGGCGGGACCGTCTTCGGGCAGTCCATCACCGATCCCTGCCTGGGATGGGCCGGTACCGAAAAGATGGTGCTGGAGCTGGCCCGTGAAATGTCAGGCAAGAAAGCGCTGTGACGGAAAATTCAAAGCCGATGCAAATCGGCTGTGAGCGGGGAATATTTCATTTTCCCTGCTTGCTACGGTATGAAAAAAGATACCCGCTGAAAAACTTTTCAGCGGGTATTTCTATCGAAAAATCAGGATTTTTGAGCTCTTCATTGCATTGTTTTTAGTGAAACAAAAGAAATCCCTGCCGCCGTACCTTTTTACATTTCCATCACCCGGCCGCTCGTAAAGGCCTCTTTGCAGCACTTTGCGGTCCTTACCGCTGCCGTGCCGCCGGCCGCGGTGGGGGAGGCCGGCCGACCGCATTTCACGCAGTCGACGAAAT
>JAZQNF010000014.1:0-3018 GCA_045627225.1 Bianqueaceae bacterium
GGTCAACGTCGACCACATCGCCGGCGCCCTGGAGAGCCACCAGAACCAGCTGACCAAGGACGTCGTCATGCTGGACAAGATGTACGCCACCAACCTGACCTACTTCAAGGAGCTGACCATGTATATCATGGCCGGCAAGCAGCGCCTCGAGCAGGAGCGCACCACCACTCTGGTCGAGCTGCAGGAAAAGGCCGCCCGGAGCAACCTCGCCGAGGATGCCCAGGCCGCCCGTGACTACGCCGAGCTCCTGGAGCGCTTCGAGAAGAAGCTGATGGACCTTGAGCTGACCCGCACCATCTCCATCCAGATGGCTCCGCAGATCCGCCTCATCCAGAACAGCGACACCCTGATGGTCGACCGTATCCAGTCCACCCTGATGAACACAATCCCCCTGTGGAAGAACCAGATGGTCCTCGCCCTCGGCATGGCCCACTCTCAGGAGGCCATGCAGGCCCAGCAGGCCGTCAACGACCTGACCAACCAGCTGCTGCTGCAGAACGCCGAGACCCTGAAGACCGGCACGGTCGAGATCGCCAAGGAGAGCGAGCGCAGCCTGATCGACATCGAAACGGTCCGCGCCACCAACCAGAAGCTGATCGAGACGCTCGACTCCGTCCTGGCCATCCAGGCAGAGGGCCGCGAGAAGCGTGCCGCCGCCGAGCAGGAGCTGGCCGTCATCGAAGCTGCCCTGAAAACCAAGCTGCTTGAAATGAGCAAGAAATCCGAATAAGAGGTACCCATGAGAAGGAATTCTTCCGATTCCGCCGCCGGCTGCGGTGTGATCATCATCATTTTTCTGATGATCGCCTTCTTCTCCGGCGGCTCCGGACTTTCCGGTCTGTTCTCCAAGGCTTTCTTCGGGATCGCCCTCGTCGGCGTCCTGGCCCTTCTGGTCCTTCTGGCCTTCATCATTTTCCTGGCCTTCAAGGGCGCCCATGATGAGGCCGAGGAAAAAGAAAAGGCCTCCCGGACCAATAACGTCAGCGCCGCCGCAGAGGCCGCCCACGCCGCCGATAACGCCGTCCTGACCAAGGCCCGCCGCTATGTCGTCGAGGAGAGACTGATCAGCACGAAGCTGAAATCCGAGGAGGTCCGCACCGCGACCGGCCGTGTGCTGGCCATCGCCGACAAGATCATCTCCACCCTGAAGGACAAGCCCGAAAAGATCCCGACCTCCAGCCAGTTCCTCAACTACTACCTTCCCACCCTCGGCATCATTCTGCAGAAGTACAAGAAGGTCGAGGCGAGCGGCGTCGAGATCCAGTCCACGCGTGAAAAAGTCATCTCCTACATGGGCGACATCGAGCGCGCCATGCAGAAGGAATACGAGAATCTGTTCCAAAGCGATATCCTGGACCTGAGCGTCGAAATGGAAGCCATGACCATCGCCTGCAAGCGCGACGGCCTGCTGACCGACGCCGATCTGGAAAAGGCCTACGGCGAGCAGACCATCAACCTGACCCTGTAAGCCATGGAACTGAAAGCCTCCATCATGGACGAGGCGGGCGTCCAGCGCTCACTGGCCCGCATCACGCACGAAATCATCGAAAAAAACAAGGGAGCCGCCGGCATCTGCCTTCTGGGCATCAAGCGCCGAGGCATCCCGCTAGCCCGCATGCTCGCGGATAATATCGAAAAATTCGAGGGCATCCGCGTGCCGGTCGGCCACATCGACATCTCTCTCTACCGCGACGATCTGACCGAAACGACGGATCTGCCGCAGAGCTCGGACTGCAGCATCCCCGTCCGGCTTTCCGACTACACGGTCATCATCGTCGACGATGTCATCTACACCGGACGCACCTCGCGTGCAGCCATCGAGGCTGTTTTTGCCGAGGGACGTCCGCGAGCCATCCAGCTGGCGGTCCTCGTCGACCGGGGCCACCGCGAGCTGCCCATCCGACCCGATTACGTCGGCAAAAACATCCCGACCTCCAAAAACGAGCTCGTCAGCGTCTGCATCGACGAGATCGACGGAGAAACCGGCGTCAAACTGTACTGCCTATAAAAATCCCTGCGAGGTCCCCCCATGATTTACAACGGTGTAAATTTTGATACTTATTTCAAGGACTACCCCGATGAAAAAGGCTACTTCGGCCCCTACGGCGGCGTCTACATCTCCGACGAGCTGAAGGCTGCCATGGCCGAGATCAACGAGGCCTACTTCACGATCGCCAAAAGCCGCCGCTTCATCAACGAGCTGCGCCGCATCCGCAAGGAGTTCCAGGGCCGTCCCACGCCCATCTCCCATCTGGAGCGCCTGTCTGCCTCCATCGGCAACGTTCAGCTCTACGCCAAGCGCGAGGACCTGAACCACACCGGCGCGCATAAGCTCAACCACTGCATGGGCGAGGCCCTGCTGGCCTCCTACATGGGCAAAAAGAAGATCATCGCCGAAACCGGCGCCGGCCAGCACGGTGTTGCCCTGGCCACCGCCGCCGCCTACTTCGGCCTCGAGTGCGACATCTATATGGGCTCCGTCGATATCAAAAAGCAGGCCCCCAATGTGGCCCGCATGAAGATCCTGGGCGCCAACGTCGTCGAAGTCACCGAAGGTCTGGCCACCCTGAAGGAGGCCGTCGATGCCGCCTTCGCTGCCTACGCGCGCGAGTACAAGGACTGCATCTACTGCATCGGCTCCGTTCTGGGCCCGCATCCCTTCCCGATGATGGTCCGCGATTTCCAGAGCGTCGTCGGCTTCGAGGCGCGCGAGCAGTTCCTCGAGATGACCGGCGAGCTGCCTGACTGCATCACCGCCTGCGTCGGCGGCGGCTCCAACTCCGCCGGCTTCTTCGCGGGCTTCCTGAACGACCCCGTCAAGATCTACGGCGTCGAGCCCCTGGGCCGCGGCCCGAAGCTGGGCGACCACGCCGCCAGCCTGAATTTCGGCACCGAGGGCATCATGCACGGCTTCAACAGCATCATGCTGAAGGACGAAAACGGCGAGCCCGCGCCCGTCTACAGCGTCGCCAGCGGCCTTGACTATCCGTCCAGCGGTCCCGAGCACGCCTTCCTGCA
>JAZQNF010000015.1:0-6551 GCA_045627225.1 Bianqueaceae bacterium
CCAGAGCTACATCGGCAAGGTCGCCGCGCTGCTCTACGAGCGCTTCGCGAACGGCGCGCTGCCCATCGCCATGGTCTCCCCCGATAACTGCTCCCACAACGGCGACAAGCTCTACGCCGCGAGGGACGCCTTCGCCGAGAACTGGGAAAAGAACGGCCTGGTAAAGGCCGGCTTCAGCGCCTACCTGAACGACCCGGCGAAGTTCTCCTTCCCCTGGTCCATGATCGACAAGATCACGCCCCGTCCCGATGCCAACGTTGAGAAGATGCTGGCGGACGACAAGCTGGCGGATCTCGCTCCCGTCGTTACCTCCAAGAACACCTGGGTCGCTCCCTTCGTAAACGCTGAGGAGACCGAATATCTGGTCATCGAGGACAGCTTCCCCAACGGCCGTCCCCCGCTGGAAAAGGTCGGCGTCATCTTCACCGAGCGTGAGACCGTCGATAAGGTCGAGCGCATGAAGGTCTGCACCTGCCTGAACCCCCTGCATACCTGCCTGGCCGTTTACGGCTGCCTGCTCGGCTACGACAAGATCTGGGCCGAAATGCGCGATCCCGAACTCAAGAAGATGGTCGAGACCATCGGCTACAAGGAGAGCCTGCCCGTCGTCGTCAACCCCGGCGTTCTGGATCCCAAGACCTTTATCGACACCGTTCTGAACGTCCGCTTCCCCAATCCCTTCATGCCCGACACGCCTCAGCGTATCGCGACCGATACCTCCCAGAAGCTGTCCATCCGCTTCGGTGAGACGATCAAGAATTACATGAAGGCCGGTCTGAATCTGGACGACCTCAAGCTCATCCCCCTGGTACATGCCGGCTGGCTGCGCTACCTGATGGGCATCAACGATAACGGCGAGGCCTTCGAGCTGAGCCCCGATCCCCTGCTGGATACCGTCCGTCCCTATGTTGCGTCCTTCACGCTGGGCGGTGATGCGGCCGGTGCGGAAGAGGCGCTGAAGCCCCTCCTGACCAACACGAAGATCTTCGGCGTTGACCTCTATGAGGTCGGCCTGGCCGAGCGTGTCATCGGCTACTTCAAGGAGCTCATCGCCGGCCCCGGCGCCATCCGTGAGACGCTGAAAAAGTATACGAAATAAAAGCGGAGCCTGTATTTCGCATCCGGAACGGAATGCGTTTTATGCCCGCCCGCAACGGATCATGCAAAAGAGCGCTGCAGCTTATCGGCAGCGCTCTTTTTTGCGGATTTACTTGCCGAAGTGGACATTTTGCAGTATGATAGACCAAAAATCGGGAATTGAGGAGGCTGTGCAATGCGCATCATCACCGTAAGCAGACAGTTCGGAAGCGGCGGCCGCGAGCTTGGCAAGCGTCTGGCCGACGTGCTCGGCTGGGATTATTACGACCGCGAGATCATCGAGAAGCTGGCATCGGAGGAGGGGCTGGACGAGGAATACGTCCGCCGCGTGCTGCATGAGCATGACTGGCAGAGCATCCCGCTCACGCTGCATAACAGCTTCGCTCAGGCCCCTGTGGACAGTGTCATCCAGGCGCAGCTGCTGGCCCGCCAGCGCAAAATCATCGAGGATATCGCTGCTGCCGGCCACGACTGCATCATCGTCGGGCGCGACGCCGATGTCATCCTGGAGGACTATAAGCCCTTCCGTATCTATGTCTGCGCGGATTTTGACTTCCGCCTGGCTCGCTGCATGGCGCGCGAGCAAAAGAAAGAAAGCGGTCAGCTGAGTGAGAAGGAGGTCAGCCGCAATATCAAGCGGATCGACCGCAACCGTGAGCTGACCCGCGAGATCCTGACCGGGAAAGATGCCGATGACGGCAGCTCCTTTGAAGTGACCGTCAATTCCTCCAGCTGGAATTTGAAGCAGCTTTCCGAAGCCTTAGCCATGCTGGCCCTTAAATGGTTCGAAGCATAAACGACAGCCGCCGGGATCTGACCGAGGGTGTGGTCTGGAAGAAACTGCTGGTATTCTTCCTGCCGATCGCCGCGGGCACCTGCATTCAGCAGCTGTATAACGCGGTCGACGGCATGATCCTGGGCAAATATGTGGGGACCGAGGCGCTTGCCGCGGTCGGCGGCAGTGCTGCGCAGATCATCAATGTTCTGATCGGATTTTTCGTTGCGATGGCCTCGGGAGCCTCCGTTGTCATCGCCCAGATTTTCGGCGCCGGCCGCAAGGAGGACGTCCAGAAGGCGGCTGGCAACGCCATCGCGCTCTGCGTGCTGCTCGGCCTGGTGCTGGCAGGCTTCGGTCTGCTGGCGACGCCCTGGATGCTTCGGCTTCTGAAAACGCCTGCCGACACCCTGGAGGGTGCCCTCTTGTATCTGCGCATCTATTTTCTGGGTGTGCCCTTCATTCTGGTGCTCAACATGGAGTCCAACATGCTGCGCGCCGTCGGCGATTCGACCGGCCCCTTCCTCTTCATGGTGGTCGGCTGCGTGGTCAACATCATCCTCGACTTTGCCTTTGTGCTTTTGTTTGACTGGGGCATCGCGGGCGTGGCCGTCGCTACGGTCATCGCGCAGGTGATCAACATGGGCCTTCTGACGCTCCGGCTCATGACCACGCCGGAGGACTATCGCCTGAGCCTTTCGGTCTTCCGGCTGAACGGCAGCTATCTCTCCGCCATGGTGCGGCTGGGTGTGCCGTCCGGCCTTCAGTCGTCGATGTACTCGCTCTCCAACATGGTCATCCAGGTGGGCGTCAACATCCTGAACACCGTCGTCGTCGCCTCCTGGGCGATGACCTCCAAAACGGACGGACTCTACTGGGCCATCAGCAATGCGCTGGGCGCGGCCATCACGGCCTTTATCGGCCAGAACATCGGCGCAGGCCGCATGGACCGAGTCAGGCAGTGCGTCCGTCAGGGCCTGCTCATTTCCTTCATCATGACGGTCGTTGTCAGCGGCGGTCTGATGGCGGCGGCCAAGCCCCTGCTCCGCATCCTCACGGATGACCCCGCAGTCGTCGACACGACCTACGAGATGATGACCTACTTCGTGCCCTATTACTTCACCTGGACCCTGATCGAGGTTCTCTCGGCCGTGCTGCGCGGCGCCGGCGATGCGGTCCGTCCGGTCATCATCATCGGTGTCGGCATCTGCCTCTTCCGTGTGGTCTGGATGGTGACGCTTTTCGCGCGTTTCCAGAATCTGCCTGTGCTTTGCCTGTCCTACGTGGCCTCCTGGGTCGTGACCGGTATCGCGCTTCTGCTTTACTACCGCTTCGGAAAGTGGCGAGAGCGCAGCGAGAGACAGATGGCGGGTAGAAACTAAGGGCGCGTTCAAGGTTTTCCCTTGGATACAACCCTGACGCGCCCTTGCAATACGCGCGAGCGCGTATTGCCGAAAAAAAGAGGCCGACAGCTGGTTTACGTTTCTTGGATATCGTAGCTTGTGACCAGCCGTTGGATGCGTCTGCTTACCATAATGTTTTACAAGGAGTTCGCTTTGATCAGAGAAATCATGCAGGATCCGCTCTTTTTGTCGAGGAGCTCGGTTTCGGCCGCGGCCGCTGATCTTTCCGTCGCCGACGATCTTCTGGACACTCTGGCGGCACACCGCGAGGAGTGCGTCGGCATGGCCGCCAACATGATCGGCGTCCGGAAGCGCATCATCGCCTTTGAAGATAACGGAAGGCTTACGCTGATGCTGAACCCGGAGATCATTGATGCCCGGCTTCCTTATGAAACGGAGGAGGGCTGCCTGTCGCTGGCCGGGATCAGAAAAACGAAGCGCTTCCGGATGATTCGGGTCCGCTATCAGGATAGGACGATGGCGAAATGTGAGGCCGTGTATGTAGGCCGGACAGCGCAGATCATCCAGCATGAGATCGATCATTGCAGCGGAAAATTGATATGAAAAAGAAAAAGCGTCCCTTTTTCACGAGCTGATCTCGTGTCAAGGGGACGCTTTCGTAATTACATGCGGGCGTTATTTCCGGCACTTTTCCCACAGCATAACGATGGGGGGGATCACGATCAGCTGCAGGGCAATGCCCGGCAGCGCTTTGGTAAAGGCGCCGGCCAGAAAGGCTGCCCAGCCGAAGGGAGAGCCCTCCAGCTCGAAAAGCAGGACGCGGACGATGCCCCAGACTGCCCGGCCGACCAGCATCGCGCCGATGAGCGCAGCGTAGATCCAGAGCTTTTTCCGGGGAAGCAGCCGGTACAGGAGCCCGGCGCTGAGGCCGTAGGCGGCCAGCTCGAAGCACATCGCCAGACCCGTCGGGATCAGCGGAGGCATGCCGAACAGGAAAAATCGAAGGAGCGGGGCGAGGAGGCCGATCAGAAAGCCGTACCAGGGCCCGCAGAAAAATCCGCACAGAAGCACCGGCAGGTGCATCGGACAGAGAGCGCTGCCGATCTGCGGGATCTGTCCCGTCAGAAAGGGAAGCACAAGGGCGAGCGCCAGGAAAAGCGCCGCCAGGATCATGGACAGCAGAGAGTTTTTCGATGATGACATCAGTTGTTCCTCGTTTCTTTTTTGATATCACCGTCCCGGCCGCCGGGGGCAGTTTTCAGACGGAAAAAGCGGCTCAGCAGTATTCTTCGGGGAAATAGGCACGCGTATCCGCGGCGCGGCCGAACTCGTCGGTCACATTGAAGCGGACGAAGCCGGCGCCCTCGATGAGGGGAAGATCGGCCCCGTACAGATACTCGCCGAAGCGCTCGGGGAAGACCGTGCGGTTGCGCTGTCCGTCGGTGATGAGCGAGATGCGCGCGGCGGCGGAGGTGCGGATGTGCGCGGTACCGTCCTCGATGCTGAGGCTGTAGATGCGCGGCCCCTGCGAGGCGTAGAAGCTGCCGCTTTCCATCGCCCGGATGACGTTTTCGTAGGAAAGCTCGTCGCCGTCCAGGTTGAACATCGTGAAGCCGAGGAAGGAATCGTCCGAGGGAGAGCCCTTGGGCGTGCGGTTGTGGTTATCGTCGGCGGAGTGGATGAAGAGGCGCTTGCCGGCCCGCAGCAGCAGGTCGTAGAGGGCGCCGTTGTATTCGGGCAGGCCGCAGAGATAGGACTGGCCGTTGAAGATCTCGATGGAGAAAAGGCCCTCGAGCGCGGCGATATCGGCGGCGCTTTGGCGTGACCAGACGGGGTGGTTGTAGGCGACCAGGTAGCCGTCCTCGCGCGCGAGACGGAGGTACTCGTTGACGGCGTCCGCGTCATAGCCGCGGGGCGTGGAGGGACCGTAGGTCGGATGGTTTTCGCGCTCGGCGGGATCGCGGAAGTATTTCATGTATCGCTTATCCGGCCAGATCTGGACGATATTGTGCGGGTCGCGTGCGTAGAGGTTGAGGTGGACCTCGGGCAGAAAGCCGTTGAAGCTGCCGTCCGGCGTGCGGCGGATGTAGGCCTCGTAGCCCGCCAGAAGCAGGAAGTCCGGATCGGAGAGGGCGGAGTGGTCGCCCGGATGCTCGTGGTCGGTGATGGCCAGAATGGAGTATCCCTGCCCCTTGTAGAGTTCCTTGAGCTCGGCGGGGGTGAGAGTGCCGTCAGAACGGGTGCTGTGGCTGTGCAGATTGGCTTTAAACTGACTTTCGCGTATGAATTGCATAAATAGTCCCTCTTTCATCTGAAGGCGCCTTACAGCGCCGAATAAGAGTATATCACAGATTCGGCAGGGGAGCAAGGGCGGCGGCTCCTCCTTGACGGGACAGCATAAAAGCCGTATCATAGCGGAAGAAAGATCGAAGGAGACTGAACATGGCGGACCATTATTACACCAATCAACCCGGCAGCGTATCGGAGGAGCGGACCATTCATTACGAGGGTCCTTCCGGCGAACTGGAGCTTGTGACGGATCGCGGCGTTTTTTCCGGAAGCCGGGTCGATTTCGGTTCCGATCTTCTGATCCGGACGGTCGCCGTACTGGAGGATGAGCCCGCCTCGCTTCTGGATATCGGCTGCGGATACGGACCGATCGGGCTGAGTCTGGGGCGTCTGTGGAAGGGCTGCCGCCTGACGCTGGCCGATGTCAACGAGCGGGCCATGGAGCTTTGCGCGCGCAACGCCCGGGCGCTGGGCCTTCCGGCAAGCGTCGTCAACAACGAGACCGATCCTCCCGCGGGTCGCTTCGAGCTGGTTCTGACCAATCCGCCCATCCGTGCGGGGAAAAAGGTCATTTATGCCCTGTTTGAGCAGGCCTTCGACAGCCTCATCCCGGGCGGACGGCTGTATGTCGTCATCCAGAAAAAGCAGGGAGCGGACAGCGCGGCGGAGGAGCTCCGCCGTCTTTTCGGGAACTGCGAAACGGTGGAGCGGGATGCGGGCTACCACATCCTGCGCTGTGTGCGGCGCTTTCGGGCGGCGGTGTTCGATCTTGACGGGACTCTGCTCGATACGCTTCAGGACCTCGCGGCAGCGGGCAATGAGACGCTTGAGGCCTTTGGCTGCCCCGTGCATCCGACGGAGGCATACCGTCTTTTTGTCGGCCGCGGCATCCCCAACCTGATCCGCAGCAGCTTTCCCGAGAATATTTCCCGGGAAATAACCGACCGGGCATATGTTTATTTTAAAGAATACTATGCAAAGCACTGCATGGACCGGACCGTGCCTTACCCCGGCATTCCGGAGCT
>JAZQNF010000016.1:0-20683 GCA_045627225.1 Bianqueaceae bacterium
GAAAAAGCACCTGCGCGAGGTGCTTTTTCATGTTATTCCCCCCTGCCGCCGCCAAAATAGCGGCCCCAGCGGAGCAGCAGGCTGAGATCGCCCTCCACCCGGTAGCGGCGCTGCATCAGCGCCCGGGCACCCTTGACCTCGCCCCGGGCGATGGCCTGCTTCATCTGCCGGTGACCCTCGTGAAAGCGCATCACCATGGCTGCGCCGGCTTTTTTGCCCGAGCGGCGGGCGGCGCCGAGGATTTCCAGACCCTCGGAGGCGCTCAGTCCGATCGGCTTTTCCAGCAGGAGATGCTTGCCCGCCGCCAGGACCGCAAGGGCCTGCTCACGGTGGAAGCAGACCGGGCTGGCCACGTAGACGGCCTCGACCTCCGGATCGGCCAGAAGCTCCTCCGCCGTCCGATAGCTGCGCGGGATCCCGAAGCGGCCGGAAAGCTCCGCGAGGACCTCCGCGTTCGTATCCATGACCGCGACGACCTCGGCTTTATCCGCCAGCGGAAGAGCCGGCAGCGTCCTTCTTCTGGCAATCCCGCCCGCGGCGATGATGCCCCACTTGACCTTCTGATTCATATGGCTGTTTATTCTTTTGTCAGCAGATCGACTGCCGTGAAATCGGTCCCGACCCGAGGCGTGACCTCTGTCTTGTACAGGTTCTCCAGGCTTTCGTAAGCGTAGCAGCTGAAGCTGTAGTAGCTCTTGGTTCCGGCGTTTTTGTTCTCTTTGGCCAGAATTTCGGTCTTGACCTTGAAAGTATATTCGGCTGCCGTTCCGGAGGCATACTGGACCTTCCCGTCGCCCTTGACGGAGACGCCCTCGAGCGCACAGCACCAGTACAGGTCTCCGGGCTCGAAGGAGCGCCGCCAGCCGGAGGGCTCCGTGAAGTAGGCGGTATAGGTCACCCGGTAAACGGGGATGATGATATTGTTCTCGATGCTTTCATCGACCGGGGCAAGCAGATAGCAGCCCAGATAGGTAACGACCTCATCGCAGGAGGTGCACTGCCAGCTCCAGCGGCGATACATGTCACGGCCGGCGTCATTGATCGCCGAAAGGACGGAGGCGTCGATCTGATCGGCGGAGGTGATGAGCTCCGGTACGCCGGTGATGGTGATCTCGGCCTGCCAGCGGGACGGAAGCTTATCATAGCGCTTGGCGCACTCCTCTGCCGAGATGGGCAGCGTATAGGTAACGGTGACCTTGTCGCCGTTTTTCAGACCGGTGGTGATATCGGCGGAGTAGCCTTCTCCCTCGATCAAGGCCGCCTTTGCGGAAAGCACCAGGGTGGCATTGGGCGAGAAGTTCTCATAGCTGAGCTTCAGCCGGTCGAAGGGGTCAAAGGTCGGCACCGTCTTCAGGCCGGAAACCGTAAACCAGATATCCGGACAGGAGGCGTTGAAATCGAAAAGATCGATGGCCTGACGCAGGTTTCTTCCTCCCGGATAACCGCCCTCCTCCTCCCAGGAGAAGGTAAGCTGCTCTCCGTTGGAGAGCTCCTTGTTCTTGGAAAGAGTGCCCTGATTAAAGGCTTTTTTCAGAACAGAGCGGTAAAAAAAGGCGCAAAGCTCCTCCGGTGTCAGATCGTTATAGGAGGCGGAGGAGGACATCAGGCTTGTAAGCTGGAAGGCGCCCTCCTCGCTCTTAAAATACTTTTTCAGGGCTTTGTTCAGCGTGAAGGCTTCCGCATAGCGTCCGATAAATTCCTCCTCGCTGATCAGGGACAGCCTGGCTGTCCCGATGCTGTGATAACCGGCATACTCCGCCGTTACGCAGCTGCTTAAATCAGTTTCCTTTTTCCCGCAGCCGCCAAGGCAGACGAGTGCAAGAATAACCAGTAATAATGTTGCGATTCCCTTGTGATTTCCCATGAGTGACTCCGTTTTTTCCCAAATATTTCAGTAAAAAACTTGCTGTATCAACGTGCCCTAAAATTATACCATAGCCCTTGGAACGATACAAGATTCTGCGGGCAGAAATCGCAAAAATTCCCCGCCATCCGCCGAAAAAAACCCGTAAAATGCTGTTTTACGGGTTTTGTCTGTCATCGGGGGGAAGAAGCGCTAAAAGCTTTGAAAAAGCCGTCGGAAGCATCAGCTTCCCGGAGAGCTCCTCGGGCGAGACGAAGCGGAAGCCGTCCTTTTCGGATACCGGTTCCCGAAGGACCGCGCGGAAGAGCGTCATGTTCCAGATCAGGTGAGTGAACACATGCGCTGTCTGCGCGAGCTTTTCCCCGCGCTCAGCCGAAAGAAGGCCGTCCTCCTCGGCAGGAAGCTCCCACAGGCCGGCCAGCACGCCCTTGGCGGGCCGCCGGTGCAGAAGGAGCCTGCCGTCCTCCTCGATGTACAGGAGAGTCCTGGTTTCTTCCTTTTTTTGTGTGCGGGCCGTACGGAGCGGAAGCTCGGCGGTGCGGCCGTGCAGACGGGCAAGGCAGAAATCGCGGAGCGGGCAGCTCCCGCAGCGGGGCTCACGCGGAAGGCAGAGCGTCTCGCCAAGCTCCATCAGCCCCTGCACAAACGCAGAGGCCTGACCCTCGCCCTGCGGATAGACCTTTTCGACAAGCTCCGTGACCCTTCGGCGGGCGGCCGGCGAGAGGACATCCTCCTCGAGCTCGTAGAGCCGGGAGATGACGCGCATCACATTGCCGTCAACTGCCGGGACAGGCAGGCCGAAGGCAATGGCGCAGATCGCGCCTGCCGTGTAATCGCCGACACCGGGAAGCGCGCGGATGAGCCCGGGATCCGGCGGAAGCTCGCCGCCGTATTCACTGACGACCTTCCGGGCCGCCTGATGCAGATGACGGGCGCGGCTGTAATAGCCCAGCCCCTCCCAAAGCTTGAGGACCTCCTCCTCGGGGGCGGCGGCCAGAGAGGCGATATCGGGCAGAGCGGAAATAAAGCGTTCATAATAGGGCCGCACGGTCTCCAGACGCGTCTGCTGCAGCATGATCTCCGAGAGCCAGACGTGGTAGGGCGTCGGAGAAACGCGCCAGGGATAGCTGACCGCGTGGGCCTGATACCAGTCGGTCAGAAGATAGGGCCAGTGCTTCATCGGCGGAGCACCTCCGTCACCGTGGCACCGCCGTAGACGAGACCGTCGCGGTACCAGACCGCGGTCTGACCGGGCGTGATCGCGCGCTGCGGCTCCGCAAACCAGCACTCGGCGAGGCCGTCTTCGCGCAGCTGAAGGCGGCAGGGCGCCTCGCGGTGCGCATAGCGGATCTTGCCCTGACAATCGACCCAGCCGCTGCGCGCCTCGCTTCCGTCGGTCTGCTGAAAGACGGGCGCCTCGGCCAGAAAGCCGTCGGCAAAGCAGTCCTCGTTCCGCCCCAGCACCACCTCGTTCGTCTCCGGACGAAGCTCCGTAACAAAACGAGGCTCGCCGAAGGAAAGCCCCAGACCCTTGCGCTGGCCGACGGTGTAGCGGATCAGCCCCTTATGGGTACCCAGGACATGCCCGTCGGCATCCACGAAATGACCCGGCAGAGAGGGAATCCCTGTCAGCTCCTCGATGAAGGCGGCGTAATCGCCGTCGGGAATAAAGCAGATCTCCTGACTGTCCGGACGGCTTTCGACAAAGAGACCCTCCTCGCGCGCGAGGGCGCGGACCTCCTCCTTGGTCATGCCGGACAGGACCATGCGCGTGCGCGCCAGCTGCTCCTGACTCAGACCGCAGAGAAAATACGACTGGTCCTTGTAGGGCGCCTTCTCGACCGCGTATCGGCCGTTCGGAAGCCTCAGCACGCGTCCGTAGTGACCGGTCGCCAGCTCACGGATACCGAGCCGGTCGGCCTCCTCCGCCAGTGCCCTCCATTTGACGGACGGGTTGCAGAGCACGCAGGGATTGGGCGTACGGCCGCGGCGGTACTCGGAAACGAAACGGTCGACGACCTCGCCGCGGAAATCTTCGGAAACGTCCGCGATGAGGTGGCGGATGCCCAGCTGCGCGGCAACGGAGGCCGAAAGCTCGCGCAGATCCGCTCCGAAGCCGGTGTGGACAGTGACGCCGATGACCTCGTAGCCCTCCCTTTTTAAAAGGACGGCCGCGCAGGCGCTATCCACGCCGCCCGACAGTCCTATGATGATTTGTTTCATTGTGCTTCCTCCGGAACGCTTTCGCCCCTGACCGGATAGCTGTGAAGGATGTCGATCATCAGCTGCCCGATGGCGGCGCCGATCTCCTTCTGGATCTCCGGGTCGCAGAGCGCGGCATCGTCGGAGGGGTCCGACAGAAAGCCCAGCTCGACCAGGGCCGCGGCCATCGGGTAATCCTTCATGATGTCGGTATCGCGGTCGAACTTGGCGCCGCGGTCATCCGAGCCGAGGATGGCGGAGACGGCGGTGGACAGCCTGGCGGCTGCCTCCTTGGAGCGCGCGCCGATCTCATCCTCCGCGCCCTTCGAATAGTAGAGGGCCTCGGTGCCGCAGGCTCTTCCGGAGCCGCTGTAGGCGTTGCAGTGCAGGGAAAGGGCAAAGTCGGCGTCGTTCAGATTGGCGACCTCGTACTGGCCCGCGTAGTTGATGAGCACATCGGTCGTACGCGACATGACGACCTTGATGTCGGTGCAATGGGCCTCGATGTAGTCGCGGACGGCCAGGCCCACGGCCAGGTTGATCGATTTCTCGGGCATCGAGCCCTTGACGTTCCCGTTATCGATGCCTCCGTGTCCGGGCGCGATGACCAGGCAGTAGGAATAACCGACCTGCATGCGCGCCTTTTCGGGCGGAAGCTCCGGGTCCTTTTCGTAATTTTCACGGTTCAGGTCCATCAGCGCCAGGCTCATGCCTCTGAGCTGAGCCGTCAGCGAATCGAGCGTGAGCGTTCCCTTCAGGCTGTCGTACTCCGGCTCGGGGACCTCGCTCTCGACCGCCTGGACCGATTCCTCCGGCTCCGGCTCCTTCCGGAGAGCCGTCACCAGGGCATAAATACCGGCCACGGCAAACAGCAAAAGAAGGACTGCCAGAAGCAGCCGCTCGGGATGGACCAGACGGTATCTTTTCTTTTTGCGTTTTGCCGTTGCCATGTTTATTTTCTCACTTTCATGCTCAGGGCGCCGCTGTCAAAGACCAGACCGCGCAGCACCCGGCTGTACATCACGGGGGATTTGAAGCTGCCGCGGAGGACGCAGTGCTTTAAGGGCGCAAGGCGCTTTCCGTAGCGTTCGGGGGACTCGCCGGCGTTCAGGCTCTCGGCGAGCATGCAGCCGCTGTTCAGCGCGAAGCTGATCCCCTCGCAGCTGGAGGGGCTGATCAGGCCGGCGGCTTCACCGGCAAGATAGATCCGTCCCCTGCCCGGGCAGATGCTTGCGGGACCGGACGGACGCAGGATGACCGCGCCGCGGCGCTTGAGAGGCTGCGACAGATCATAGCCGAGCGCCTTCAGGTCCTCCTTGAAGAGCTCGAAGCGCTGTCGCGCACTTTTGTCCGCGGGAAGGGCGCTTCCGATGATGAGGCGTCCGTTTTCGGGGATCACCCAGGAATAATAATCCGTCACGCGGCGGTCAAACAGGGCCGTATAGCAGGCCGGCTCCGCCGCTGCCGGATACCATTCCTGGAGACTGACGTAGCGCTTGATCGGACGGCGGCCGAAGTCCCGGTCCAGACGCCGGCGCACCCAGGAGGCGGCTCCGTCCGCGCCGACGAGGCAGCCTGCCAGAAGCTTTTCGTTTCCCTCGGGGCCGCGCAGAAGGACCTCGACGCCCGCCTCCGTCTCCTCGGCCGAATAGCAGGTCGTCCGCTCCTTAAGCGTCACATTCGGCCGCTGCAGGGCTCTCGACACCAGATAAGCGTCAAAGCGGGCCCTGTCGATATTGACATATTGCTTCTGATAAAAGCGCTCGTGGCCGCGGTTATCGAGGTCGATCCCGTGAAGGGTAAAGACCTGAGGGCTGACCAGGATATCGGCGGGCAGCGGAATGCCCTGGGCCGCAAGAGCCTTCTGGGCCCGCTTGTCCAGCATACCGCCGCAGCTTTTCTCCTGCTCATACAGGCGCTCCGGATCCGTAAAGCAGCGCTTATCAATCAGGAGGACCCTTTTATCCTCGCTGAGATTGGCCGCCAGCGTCGCGCCGGCCGGACCGGCGCCGATAATGATCACATCGTAGTCCATTCAGTTCAGCTTCCACGCTTTCAGATACTTGTTCTTATACAGACCGGCCGAGGCCTTCGCCCAGCCGAGGGGATAACCGTCATACAAAACGAGCACCCAGCCGTCGCGGTCTGCGCCGGTGAGGGTCTCGCCCTTCAGATAACGGGTGACGCGGGCATCGTCCGCGGAGAAGGAGAGCGTACGGCGCGCATCGGCGGCGCAAAGCGTCATGGCAAAGGCCTCCGTGGGCTCGAAGCGCCCGTGGGAGAGCTCGCCGAGGAAGATGCCGTTCCGAAGCACCCGGAGTCCCTTCAGAAAATCGGTCGGAAGAGCGGTCAGAAAAAGCTTGTCGCCGAGGATGCGCAGGCGTTCGGGCGCCTCCGCATAGCCGTTCAGGTTTTCCTTTTTCCAGGCGGTCCACTCCGGACAGACGTCGCCGCGGCCGAAATCCGGGGAAACGGAGCCATCCGTTCCTTCCTTCCGGAAAAGGGCAGCGAAATGGCCCTGACCCTCGATGCGATGCGGCCAGAAACGGGCGCATAGAGCCAGCTCCCGACGGCCGCTTTCGGACCATTCGGGATGGCCGTCATCGATGCCCGGCGCCTTCTCAAAGGGGACCAGCGAGAGCTCCGGAAAACGGTCCAGAAGCCATTCGACGGTCTGCTCGTCCTCGAGGGGCGCAAAGGTGCAGGTAGAATACAGGAGCATGCCGCCGGGACGGAGCATCCGCACCGCGTCCGGCAGGATCTCGCGCTGAAGCTTGGCGTAATACTCGCTGCCGTACTGCTCCCAGTTTTTCATGATGGCCGGCTCCTTGTGGAACATGCCCTCGCCGGAGCAGGGCGCGTCCACCAGAACCTTGTCGAAAAAACCTTCGAAGCGCTCGGCCAGGCGATAGGGAGCCTCGGAGAGCACGCAGGCGTTGGGGCAGCCGAAGAGCTCCAGATTTTTCAGAAGCGCCTTGGCGCGCGAGGCACTGATGTCGTTGGAGACCAGAACGCCCTCGCCGCGCAGTCGTGCCGCCAGCTGCGTGCTTTTGCCGCCGGGAGCGGCGCACAGATCCAGCACGCGGTCCCCGGGCTCGACGGGCAGGATGGCCGCGGGCGCCATCGCCGAGGGCTCCTGCAGATAATACAGCCCGGCAAAATAATCCGGATGCTTGGACCAATCCTTCGTATCGCCCTCCAGATAAAAGCCGGACGGACACCAGGGCACGGGGCGCAGCTCGATGCCGCGGCGGGCCGCAAAGGCCTCAGGGCTCAGCTTGGCGGTATTGACACGGGCGCCCTGATAAACGGGGCGGTCAAAGGAGCCCAGATAGGCCTCGAATTCATCGCCCAGAAGCGCCCGCATGTTCTTTTCGTAAAGAGCCGGTAAAGTGACCATAGTTCCTCTTACAGGCGGATCAGGCCTGCTTTTTTCATTTCCTCCACGGCGCGCATGATGCCGAGCTTGCCGTGTGCCCAGGTCAGTCCGCCCTGGAAATAAGCCGTATACGGAGGCTTCATGGGACCGTCCGCCGAGAGCTCGATGGACGCGCCGGACATGAAGGAGCCGGCCGCCATGATGACGGGCGTGTCATAGCCGGGCATGTCCCAGGGCTCGGGCGTCACGTAGGAATCGACGGGCGCCGCCTCCTGGATGCCCAGGCAGAAGGCCTTAAGCCCCTCCGGGCTCCCGCATTCGACCGCCTGCACGATGTCGTAGCGCGGCTCGGCGGAGCCGGGGCGTACCGTAAAGCCAAGCTCCTCGAAGACCCTGGCCGCAAAAACGGCGGTCCTGAGCGCGGAGGCCGTAACGGTCGGGGCAAAGAACAGCCCCTGATAGAAGGAGCGCAGCACAGAAAGCGTGGCACCCGCTTCCTTGCCGATGCCGGGCGCCGTCAGACGCGCCGCAACGGACGCGATCAGATCGCTTCGGCCGACCACGTAGCCGCCGATGGGCGCCAGACCGCCGCCCGGATTCTTGATCAGCGAGCCGACCGTCAGATCCGCGCCGAAATCGCCCGGCTCGGTCTCCTGGGTGAACTCGCCGTAGCAGTTATCGACCATGATGACCGCATCCGGCTTCACGCTCCGCACCGTGCGGATGATCTCGCCGATCTCCTCGGTCGAAAGCGTCGGGCGCGAGGCATAGCCGCGCGAGCGCTGGATCTCGACCATGCGCGTTTTGGGCCCGATAAGCGCCGCGATGGCACTAAGGTCCGGGTGACCCGAGGCATCGAGCTCCGCCACCTTCGACACGACGCCGTACTCGGCCAGCGAGCCGATCTCCGGGCGCAGGCCCGCGACGCCCTGCAGCGTATCATAGGGCAGGCCGACCGCAAAAAGCAGCTCATCGCCGGGGCGGAGAACTCCCGAAAGCGTCAGCGACAGCGCGTGCGTGCCGGAGATGATCTGCGGACGCACCAGCGCATCCTCGCCGGAAAAAACACGGGCGTAGATCTTCTCCAGCGTGTCGCGGCCGTCATCGTTGTAGCCGTAGCCGGTCGAGCCGATGAAGTGGCGCTCGGCCACGCCGAAGTGCTGAAAGGCCTCCAGGACCTTCCACTGGGCCGTTTCCGCATTCCGGTCGATTTCCGAAAAACGCTCAGCCAGGGCTTTCTCCTGCTTTTCGCAGAACAGAAGGGTCTCCCGGCTGACGCCGAGTTGTTCGAGTATCCGGTTCATCCGAGTTTATTCTTCCTCTTCCTTCAGATTGATGCTGATGGGGCGTGCGGGCACGATGGTGGATACCGCATGCTTATACACCATCTGCTGCTTGCCGTCCGTATCGAGAATCAGGACAAAATTGTCATAGCCCTTCACGACACCCTTGATCTGGAAGCCATTGGTCAGAAAAACCGTCACATCGGTCTTCTCCTTGCGCAGGGTGTTGAGCATCAGGTCCTGCAGATTCGCGATTTTGTTCATGTTACGTCTCCTCTCTCTATCTGGACTTAACTTTTATACTGACAGACCGCAAGAGCCTCCGAAAAAAGGCTCACAGGGTCTGAAACAGGCAGAAATCGGGCCTCGCTCTCCCGTCTGAACCAGGTAAGCTGCCTTTTGGCGTAGTGACGCGTGCCGAGCTTGATCTGATAAACAGCCTCCTCCAGGCTGCATTCACCCGCCAGATACGCGGCGAGCTCCTTGTAGCCGAGTCCCTGCATCGAAACAAGACGGCGGTCAAAGCCGCGCGCCATCAGACCGCGCACCTCCTCCAGAAGGCCCTCCGCCATCATCGCATCGACCCGCTCGTCGATGCGCCGATACAGCTCGGCGCGATCGGGCTCCAGGACCAGCAGGCGAAGATCATAGGGCGACTCGAAGCTGCGCAGACGCGCATTGTGCCGGCTGATGGGCTCACCGGTCTGATAGAAATATTCCAGCGCGCGGATGACGCGCTTTTTGTTGTTCGGATGGATGGCCGCCGCCCCCTCCGGATCGAGCTCCGAAAGACGCCGGTACAGCTCCCCGGCCTCCTCCTGCTCCAGACGGGCGCGGATATCCGTTTCGGGCTCCTCCCCGAACTCCGCACCGTAGGCGAGCGCGTGGATGTAAAAGCCCGTTCCGCCGACGACGATGGGCTGATGTCCGCGCGAGAGGATCTCCTCGACCGTCCTGCGGGCGCGCCCGGTGAACTCCATGACGTTCCACTCCTCCCAGGGCTCGACGCAGTCGATCAGGTGATGAGGGATGCCGCCGGTCTCTTCCGGACGGATCTTGGCCGTGCCGATGTCCATGCCGCGGTAGACCTGCATGGAATCGGCCGAGATGATCTCGCCGTCAAGGGCCTGCGCCAGACGCACGCCCAGCGCGCTCTTGCCCGAGGCCGTCGGTCCCGCCACAATGATCAGCTTTGCTTTCTCCATGCGTCAGGCCCTCTTGAACCGGCGCTCGATGTCGTAGCGGCTGACCGAAATGACGGTGGGACGCCCGTGCGGGCAGTTATAGGGATTATCAGAGGCGAAAAGCTGCGCCAGAAGCTGCTCGGCCTCGCAAAAGCTCATGCGGGAGTTTCCCTTGACCGCAGCCTTGCAGGCCGTCATCGCAAGCTTGTCCAGGAGAAGATCACGCGAAACAAAGCGATTGCCCTCGCTAAGCAGCGACATCAGCGTGATCATGTCCTCGGCCTCCATCGGACCGTTGAAAATATAAGGGACCGCGCGGACGATGACCGCGTCCTCGCCGAAGGCCTCGACCTCAAAGCCCAGGCGTGTCAGCGTGTCCTGATGAACGGGCAGGAGCGCCACCTCACGCGGCGGCATCGTGACCGTCATCGGCTCCAGCAGCAGCTGCGAATCGACCGGACCCTCCGCCAAAGTCCTGCGGAAGCGGTCGTAGAGCACGCGCTCGTGCGCGGCATGCTGGTCCATCACATAAAGCAGACCCTCTCCCTCCGCCAGCCAGTAGGTCTCGAACAGCTGACCGATCAGCCTGAGCAGCTGGGGCTTGGGGTCCTTGCTGCCGTAGGGAAGCGGCTCCTCGCAAAGCTCGGGAGGCTCGGGGAGCGCCGCGGGCTTTTCTCCGGCGAAGATGCTGACCTGACGGGGCTCAGAGGGTGCGACGGGTGCAACAGGTGCGGGCGGCTGATGCGGGGCGGACGCAGGCGGATTTGCGGCAGGCGCTGCCGCGTCTTTTCCGGGCAGCGGAGAAGACAACGGCGCAGAAGGCTTTTCGGACGGCTTTGCGGCTGTCTCCGGCACCTCATAGAAGCGTCCCTCACGGCTCACCAGAGAAGCCTCCCTCAGACAGGCCGAAAAAGCCTCATAGAGGAAGCCGCGAAGCTCCTCCTCGCGGGTAAAACGGACCTCCATCTTGGTCGGATGCACGTTGACATCCAGAAGCGTCGGGTCCATTGAAAGATGAAGCACGGACACCGGGAAGGTGCCGGGCACGATATAGTCCTTGTAGGCCTCGTCGAGAGCCTTGTCGATCAGGGCGGAGCGCACCCAGCGGCCGTTGATGAAAAGGCTTTCGAGCGAACGGTTGGGGCGGCAGAGCTGCGGACGGCTGATGAAGCCGCTCAGCCGAAGCCCGGGCAGCGCCTCGCTTTCTGCCTCGATGGGCAGGCATTTATCGACGACATCGCGGCCGTAGACCGCAAAAAGAGCGTTTTTCAGGCCTCCACGGCCGGTCGAAAAGAGCGTGGGCTCCTGACGGCCGTTCAGATAGCGGAAGCTCACCTCAGGGTGCCCGAGGATCAGCCGCTGCAGATAATCCGTGATCGCGGCAGCCTCCACCGAGGCTTTTTTCAGGAATTTCCGGCGGGCGGGGACATTAAAGAAGAGGTTCTCGACCTTGACGGTCGTGCCGGTCGGAACAGCCGCCTCCTCCATGAGAAGCTCGCGGCCGCCCTCCGCCAGATAACGGATGCCGGTCAGCTCCTCCTCGGTTTTGGTCAGCAGCTCGACGCGGGCGACAGCGGCCACCGAGGCCAGCGCCTCGCCGCGAAAGCCCAGCGTCAGCGTCCGGGCCAGATCCTCGACGCTCGTGATCTTGCTGGTCGAGTGACGCAGGAAGGCCAGACGGATCTCGTCGGAGGGGATGCCGCAGCCGTTATCGCTGACGCGGATATAGGACGTACCGCCCTCGCGGATCTCGACCGTGATCAGGGAGGCTCCCGCGTCCAGCGCGTTTTCGGTCAGCTCCTTAACGACCGAGACCGGGCGCTCCACGACCTCGCCGGCGGCGATTTTGTTGATCGTCGCATCGTCCAGCAGTTCGATATGCGTGCGGGCCATCGGAGTCCTCCTTTCCTAAACGGGCCGGTGCGCGGCCCCTTATTTCTTCAGCTTTGCCTGCTTCTGCAGGCTGTAGAGCGTCTGAAGCGCCTCCATCGGCGTCATCGTGTTGATGTCCAGCTCCAGCAGCTGCCGGACCACATCCGGTGTGCGCTCGATCTGTTCGAAAAGATCGATCTGCTCGGCATCGGCCGCGCTCTTGGCGGCGATCTCAGCGGCCTGCGCGGAAAGACCGCGCTCGGTCAGCTCATTCAGGATCTCGCGGGCACGGTTGAGCACCCAGCGGGGCAGACCCGCCAGCTTGGCTACCTCGATGCCGTAGCTCTGGTTGCCGAAGCCCTCGCGGATCTTGTGCAGGAAAATGACATCCTCGCCGCTTTCCTTGACGGCGACGCAGTAATTGCGCACGCCCGGAAGCTGTCCCTCGAGGCTGGTCAGCTCGTGATAATGCGTGGCGAAGAGCGTCTTCGCCCCGACGGTTTTCTTATCGCTGATATACTCGACCACCGCCCAGGCGATCGACAGTCCGTCGTAGGTCGAGGTGCCGCGGCCGATCTCATCCAGGATCAGCAGGCTGCGGGAGGTCGCGTGGCGCAGGATGTTCGACACCTCGCTCATCTCCATCATGAAGGTCGAGCGGCCGCCGGCCAGATCGTCGGAGGCGCCGACACGGGTGAAGATGCGGTCGGTCACCGAGATGGAGGCCGATTCGGCAGGCAGGAAGGAGCCTGCCTGCGCCATCAGCGTCAACAGGGCCACCTGACGCATGTAGGTCGATTTACCGGCCATATTGGGACCGGTCAGGATCGCCACGCGGCGGTCCTCGTTATCCAGCTCGGTATCGTTTGCGATGAAGCTGCCCTCCGGCATCATCTTCTCGACGACCGGATGACGGCCCTGACGGATGAGGATAGGGCCGCCGGGCTCGGTGATCTCCGGCTTCACATAGCCGCCGCGCACCGCCGCCTCCGCCAGGGAGTGCAGCGCATCGATCACGGCGATCTGCTCGGCCGTCTTCTGGATCCGTGCCATGTGCGACGCGATCTGCCCGCGGATGGCACAGAAAAGATCGTATTCAAGAGCCTCATCCTTATCCTTGGCGCCCAGGAGCGTGTCCTCCATGCTCTTGAGCTCCTCGGTGATGTAGCGCTCACCCGTCGTCAGCGTCTGCTTGCGGATGTAGCGCTCGGGCACCATCTGGATATTGCCCTTGCTGACTTCGATATAATAGCCGAACACGCGGTTGTAGCCCACGCGCAGGGTCTTGATGCCGGTTTCTTCTTTTTCCCGGGCCTCCAGGCGGGTCAGCCAGCCCTTGCCGTCAAGGGCCGCGCTGCGGAACAGATCGACCTGCTCGTCGTAGCCGTCCTTGATGAGCCCGCCCTCGCGCAGGGTGAAGGGCGGATCCTCGGCGATCGAGGCCTGCAGAAGCTCATACAGATCGCTAAGCGGATCGAAATCGTCTGCAATGCGGCGAAGCACGGCCGCCGTTGTTTCCGAAAGCAGGGAGCGGACGGAGGGAAGGACCTCGAGCGAGGCCTTCAGCGCCAGCAGGTCGCGGGCGTTCGCCGAGCCGTAGCTGATGCGGCCCATCAGGCGTTCCATGTCGTAAATACCGCTCAGAAGCTCGCGCAGCTCGGCCGAAAGCATCGGGTCGTCGACAAAATCGCCGACCGCGTCGAGACGCTCGCGGATGTCGCCCACGCGGATGAGCGGCTGCTCGATGAAGCGTCTGAGCATGCGGCCTCCCATCGCCGTGCCGGTATGGTCCAGCACCCACAGAAGGCTCCCGCGGCGCTCCTTGTCGCGCATCGTCTCGCAGAGCTCAAGGTTGCGGCGCGTGGCCGCGTCTAGCACCATGTATTCCTGCAGCGAGTAGGTCTTCAACTGACGGATATGCGTCATGTCGCGGCGCTGCGTCTCCTGCAGATAATCCAGGAGCGAGCCTGCCGCCGTCACGGCCAGATCCATTTTCTCCATGCCCAGGCCGTCCAGCGTGAGCATGCCGAACTGATGCAGGATCAGCTCGCGGCAGCGATCGTACTGATAATGGTAGGCCGGATAGCTGTTGATGCAGACCGGGAAGAACGCCTCGATCGCATCCAGATTCAGGCTCTGCATGCTGCGGATGTCCTCGTTGACGAGCATCTCGGCCGGCTCCAGCTTGGCCAGCTCGTCCAGAAGCTTCGACTCCTCGGCGAACTCCGTCGCGCGGAACTCACCGGTCGTGATGTCCGCGACGGCCAGGCCGATGCAGTCCTCGACCCGGTTGACCGAAACGATGTAATTGTTGCGTCCCTCCGGCATCGCATCCGCGTTCATGCTGGTACCGGGCGTGACGATGCGCGTGATCTCGCGCTTGACCAGTCCCTTGGCCAGCTTCGGGTCCTCCATCTGATCACAGACGGCGACCTTGTAGCCCTTCTGCACCAGGCGCTGGATGTAGCTCTCCGAGGCATGATAGGGCATGCCGCACATGGCTACGCGGCCGTCCTCGCCGCAGCTGCGGCCGGTCAGCGTCAGATCGAGCTCCCGGGATGCCGTCACGGCATCCTCAAAGTACATCTCGTAAAAATCGCCGACGCGATAAAACAGAAGGCAGTCCGGATTCTCGGCCTTGACGGCTCGGTACTGCTCCATCATGGGGGTAAGTTTCATAAGGGCCTCGGGAAAGGGAAAAATAGGTTTAGGAAAGGGCCTCGCCGGTCAGATAAAAGGCAGCGCTTTCGGTGATTCTGACCTCGACCGTGTCGCCGGGACGGTGTCCGCAGGCGTAAAAATGGACCAGGCTGTTGTTGGGCGTGCGGCCTGTCAGCATCCCGGGATCGTTCTTGCTCCATTCCTCGGCAAGCACGGGGAAGCTCCGGCCGATCAGCTCCCGGTTGTCCTCGGCCTGCACCTTTTCGAGCAGCTTCAGAAGCTCGTCGAAATTGGGCTGAGACTCCTCGGGCGGCACCTGATCCGGCATTTTGGCCGCAGGCGTGCCCTCACGGCGCGAATAAATGAAGGTGAAGGCGCCGTTGAAGCGGACGCGGCGGACGACATCGAGCGTCACGAGAAAGTCCTCGCGGGTCTCGCCGGGGAAGCCGACAATGATGTCGGTGGTGATGGCCATGTCGGGCACGGCGGCGCGCAGCTTTTCGCAAAGCTCGAGATAGCGGGCCTTGTCATAGTGACGGTTCATGGCCTTCAGCAGCCGGTCCGAGCCGGACTGCAGAGGCAGGTGGAAGTGGGGCATGAGCTTGGGCAGACGGGCAAAGCAGGCGATCAGCTCGTCGGAGAGGTCCTTGGGATGCGAGGTCATGAAGCGGACGCGCTCGAGGCCGGGCACGGCGCAGACCTGCTCGAGAAGCTCAGCGAAGCTTACGGGCTCCTCCAGGTTCTTGCCGTAGGAGTTGACGTTCTGACCGAGCAGCTGGATCTCCTTGACGCCGGAGGCGGCCAGTCCCCGGACCTCGCGGAGGATGTCCTCCGGACGGCGGCTGCGCTCACGGCCGCGGACATAGGGCACGATGCAGTAGGTGCAGAAATTGTCGCAGCCATACATGATGTTGACGCAGGCCTTGAAGCTCTGCTTGCGCTCGGTGGGCAGGTCCTCGACGATATCGCGGTGCTCGGTCCAGAGGTCGATGACGCGCTTCTCGCCGGACATCAGCCGGTAAAACAGCTCCGCGAAGCGGTAGAAATTATAGGTGCCGAAGATCAGATCGACCTGCGGATAGGACTGGCGTATCTTCTCCACGATGTGGGGCTCCTGCATCATGCAGCCGCAGAGGGCGATCTTCATTTCGGGGCGTTTTTTCTTGTAGCTCTTCAGATAGCCCAGACGGCCGAAGACGCGCTGCTCGGCGTTCTCGCGTACGCAGCAGGTGTTGTAGAGGACGAGGTCGGCCTCCTCCTCGGCGGGCGAGGGCTCCGCGCCGATCTCCTTCAGGATCCCGATGATCTTTTCGGAATCGTGCGCATTCATCTGGCAGCCAAGCGTAGTCACCCAAAAGCGGTAAGGCCGCCCGAGCCGGGCAGCCTCCGCTTCGATCAGGGGCTTCAGAAGCCCCGCATAATAGTATTGACGAGAAAGTTCATTCTCGGGCACGACGGTTTCCTCGCGCATAATCGCTCTCCGAAAAAATTATTTCTGACTGCCGGAGGTGGAGGCCAGATAGGCCTCGATGAACGGATCGAGCGCGCCGTCCATGACCGCCTGCACCTGCGAGGTCTCCACGTTGGTGCGGAGATCCTTGACCATGGTGTAGGGGCAGAAGACATAGGAGCGGATCTGGCTGCCGAAGCCGTTTTCCCCGACCTCGCCGCGGATCTCGTTGCGCTCCTCGAGCTTCTTCTGCTGCTCGATCTCGTACAGCTTGGCGCGCAGCATGGCCATGGCGACGTCCTTGTTCTGGTACTGGGAGCGCTCGTTCTGGCACTGGACAACGATGCCGGTCGGGAAATGCGTGATGCGGATGGCGCTCGACGTTTTGTTGACCTTCTGGCCGCCCGCGCCGCTGGAGCGGAAGATATCGATGCGGATATCATCGGGGTCGATCTTGACATCGACGGAGTCGTCCAGCTCGGGCATGACCTCACAGGAGGAGAAGGAGGTGTGACGGCGTCCCGCCGAATCGAAGGGCGAGATGCGGACGAGACGGTGGATGCCGTGCTCGGAGCGGAGATAGCCGTAGGCGTTCTCGCCGGTGACCATGAAGGAGACCGATTTGATACCGGCCTCGTCGCCGTCCTGATAGTCCATGACCTCGACCTTGAAGCCTTTTTTCTCGGCCCAGCGGGTGTACATGCGGTAAAGCATGCTCGTCCAGTCGCAGGCCTCGGTGCCGCCGGCGCCGGCATGCAGCGTGACGATGGCGTTGTTCGCGTCGAATTCGCCGCACAAAAGCGTCGAGAGGCGCAGTGCCTCCTTTTTGGCGAGGAAATCGTCGATCTGCGCACGGATGTCGGCCGCCATGGAGGCATCGTCCTCCTCCTCAGCCATCTCCAGCATGACCTCGGCATCCTCGTAGGAGGATACCATGTCGTTATAATCTTTTAATTTTCTTTTGCAGGAACCGGCCTCCTGAAGGATTTTACGGCTCTTCTCGGGATCGTCCCAGAAGCCGGGCTCGGATACCTTTAAATCCAGCTCGTCGATCTTTAACCTAAGCTTATCGAGGTTAAAGGGACTCACCCAGCTCTGCCAATGATCCGCGATATTTTTCAAGTTCCTGTCTGAACTCTTCAAATTCAAGCATGATGATCATTCCTTTCTTTGGTATATACAGACGAAAAGCAGCGAGACTTCGGAATGCCGCTACTGCTTTCCGCAGCAGTTCTTATACTTCAGCCCGCTTCCGCAGGGGCAGGGATCGTTGCGCCCGATCTTGGGCTCCGCGCGCTTGACCGGCTTTTTCGCCGCACCCGTGCCGTCGCCGCCGTGATTGGTGGACATATCCTTGGCGTTCGCGACCTCCTTACGCTCAACCTCCTGGTTTTCCGCGATGTGCACGGTAAACAGGCCGCGCAGCGTATTCTCCAGGATCGCCGCGTTCAGCTCCTCGAACATGTCGAAGGAGGCGATGCGGTACTCATCCAGAGGATTTCGGTTGGCAAAGGCCTGCAGGCCGATCCCCTGACGCATCTGATCCATGATATCGATGTGGTCCATCCACAGACGGTCCACGTTCTGCAGGAGGATCATGCGCTCGACCTCACGCATGCGGTCGGAGCCGATCTCGTCCTCCTTCTTCGCATACAGACGGTGCGCGACCTCCTTGGTCTTGTCGGCCAGCTCGCCGGGCGTGATGGTCTTCCGCTCCTCCTCGGTGATGACGATGGGGCCGAGCGGGATGACGCTGCCGAGACGTTTGGCCAGTCCCTGCAGATCCCAGTCCTCAAAGCCCTTGCCGGAGGCGGTGAATTCGGCCGTATCCTCTTCGATCATGCCGTCCATCATGTCAAGGATCTCGTCTCGGAGGTTCTCGCCCTCCAGCACGCGGCGGCGCTCGGCGTAGATCGTCTCGCGCTGCTCGTTCATGACCTGATCGTAATCCAGCAAATGCTTACGGATACCGAAGTTGTTCTCCTCCACACGCTTCTGCGCGCGCTCGATGGCGCCCGTGAAGGTCTTGTCGATGATGGGCTCATCGGCGGGCCAGGACAGCGTTTCGAGCATCTTGTTCATGCGCTCGCCGCCGAAAATGCGCATCAGATCGTCTTCCATCGAGACGTAGAACTGGCTGACGCCGGGGTCGCCCTGACGGGCGGAGCGTCCGCGCAGCTGGTTATCGCTACGGCGGGACTCATGCCGCTCGGTGCCGATGATCTTTAAGCCGCCCAGCGCGGGAACGCCCTCGCCCAGCTTGATATCGGTGCCTCGGCCGGCCATGTTGGTGGCGATGGTGACCTGTCCGCGCTGACCGGCATCCGCGACGATGGCGGCCTCGCGCTCATGGAACTTGGCGTTCAGGACGTTGTGCGGGATGCCCTCGCGCTTCAGCATTTTGGAGAGCAGCTCAGAGTCCTCGATCGTGATCGTACCGACCAGGACGGGCTGACCGCGATGGTAGCAGTCGGCGATATCCCTGACCGCGGCGCGGTATTTTTCGGCCTTGGTGCGGTAAACCATGTCCGGAAGGTCGACACGGGCGACCGGCTTGTTGGTCGGGATCTCGACGACATCCATCGAATAGATGGCCTCGAATTCGTTTTCCTCGGTCTTGGCCGTACCGGTCATGCCGCATTTTTTCTCGTATTTGTTGAAAAAGTTCTGGAAGGTGATGGTCGCCAGCGTCTTGGATTCACGCTTGACCTCGACGTTTTCCTTGGCCTCGATGGCCTGATGCAGACCGTCGGAATAGCGGCGGCCGGGCATCAGACGGCCCGTAAACTCATCGACGATGACGATCTGTCCGTCCTTGACGACATAGTTCTGGTCGCGGAACATCATGTAGCGCGCCTTCAGCGCCTGGCGGATATGATGCGCGATCTCGGCGTTCTGCGGGTCGCCCAGGTTCTCGATGCGGAAGTATTCCTCGACCTTGCGGACACCCTCGGCGGTCAGCTGGCAGGTCTTGTCCTTTTCGTCGATGACAAAATCGCCCTCCTCCTGCGTCTCCTCCATCATCAGCTGAGCTATTTTGGAGGTGTCGCCGATGATGCGTCCCTTCTTCATGCGGGAGGCCAGCAGATCCGCCTGCTTGTACAGCGAGGTGGACTTGCCGCTGCGGCCGGAAATGATCAGAGGCGTACGCGCCTCATCGATCAGGACCGAGTCGACCTCGTCGATAATGGCGTAATGCAGGCCTCTCTGGACCATCTGCTCCTTGTAGACGACCATGTTGTCACGCAGATAGTCGAAGCCGAATTCGTTATTGGTTCCGTAGGTGATATCGCAGGCGTAGGCCTTACGGCGCTCATCGTTGGGCATCTGGTTGAGAATGCAGCCGACGGTAAGGCCCAGGAAGCGATGCACCCGTCCCATCCACTCGGCGTCTCGGGCGGCCAGGTAGTCGTTGACGGTGACGACATGGACGCCCTTGCCCTCGAGCGCATTCAGATAGACCGGCAGCGTGGAGGTAAGGGTTTTGCCTTCACCTGTCCTCATCTCGGCGATACGTCCCTGATGCAGGATGATGCCGCCCTCCAGCTGTACGGGGTAATGCTTTTCGCCCAGCACACGCCAGGCGGCCTCACGGACGACCGCGTAGGCCTCCGGGAGGATGTCGTCCAGCGTCTCCCCCTCGGAGAGACGCTTTTTAAATTCATCTGTTTTGGCGCCAAGCTCTTCGTCGCTTAAGGCCTGCATGGCTTCATCGTAAGAAAGGATCTGATCGACGATCGGCTGGATGCGCCTGATTTCCTTATCGGCAGAATTGCCGAACAGTTTTTCCAGAAAACCCATAGAAAAACCTCCTTGTTGTACTTCATATCGGATCCGCCCGGGAGCGGCTTGCTTCGTATATACATAGTTACAGAATTATATCCTATTTTACCATTTTCCGGGGCATTTGGCAAGAAATAAATCGTGCCGAGCCGGGCCTTCCGGCCTGCGGCGTCGGGGCCCGGAGGATCGAACCGGAAGCCTCCGCTAAAAAAGCCTCCGCGCCCGTCCAAGGCGCAGAGGCCGAAAAAGCATCGTTCTATAAAGCAAAGACCCTGTCGGGAAGCAGCGGCTTCGTCAGAGACTCCAGCACCGCTTTTTCCAGGCATTTATAACGCCAGATCACATCGTCCGGATCAAGCGGGCGGTGAACGTCCGCCTCGTAGCCCTCACGGTACCACTCCCACAGCTCCTCCGGAAAACCGATCCCGAGCCGCGAAGCCAGACCGTCCAGAAGAAGGACACGCCGGAGAAGCTCATCGGCGCGCTCCGTCAGCTGCCGGGAATAGGCCTCCGCGGAAAGCCCCCGCGAGCTCAGATACGACTCGAGGCTCATGCCCCGAAGCTCCTCTTCCGACAAAAACCGGCTCACCGCCAGGAGATCCTCCTCGGTGATCTCAAGCTCCGCCAGGTCCGCCGCAAAGGCATAAAAGGCGTCCCGGGCCTCCCAATAAAAGTCATAATTCACATCGCAGAAGGCGCCCTGCACCGCACTTCGGTAGGCCTCCTCCAGCTCTAGCCCCTCTTTTTGGGGGCTCAGGCTCTCGAGCTTTTCCACCTTCACCGCGGCCTGCCCGCTCAGATTGCGGTACAGACCCGTCGACGCCACGTCGAAAAGCTTTTCCGCGCCGACCTCACAGCCGATAAAAGCGGCCTCGATCTCCGGATCGAAAAGCCCCTCGCCGATGAGGACCGAAAAGGGTCCGTCCTCCAGGACCAAGCGGCGTCCCTCCCTGACCTCCACGCGGAAGGTGACGTAGTCGCCCTTCTCAATGCGGCTGCCCTCCT
>JAZQNF010000017.1:0-6804 GCA_045627225.1 Bianqueaceae bacterium
CGCAACATGATCTACAGCGGCTCCACCGTCCTCTACGGACGCGGACGCGCCGTCGTCACCGCCACCGGCATGGAGACCGAAATGGGCAAGATCGCCGACGTCCTCTCCGCCGCCGGGCAGGAGCCGACCCCTCTGCAGAGAAAAATGTCCGAGCTGTCCGCCTTCCTGACCAAGCTGGTCATCGGCATCTGTGTCCTTGTTTTCACGATCGGCGTTCTCCGCGAGCTCATCGCGAACCCAGGCAGCTTTTCCTGGGCTTCCCTCGGCAGCACCGCGCTTGACACCTTCATCGCCGCCATCGCGCTGGCCGTCGCCGCCATTCCCGAGGGCCTGCCCGCCGTTGTCACAATCATCCTTTCGATCGGCGTCACCGCCATGTCCAAGCGCCAGGCGCTCATCCGCAAGCTGACCGCGGTCGAGACCCTGGGCTGCACGCAGATCATCTGCTCCGATAAGACCGGAACGCTCACCCAGAACAAAATGACGGTCGTCGATGCCTACACGGACAACGAACCGCTTCTGGCCACGGCCATGGCCCTCTGCAGCGATGCCATCATCGTGCCCGGCGCCGAGTTCTCCGAAGGCGAGCCCACCGAGGCCGCCCTGGTCAACTACGCCAACCGTCTGGGCCTTCCCAAGTACGAGCTTGAAGCCAAAGCCCCCCGCGTCGGCGAGGCGCCCTTCGACTCCATGCGCAAAATGATGTCCACGATCCACAAGACCGAGGGCAGGTTCATCCAATACACCAAGGGCGCCGTTGATGTCATGCTGGCGCTGTGCACCGGCTACCTGAAGGACGGCGCTGTCGTTCCCATGACGGACGAGCTGATGGCCGGCATCAAGGCTCAGAACAAGGCCTTCGCGGACCGCGCGCTCCGTGTCCTCTGCGCCGCCTACCGCGAATACGACAGCATGCCCGCCTCCGTCGAGGCCGAGGATCTTGAGCATGATCTGATCTTCATCGGTCTGACCGGTATGATCGATCCCTGCCGTCCCGAGGTTTACGAATCCATCAAGGAATGCCGCATGGCCGGCATCCGTCCCATCATGATCACCGGCGATCACCGCGACACCGCCATCGCCATCGGCAAGGACCTCGGCATCATCGAGCATGACAGCCAGGCCATCGTCGGCGCCGAGCTCGACAAGTATACCGATGAGGAAATGATCGAGATCGTTCCTCGCTACTCCGTTTATGCCCGGGTACAGCCCGAGCATAAGACCAAAATCGTCAACGCCTGGCGTGCCCGCGGCATGGTCACGGCCATGACCGGCGACGGCGTCAACGATGCTCCCTCCATCAAGGCCGCCGATATCGGCATCGGCATGGGCATCACCGGCACGGACGTTACCAAGGGCGTCGCCGATATGGTCCTCGCCGACGATAACTTCGCGACCATCGTCAACGCCGTCGAGGAGGGCCGCAAAATCTACGATAACGTCTGCAAGGTCCTTCAGTTCCAGCTCTCCACCAACATGAGCGAGGTCATCATCATGTTCGTCTCCTCGCTGCTCAACTTCAAGATCCTCTCCCCCGTTCATCTGCTGTGGATCAACATGGTCACCGACTCCCTGCCCGGCCTTGCGCTCGGCATGGAAAAGGCGGAAGGCGACGTCATGAAGCGCAAGCCCCGTGCCTCCACCGATGGCATCTTCGCGGGCGGCGCCGGCATCGATATGATCTGGCAGGGCCTCTACATCGCCCTCATCGAGCTCGCCTCCTACTTCATCGGCTTCTACCTTGAGAAGGGCTCTCTGAGCTCTGTCTTCAGCGGTGAGATCTGTGCCAACGCCATGGCGATGGCCTTCCTGACCGTCAACTTCGCGGAGCTCGCCTGCGCCATCAACATGCGTTCACGGCGCGGTTCCATTTTCAGCAAGGACATGCTGAAGAGCTTCAACTGGTGGCTGCTCGGCGCTGCGATCGTCACGATTCTGTTGACCGTCTTCGCCGTTTTCATGCCCGGTCTGCAGACCGTCTTCGGCATCACGCCCGGTACCTTCCAGCTCTCCGAGTTCATCATCGCTCTTCTGCTTGCGCTTTCGACCATCCCAGTTTTCGAGGTCGGCAAAGCCTTCCACCGTCTGGCAAGAAAGAAAGAGGCATAAGCGAAAACCGAAAAACAGGCCCTCAAACGGGCCTGTTTTTTTAGGCTCTTTCCTGCCGAAGGCCTTGCGTCTTCCGCAGATTTTGTTATACTGGAAAAAGCTCTCATCTTTCACAAGGACAACATTATGAACGATCAAAGTCTTCTGACCCGCATTACCCGGGATATTTCCGACGGTCTCCTCGTCCTCGACTCAAGCGGCAGCATCGTGTTTGCCAACCCCGCTTCCGAAAAGCTTCTAGGCATGGACGGTCTGACCGGCAGCCTTACCTACGCCGAGTTCATGCTGCAAAACCCCGCTCCCGAAAACGACGCTTTTCATCAGTTCGTGCTGGATGCCATCTACGACAAGGAAAGCACCCATTCCGGCGAGCAAAGCTTCCTTCGCCCGGACAGCAAAACACGTGTTTTCAATATCACCAGCTCCTTCCTTTTCGACGAGGAAAAAGGCTCCGAGGAGGGCGTCGTCCTCCAGTTCCAGGATGTGACCCGCGTCACGAGGCTGCGTCAGAAGATCCGGGACTCCGCGCGCGTCTTCATCGTCATGCTGACCGGGCTTTGCCTCTGGACCTTCCTCTACACCATCTGGCAGCTGCTGGGACGCCCGGTATCCGATACCGTCATGACCAAGGCCATCGAGGTCATGGGCCTTCTGATTTTCTTCTACATCCTCAAAAAGACCAGCATCAGCTTCCAGGATATGGGACTTAGCTTTCAGGGCGCCGGCAGGGCCGTGCTGATCGATTCCGCTGCCACCGCCCTCATCCTCGGCGGCATGATTCTCGCCAAGCTCATCATCCGCCGGGCAAACCCCGCTGCCTTCGGCGGGCCCGATGCCCCGTTCTTCTTCTGGAACAGCTTCGACTGGGCCGACGGCATCTACCCGCTGACCGTTGTCGTCCAGGAGTTTCTGACGCGCGGCGTCATGCACGAAAGCGTCCGCCGCATCATTCCCGGCAAGCATGCCGAGCTGATCGCCATCCTGGTCTCCTCGCTTTTCTTCGGCGCTCTCCACATCCATAAGGGCCTCGCCTATATGATCGGAAGCGTCCTTCTGCTCTCGGTATTCGGCTTCATCTACAAAAAACAGCGCACCATCTGGGGCCTTTGCATTCCCCATTATTTTCTGGGTATGGCGCTGAAATTCATCTTCGGCTTCTGACGCATACTGAAAGACCGTCCGAAAACTGTTTCGGACGGTCTTTTTTGATCTTGCTATTCTTTTCCCCCGAGGAAATCGTAGGCGAGCCGCGGACTTCCGTCCTCCAGATAGATCACGCCGCAATACGAAAAGCCGTTCGCGGCGACCGCTCCCTGCATGGGCTTGTTATCCGCGTGTGTATCCACGCGAAGATACGAGCAGCGAGCCTTGCAGAAATCAAAGCAGCAGCGTGCGATACCGTGAACCGAACCGTCGCTGCCGAGCCGGTGGATCACTCCGTAAGGCTTCTCCGAACGCCATTTCCCTTCAATATAAGCGTAGGTGGGGTCCTCACCGCGAATAAAGCTGAACGCGCCGACGATGCGCTCCCCCTCGCAGATCACATACAGATTTCCGGCTTCCGCGTCGCGCCTGAGCAGCGCCGCCGAGGGATATCCGCCCGTCCACTGACTGAAATTCCCCTGCGAACGCATGAAGCTCCTCGCCGCCTCATAAACCTCGCCGACCCTTTCCAGATCAGCCTCCTTCGCTCCCCGGACCTTCATGAACGCTTCTTCTCCTTCTTCTTTCTGACGATGATCACCGTGACCACCAGCGCAATGCCCAGAAGCACCGCCGCCCCGAAAATAAGAAGCGCCTGCTTCAGCAAAAGCTTCAGCGCATCCAGAAGAGGCGTATCCTTTTCCTGTTTCTCGGATTCGGACAGATCAAAGCAAAGCTCGCCCTCCGGAAGGCCGTCAAGCGTCAGGCTGTAGCCGTACTCCTCCCTTTCGAAGCCCTTGAGACCGCCGTCCCCCACCAGATAATACGGGGTCCGGATCTCGATCCGAAGCTCTCCGAAGGAGGCCCACTTCGAGGCCGGAGACAGAAGGTAGGTGTAGGTATAGAGGGGCGGATTATAACCCATGTCCATCGTCGGGTACAGCGGCGCCTCCACGAGGTTGGTCAGCCGCTCACCGGGGCCCAGCACCAGCTCATATTCATACCAGCGCATCAGCTCGTCCGCGAGGCCACCATCCAGCCGGCACCTCAAAACGGGCCGCTCACTCTCCGCGCTCCCGCTTCGGATGCAGCCGAGGACCGCGTTGTACCAGTCCGTATCAGGGACCGGGCTGTCCGCCGGCCGAAGGGAAAGAGCAAATTCCGCGAAGCTCATCTCGCTCCGGAGCGCCAGGCTGGCCGTGCCGGCGATCTCCGCTCCGTCGCGCATATACGGATCCTCGTAAAAGGTCCATTCAGGCTCGCCCTCAGGCGCGTCTCCGAAGATGAACAGGCGAACCCGGCCGGTCCGCGGCGATACGCCTACGCGCTGAAAGTCTCCCTCGCGCTGAAGGACCTCCGCACGGTCCAGACAATAGAGACGGGCGCTTTCCTCCGCCGGAAGATCAAGGGCCGCAAAGGCCGCCGGATAAGCGTCAAAATCCAGTCCTTCCATCCGGTATTCCAAACAATAAACCGCCGTTTCCGGCGCGAAGAACGGATCCTCTGCAAAGCCGTCCGCAAAGAGCGCCAGCTCCGCATCGATATCAAAGTCCGAGTCAATCGAAGAGGAATAAGTGTAGCGAAGACGCTTCGCCGCCGACTGACCGTTCACCAGAATCCGATACCCCTCGCGCGCTTCGCTCTCGTAAAAGCCGCTCGCATCCCCCCGGTCGTAGGCATAAGAGGGCGCTTTCCCGAAGGGGAAAACCAGGGTCGCCGTCACGGTTTCATCCGTCGGATTCAGGAAGCTGTATTCCGCACTGACGCGAGCCGAATAATCCTTCCGTGCCTCCTCCGTAAAAAGAAAGTTGTCCGGAAATCCGTCAATATCAAAGCGAAGCAGTTCCTTCTCCACCACAAGCGGGCAGCCCTCATCCGCCAAAACCACGCCGGTCGATGAGCTTCCCTCCCAGTATCTAGGCGCAGAATTGGCAAAGGCCGGCACAGCCGCCCCCAAAAAAGCCAATACCAAGGCCAACGCAAGGGATGCGCCGCGCACAAAAGTCCGGCGCCCGCTTAAGCCCGAAGAGATATCGCAGGTTTGCTTCATCTTTACCTCCTTGATAACCTTGCTCTGTGGCTATACTGCCGCTCTGGTCACAGCTGTACTCACAGCGGATGGACGCAGGTTCATCCTGCGTTTCGTAAGCCCGTCGACTTCAAAACCGGTAACTTCATCGTCCGTTCCGACGATCAAATCATCTATGTTTGTATGTTCTTTTTCACTTACACGGCTCGTGTTGGAATAAGTATAGCAGAAATCCTCCCTGCCTTCAAGGGAAACCGCTTCTATCCGGTCATCTGCGCCGTAAGTCGTTGCAAAGCGGTACAGGACACCCTTATTCTGATAGTATCCCGCATCCGCAATAAGGCCTTCCCCGCGCCAATAAAAAAGCCGCAGTCATCCATGAAAAAGCAGGAAGACGCGGCTTATATTTCATATATTTATCGGCAAAACGAGAAAACCGAAAACAATCAAAGAAGCCCGAAAATAAAGCACCCGAGGGCCAGCAGCGCCATGACCGTCCAGACAATGTACCTCATCATGATCTCCGCATCGGACGCTTCTGCCTTTTCTGCATCGTGGACACGGAACATGATGCTGAAGAAAAACAGCTCATCCGCGAATAACACGCTGATGATATTGAAAATACAAAGGGCAGCCCCGATAAACCACCAAAGCCAGTCGCACTTACGAACAAGCTCCGGGCCGGTCATCAGATTGAGAACCGTCATAACAGAGGGTTCCATGGAATATTCCCCGGTGGAGGCGCTGACCTCCAGATAAAGAGTACCGTCTTCTTTATAGAATACCTTCGACGAGCCGAGCCCGACCATTCCGCCCCGGAAGAGGACCTTGCGGTCCCTGCAGAGCTCGATTCCTGTCATATCATCCTTGCCCGCCGGCACCGCGCTCGGGTCCTTTTTGAGCGTATAAGGGCCGTAAACCGTGTCACCGTAGCGGAAAACAAGCGTTTGATCGCCGTCAAAGGTGAAGCTCGACGGCTTTCCGTAGATCTTCCCCGAGTAGACCGAGCGCCCATCCTCCTGCGCGAGCGTAAAGAAGCTGCGCCTGTACTTGAAGCCGCGTTTCGACCCCGTTATGCAGTAGATCACGAGAAACAGCACCGTGATCATCAGCGAAAACAGAATAACGGCCTTCTGATACAGATTCAGCTCTCTGATCCTTTTCATAAAATATTCCTCCGATGTTACTTGATGTTTCCATATTACACCGGCTATAGGAACGTCTCAAGGGTTTTGAAAGCGGAATAAACGCTTCTAATGCGCCTTTTGCGCAGGATTCGCTTACTCAAGCAGGTTTGAAACCGAAACAAAAAACCCCGAACAGTTAGGCGGGGGCCGATAACGAAGTATTTACCAAAGGATCACGGTGCAGTCGAAAGACTGCGCCGTTTTCCTTTTATCAGACTGTATGCTTCCTTGGCTTCGGAACGCCTAATGCACCGTGTTCGGCGATGCATTCCACGTCCGGAATGTCAATGATTCCAACAGCCTTGTAGTATATCTCAATCTTTTGTCTTCTGTGTC
>JAZQNF010000018.1:0-4214 GCA_045627225.1 Bianqueaceae bacterium
CGTGTGTCCTATCCGATCGACCACATCGAGAAGATCGTTCGCCCGGTTTCCGCTGCTCCGGCTGCGAAAAACGTTATCTTCCTGTCGGCTGACGCCTTCGGCGTGTTGCCGCCGGTCTCTGTTCTGACTCCGGAACAGACCAAATATTACTTCCTCTCCGGCTTCACCGCGAAACTCGCGGGTACCGAGCGCGGTATCACCGAGCCGACCCCGACCTTCTCTTCCTGCTTCGGTCAGGCGTTCCTCGAGCTGACTCCCACCAAGTACGGTGAAGAGCTCGTCAAAAAGATGGAAAAAAGCGGTGCGAAGGCTTATCTCGTGAACACCGGCTGGAACGGCACAGGCAAGCGTATCTCCATCAAGGATACCCGCGGCATCATCGATGCGATCCTGGGCGGCGATATCCTGACGGCTCCCACCAAGACCATCCCCTACTTCAATCTTGAAGTACCCACCAAGCTCAAGGGCGTTGCCACCGAGATCCTGGATCCCCGCGACACCTACGCCGATGCCGCCGAGTGGGAGGCCAAGGCCAAGGATCTGGCCAGCCGCTTCATCAAGAACTTCGAGAAGTACACCTACAACGAAGCCGGCAAGGCTCTCGTTGAGGCCGGTCCTCAGCTGTAAGAAAAATCCGCGAAATGCGGTGCAAAAAAAGTCCTTCATTGTCACCTGCAATGAAGGACTTTTTTATATTCAGCGGAAGTTACAGGAGAATAGTGTGAATGAGCAAAAAAACACTATTGCGCAGGATTCTCCGTTGATCATAGTGACACCTCTACACAAAAAAATGTTTTCTATATGTTGGAAACCGATACGATTCGTGATACAAAACAGCTCCGGGATCAGTGGGATGAGTGGGAAAAAGCGATTTTTGCAGGTCTTCCGGAATAGGCTATGGGTTTGGAACAGATATGAGAAAAAAGGTCAAGGAGCAGGAGTGACTCCACCGTTTTTCAGGTGGCTTTTCTCTTTTTATCATGATACAATAAGCCCAACGAAACACAAAAAGGAGTCCTTCCATGAGAGCCTACTATCCCGAAATTGCCTCCGAGCCCTGCCCGCTGCCCGCGCTCCGCGCCCCGATGCGCCGTCTGGCCGCCGAGGGCTCTGTCCTGTTAAAAAACGAAGGCGTCCTGCCCTTCCGCAAGGGAGAATGCGTTTCTCTCTTCGGCCGCTGCCAGGAGGCCTATAAAAAAAGCGGCACCGGCTCCGGCGGCGAGGTCCGCTGCGCCGAGAAGCCGGACCTTCTGAAAGCGCTCCGCGAAAACGGCGTCTTCACGCTGAACGAGAAGCTGGCGCAGGTCTACGCAGACTGGTCCCGCGAGCATCCCTACGATTTCGGCAACGGCTGGCAGGATCCCTGGAGCCAGGAGGAGATGCCCGTCTCCGAGGAGCTGGTCCGCAAGGCACGCGCCTGCTCCGACGCGGCCGTCATCCTGCTGCAGCGCTCGAGCGGCGAGGGCAAGGACAACACGGCCGAAAAAGGCGGCTTTCAGCTGACCGACACCGAGCGGGCCATGATCGAGCTTGTTTCGCTCGCCTTTCCGCGCACGGCCGTCGTCCTGAACGTCTCCGGGCTGATGGACCTCAGCTTCACCGAGGAGCTGCCCATCGGCGCGGTCCTCTATGTCTGGCAGGGCGGTCAGGAGGGCGCGCTGGCGCTTTCCGATATCCTCTCCGGCAAGATCAGTCCCTCCGGCGGCCTGCCCTCCACCCAGGCGCGCAAGCTGTCCGACTGGCCTTACTATCAGAATTTCCTCACGCCCGAGGTCGTCTACGCCGAAGATATCTATGTCGGCTACCGCTTCTTCGAAAGCTTCGCCCCGGAGCGCGTTCTCTATCCCTTCGGCTTCGGTCTGAGCTACACGGATTTCGATATCTCATGGTCCGGCGAGGAGCATGAGGGCATGATCGAGCTTACCGCCGCGGTGAAAAACATCGGAAGCTTTGCGGCCAAGCGCAGTCTGCAGGTCTATTACGAGGCCCCTTGCGGGGTTCTGGGCACTCCTGCCCGCGAGCTCGCCTGCTTCGGCAAAACCCGCGAGCTCGCTCCCGGCGAAAGCGAAACGCTCACCCTCCGTTTTCCGGCAGACGACATGGCCTCCTATGACGAAGCCGACCTGACCGGCTTTACGAGCGCCTACGTACTGCAGGCCGGAAGCTACCGCATCTGCGCCGGCACGGACGTCAGAAGCGCTCGCTGCATCCTTACCCATACGGAGCCTGCCACCCGCCTCGTCCGCCAATGCGAGGAAGCCATGGCCCCCGTTCAGCCCTTCGAGCACCTGCACGCGCGGATCGGCCGCGACGGCCGCCGGGAAGCCGCGCTCGTTCCCGCCAGGCTTCAGAAAGCCGATCTGCCCGCCCACGTCCTCGGCCGCCGGCCTGCCGAGATCCCCTACACCGGCCGCAGCGGAAAAAGCCTGTGCGACGTTTACGACGGTAAGTGCAGTCTGGAAGACTTCATCGCCCAGCTCACGGACAACGACCTGATCAACCTGATGCTCGGCGAGGGCATGAACAGCCCGCGCGTTACGCCGAACTCCGGCGCAGCCATGGGCGGCGTCACCGAGGATCTTCTGGACCTCGGCATCCCGACCCTCTGCCTAAGCGACGGCCCCTCCGGCCTTCGTCTCGGCGCGGACGGCGAGTATGCCAGCTCTCTGCCCGACGGCTTTGTCTTCGCCTCCTCCTTTGACACCGCGCTGACCGAAGAAATCTTCCGCCTGGAGGCCCGCGAGCTTCATCACTACCGGGTAGACATCCTGCTCGGCCCCGGCATGAACATCCACCGTCATCCGCTCTGCGGACGCAACTTCGAATACTTTTCCGAGGACCCCGTCCTCTCCGGACAGATGGCCGCCGCCATGAGCCGCGGACTGGCCTCCATGGGCTGCAGCACCACGCTGAAGCACTGCTGCTGCAACAGCCAGGAGGAATACCGCAACGAATGCATGGCCGTCGTCTCCGAACGTGCCCTGCGCGAGATCTACCTGAAGGGCTTTGCAATCGCGGTGCGCGACGGCAGCGCCCGCGCCATCATGACCACCTACAACCCCGTCAACGGCTGGTGGAACGCCTCCAACTATGATCTGTGCGAGACCGTCATCCGCCGGGAATGGGGCTTTGAGGGCATCATCATGACCGACTGGTGGGCCCGCTCCAACCTCTTCGGCGAAGCCGGCTACAACGATAACTTAAAGGCGATGGTGCGCGCGCACAACGACATCTACATGGTCTGCAGCGCCACCGAAAGCAAAACGCACAACATTTACGAGGGCCTCGCGGAGGGATACATCACGCTCGGCGATCTTCAGAACGCGGCCGTACACCTGCTTCGCTTCGTCCTGGCCAGCCCGACCTTCGCGGCCTACCGCGCCGAGGGCTGTCAGCGTCCCGCCCGCCGCGGAGTCCTGCCCGAAAACGCCTCCGTCCTTCTGCACCTGACAGAGCCCGCCTCCGGCGAGGTCTTCCGCCTGGCCTGCGATCCCGACCGCCCGCTCTTCGCCCGCATCTCCCTCTATGCCTCGGGCGATCCGCTCACCCAGACGCCCCTCATCCTCTCCCTGAACGGAAAGCCGACGATCTCGTTCTCCGTCGGCGGAGGCCCGAGCCGCGATCTTCTCCGCGAGATCCATCCGCTGAAAAAAGGCGAAGCCGAGCTCATCCTGCGCTTCCCGGAGAACCTGAGCGTCACGGAGCTCATCATTCTGCAATAAGATCAACGCATACAGCGAAGAGCTCGCCGCAGGTACGGTATACATCATCATCGAAACAAGCGAAAAATGCGCAAACGGCAGTTTAGGCTTCGAACTCATCTACGATTGAGAAGCTTCGGCTTGCTGAGCGGACAAAAAGGCCCTGAGGCCCGGAAAAAACAAAATCCGGTCCTCAGGGCTATTCTGTTAAAAGCATATCCTCGGCAGGCGCTCCCAGGTCTTTCTCTTACCACCTGTTCTCCACGTACTCGCAGAATGCATACATATCGCGGATCTCGAGCACCGTGCCGTCGTCGAGCACCGCGCGGCCGTTCCAGAGCCCGTGGACCTGGTGGCTGTGCATGCGCAGCGCGAGCAGGTTCAGGTCCGAGTGATGGTCGAAGAAGGGCGTCATCGTGAAGTCGTAGCGGCCTTCCTCCGAGACAAAGTGCCAGGGGCGCGCGAAGCCGTCGGGCTTCGGGAACTCCTCCACATCCACCGCGCCGAACTTGT
>JAZQNF010000019.1:0-12499 GCA_045627225.1 Bianqueaceae bacterium
AAATGGGCTTTTCCGTCAATGCAGAGCCGAGGATTCTGGATTGGCGTACCCCCGTCGCCTCCCTGTTTTATCAGCAGCGCATGGGTGAGATGAGCTACACCGCCCCGTCCGGAAGCACAGAGGTCGAGCTGGTCGGCCGCCGTCAGTACATCGTGAAAAAGGGTGAGCTGAAGGGACTGTTTGATTCCGAGATCGATATTCAGGACGATGTGCTTCAGATGGTGCTTTCCGGCAACAGCGGCAGCCGTCTGAAGGAGGTCATTTCGACCATTCAGAAGGAGCAGGACGATGTCATCCGTATGGATCCGGATTACAACATCATTCTGAACGGCGTCGCGGGCAGCGGCAAAACGACCATCGTGCTGCACCGCATCGCCTATCTGCTTTACAATTACCGCGAGCGCTTCAACAACAATATCCTGATTCTGGGTCCCAACCGTCTGTTCATGGATTACATTTCGGATGTACTGCCTGATCTCGGTGAGACGGACAACACCTTCCAGGATACGCTGAAGGGCCTGTCTACCCGCATTCTCCGTCCGCGCCGAAGCGTCATGCGCACCCGCGATTATTACGAGCGCATCCTGGCCGGTCAGGACAAGGGATTTGCGGCCGAGGTACGCTACAAGTCCTCTCTTGCCTTCAAGGCTGAGCTGGACAAGGCCTTCAAGGCCTTTGAGGAAGAGCAGAAGGCGCTGAAGGATATCAGCTATCAGGGCCATGTCATCATGAGCGCGGAGGACCGCAATCAGCTCTTTTACAAAACCAATGCCCGCCTTCCGTATCTTCGCCGCGCCGACCGAGTCACGCGTCTGACCCGCAATAAGCTGAAGGAGCTGCGTAATCAGACCGTTCGCCGCATCACGACCGCCTATCGCTACAAGATGAAGCAGGCACGTGAGGCCGGTGATTTCTTCCTGGCCAACGAGCTGATGCTGGAGGAAAACGAGGCCATCCGCGCCTATCTGCGCGATGTCTACAAGTTCTCCAAGACCCTTCGCACGCTCTACGCTGTGCCGGATCTGGAGGACTGGTACGGAAAGATCGTCGGCAAGACCGAAAACGATTACTGGATGGAGGACGATCTGGTCGGCCTTCTGTATATCAAAACCAAGCTGGAGGGAAAGGGCTGCTATCCCGTCCGTCATCTCGTCATCGATGAGGCCCAGGACATCAGCGCCTTCGGCTTCCATGTGCTGAAGCAGATGACCGGCGCCGACAGCTATACCGTCGTCGGCGATGTCCGTCAGAAGATCCGCGGCGGTGATTATCATTCCATGATGGATGAGTGGGAGCAGGTCCTGACTGCCGCAGAGAGAGAGCAGGTCCGCCTTTTCGATCTCAAGCTGTCCTACCGCAGCACGCAGGAGATCATCGAGTATTCGCGTGCGCTCCTGCGCCGCGACAGTGATATCCGTGCCGTCGAGCGTCACGGAGCGGCCGTCGAGCATCTTTGCTTTACCAATCCGTTCACGCTGCCCGACATGATCGTGGAGGCCTGCGGCCGGATCCGCGAAAGCGAGGAGGTCGAGCACACGGCCATCCTCTGCCGCACCATCGCTGAGGCTACCATGCTTTACAATATGCTGAAGGATCGTCTGGATGTGGTGCTGGTCAGTAAGGAAGAGGAGGGCACCAACGCCGATCTTGTCATCATGCCCGTCTACTTTGCCAAGGGCCTTGAGTTTGACGGTGTCGTTGCCGTTGAGGCTGCACCCTCCGGCGATGACGGAGAGCTTTCCTACATCCTCTGCACGCGTGCGCTGCACCGTCTGGTCCACATCACGGCTGAGTGAGAGGCACTGCGATGAAAAAGAAAATCTGGCTGGGTATCGGCTGCCTGTTTTTCGCCGCCGTCGTGATCGGTATTGTCTTCTGCATCCGGCGTCCCGAGCTTGTGGCAGAGGCGTTCGATATGTTATTTAAGAATGAGTTGCCTTATTAAAGTCAATAAGGAGGTATGTCATGTCTGAACAGAAAAAAGAAAAGAAAGACTGGCTCCGGATCGTGATTCTCGTATTCCTGGTCGGTGTGTTTGCGGTTTCGGCCTGGAAGGTCGGAAGCATCATCGCCGAGCGGATCGAAGCCAAGAAGCACTATCAGGAAATCGCGGAGTCCTATGTGACGCCGCTTCCTCCGGAGGATTCCGGGAATGAGGGAAGCCGTACGGATTCCGAAGAGAGCTCGGACGACGGCCTGCTCGACATCGACGCAGACGTTCGTGTCAATCCCTACGGAGCGCCTATCTGGGTCAATTTCGAGGCTCTTCTGGAAGCCAACCCCGATGTGGTCGGCTGGCTGTACAGTGCCGGAACGCCGATCAATTACCCCATCGTCCGCGCCTCCGACAACAGTTATTACCTGTACCGTGATTTTGACCGCGATTTCAGCCGCGCCGGCAGTCTTTTCATGGACTGCGAGAACAAGGGAGACTGGAGCGAGCCGAACAATATCATCTACGGCCACAATCTGAAGGGCAGCGATATCATGTTCGGTACCCTGACGGCCTACATGCGTCAGTCCTATTACAACGGTCATAAGGAAATGTGGCTGTTCACCGAGAACCACGTGTATAAGGTCTATCTATATGCCGGCTATACCACCCGCTTCATCACGGAGTGTTATTCGAACTTCCGGAATAACCAGTCCGGCTTCAAGGAATGGATCAAGTGGGCGGGCGAAAATTCCGACTTCAAATCCGAGGTGCTGCCGACCGACGTTACGAAAACGGTCACCTTCTCGACCTGCACGACGAATTATGAGCAGGGCTACCGCTACATCGTGGTCGGCAGTCTGGTCGAGATCTTCCCGAAAGAATAAGCCTTTATGAAGATCGGGTTTATCGGATTGGGCCATATGGCCTCGGCCGTTATCCGCGGCATCGCGGCGAGAGGGCCGAAGGAATGGGAGCTGTTCGGCTACAATCCTCACGAGGAAAAGCTGCATGCTCTTCAAAGGGAGCTGAACATCACCGGCGTATCAGGCAATCAGGCGCTTTGCCGTGAGTGCGATGCTATCGTGCTGGCGGTGAAGCCCCAGAAGACCGAGGAGGTCCTTCGGGAAATCGCGGAGGATATCAAAGGCAAGTTTCTGATTTCCGTGGCGGCAGGAAAAACGCTGGATTATTTCCGCGAAAGAGTGGACTGCGCCGTCTGCCGGACAGCGCCCAACATCAACGCGAAGATCGGTGCCTCGGTGACCGGCCTCTGCTTCAGCGAGGATGCCGATGAGGAGGAGCGGTCCCTGGCGCGTGCAATATTTGAAACCGTGGGTAGCGTCATCGAGGTGCCCGAAGCGTACATGCGCATCGTGAGTGCGGTAGGGGGAGCGGCTCCGGCCTATACCTACATGTACATTAACGCGCTGGCGGAGGCCGCCCTGAAGGCCGGAATGCCCAAGCAGCTGGCCCTTCGCCTGGCAGCCGAAAGCGTAAAGGGCAGCGCAGAACTCGTGCTTGCCTCCGGCGAGCATCCCTATGCGCTGGTGGATCAGGTGACCTCGCCGGGCGGAAGCACCGTGGAGGGTCTTATGGTGCTTCAGGAACGCGGCTTTGAATATGCCGTAGAGGCCGCCATCGAGGCGGTCATGGAAAAAGACAAAAGGTTTTAAAAGCAATCACTTTATAAGGAGGGATTATTTATGAGTATTTTATCTGATTTGAAAAATGTCGCCGGGAATCTTTCCGCGCAGGCACAGAGCACTCTTCAATCGAAAATCAAAAGCTCCGGTGTAGTCCTGTCGGATAAATTATCCAAATCGATCAGCAAAAAGCTTTCCAAAGCCGGCTGCAAGAAGAAAGACATCACTTTTGATGCGATTCCGGAAACGCTTGACGAGCTGATGGCTGTTAAGGGCAGTGATCTGAAAGATCCCTTCTTTACGGCAGCCTGTGCTGTCGTTGCCTTTTACGTCTACGTAAAGAATAAGGAAGAGGGACTGAAGATCATGGATTACATCAACGGTCCGACCGATACGGCCATCCGTGATCAGCAGGAGTGGGAGCTTCGCCTGACCGATAAGGATTATCTGCCCCGCAGCTATTTCAAGGGAGCCACTCCCGAAAACAACTATGCTCCGAAGGCTCCGTACACGATCCATATCGAGGAGAGCCCGAACTCCAATCAAACGCCCGGCTATACCACGCTGTATATCAACTGCGGCGGCGCCGATTCTCCTCGACCCGTGACGCTGCGTAAGAAGGAGAGCACCGGCCAGTGGTTCCTTTGGCAGGAGATGCTGACCGGAGATATCCGTATCCCCAAGGCCCAGGATGCGTGGGCCTGAGCATCAACTGAATAAAGGAGGGCATTCCCGTGGTTGATCAAACATCTTTTCCCATTAACGATACGAATTTAAGTCAGAGAATCCAGCAGACAGAGTTTTATCTGAAGGAGTTTGAAAAAGAGGTGACCCGTGCTCAGGGAGCGACGGGACGTTTCATGTACAAGGAAGAGGCGCTTTCCCGCATCATGCTCCTGAATGAATTTGCACCGGACGACCCCCGTGTCAAGAATCTGTTTGCCCGTGCCAAGAGCTGCGTGCTCGGCTCGGTCGGAAATTTCGTTGATATCACGCCGGCCATGACCGTCTATCTCGTCAACGAGGAGAACATGCGGAAGCATTATGCCGAGATCAGCGAAAAGGCCTGGAGCTCTTTGGTGGCTGAGCATCAGAGCGAGATGCTGGAAACGGTTTTTCCCAGCCCGGATCCCAAGGAAGTCAGTTACGAGGAGGTAGTCGGGAAGTGCGTCATCCTGGATGAGGTCATGTATCCGACGAATCAGTTCTACGGGGCGACGGGTGAATACGTTTCCTGCGGAAAGCGTTCCACCGGCGTCTATTTCGTTCAGCTCGACAGCCGCAAATGGCTTGGCCCGTATGAGGCCGTCAAGCGTTATCGCCGTCTTGTCGACGCGACCATGAAGGACGTGCTCAAATGGACCGTGCTTGGCCGAATCACCGATATTACCATGGAGGTACCGGAGCCCGGCGAGAAGAAGATCGGGCCGGCCGTCATGGGCTGGGTAGTGGAACCGATCGCGCTCTATGTTCCCGGACATGTGCTCGGTGTTTACGATCAGAACGGGACGGCCACCGGCCGCTTCATCGGAGAGGAGGAGGTCGACGGGATCAAGGAGAGCTGGTACACAGTCAAGTCGATCCCCGAGGATGTCACGCCCGAGCGCCTCTGCGAGATCTTCATGTACGCGATCAAGGAAAAGAACTACCAGCTCTATACCGAATGCATCCAACCGGAGAGAAGGGAAACTCCGAGTCAGGAATCTCTCATGCTCTATTACTGGGATCTTCATCAGGAGCGTTTCCACGGCGAGTACGTCCATGCGGACTTTGATCCGAATGAGACCAAGATCACCGTTGTCAAGGGCTACGATGATTCCAAGGGACTGGATTCCTATTTCCTTTCTGCCGAGGAGCAGAAAAAGATTTCCGAAAAATACGGTACCAAGACCGAATATGCCTCTGTCCAAAGCGTTGCCTTCGATGAAAACGGAAAGCAGCTTGGTTCTCCGGTCAGAAGGAACTGCATCCGTACCGGTTCCGGCCGCTGGTATGTCCGGGATTATGAGATTAGATTCTGAGAAAGGAGACTGACAGCATGGCACCTGACGATGAAGAACTGGGTTTTGATTTTTCGGAAGATGAGACCGTCGATGTGGACGGCCAGTCCGGAGAATTTTACTGGGGCGGTCTGACGCCTGAAACCTTTGAAGGCTGGGCGAAGGAGTTCGAAGAGATCTGGCTTTCCTTCGGGCAAGCGTTCAACAATTGCTTCAAGCGCTCCGGCACGCACGATTATTCCGACTGCAAAAGCAAGGGAGGCCTCTTCCTTGAGAGTCTGAATAAGCTGGAGCAGTACGTGGCCGACAACGAAAAGATCATCGAAGAGGATCTTTCCAATATCAATCTTCTGCAGCCGGATCAGCAGAGGAATCTCCGCGCGATGTATGAGCTGTATAAGGTGTCCAAGATCGTTCTCGGGTATTTCCGGAAGCTTCTGCGCGGCAAGTTCACGGTTTGGATCGAACCGGGCATTCGGTACGGCAATGAGGTATCGACCTTATTGAACAACCTTGACGAAAATTACGGCGTAGGCATTTGCGCTACTCTGGACGGACTGTTTGATCAGTTTGATTTGTTCATGACGGAAATGAAAAATCCGGCGCGGCCTCCTTTTTTGAAAGAGGTCAAGCAGTATCATACAGTAGGCTATACGGTCAATGAGGCGCTTAGGAAGACTTTGGAGGTCTTTAACAAATATCTTGATTCCAGCAAGTTTGATACGCTGAACGACTGCGTTTGGTCAGACAATGACATCGAAGGCGGGCGCGTGATGCTGGATTATTATTTCACGAACGTGCTTAAGGTTCTGGACGGTTATACGGCCAAGATGGATTACCAGTACGACAGGTATTATTCGGACTTTATCAAATATTCCAAGGAAGCTTTGGAATTTGTCCAGGCCAATAAGGCGAAGTTTGCCGAAGAGGTCCACAACCCGGCGCTGCTGGACATCGGTGACAGAATGTTCAACATGATCATTCATTTTTATCAGCTTTTCAATGACTGGGCGGAAATGCTTAAGGGGGCAAAGGACGGCTCTGATAAGTGTCCGCATCCTGTGCTTCATTATTCCTCCCGCGTAAAGGAAGTCATGTCAAAATACGGCCTTGGTCCCGATCAAACGAGCATCTGTACGTCATATGAGCAGGCAGCAAAGAAAATGGCGAACAAGATCCGGGATGTCCGCGGAGAGTATATGGATAGTGTAGGCAGAGTTCTGCTGAAAGCGGCCGGGCAATACGGTATGGATGATGCCTGACCCGCATAAAGAAACGCCGAAGAGCGCACAGGCTCTTCGGCGTTGTTTTTTGTGTGAAATTATTTGGCCTGGATCTTCTTGAGCTTGGCGAAGCGGGGCAGACCGTTTTCGGTCTTGCGCTCGGGCTCACCCTGAATGAGGGGCAGCGCGTAGGCGTAGAAGTCATCGGTGATGTCGTTGCCTTCGGCATTGATCCACTCGATGGGGAATTTCTTCTCGGTGTTGGCGACGGCGTCAAGAGGAAGGAGCTCCATCTCGCACTTGTAGGCCCCGTTCTCTTCGGCACGCTTGAAGGCGACCATCTTGCCGGTGATGCCGGAGACGGCGCTTTCGACGGCACACTTGCCGGCGGCAAAGGCTTCGTTAACATCGGTAGCGGAGGCAAGGTGAGCACCGCAGCGCTGCAGCAGGGAAAGCTCGATGCCGCGGACCTTGGCACCGGTCTTGGCTTTGACTGCAGAGGCAAGGATGGCTGCGAGGCCGCCCAGCTGAGCGTGGCCGAAGCCGTCGGTAGCAGAGGCCTTCGCCTCGGAAACGAAGGAGCCGTCAGCGTAGTGGATGCCCTCGGAGGCGGCGACGATGCAGTTGCCGTTCTTCTTGTAAACCTCGGCTACATCGGCCAGGAACTGATCCATGTCGAAGTCTCTCTCGGGCAGATAAATCAGGTCGGGACCGCAGCCGCACTTGCGGGCGAGCGCCGCGGCAGCCGTCAGCCAGCCGGCGTGGCGGCCCATGATCTCGAAGATGGTGATCATGCCGGTGTTGTAAACGTGGCAGTCCTTGTAAACCTCAGCGACAGAGGTCGCGATGTATTTGGCAGCGCTGGCATAGCCAGGGCAGTGATCGGTGCCGAAGAGGTCATTGTCGATGGTCTTCGGAACGCCCATGACGCGGCACTCGTAGCCGGCCTTGGCCATGAAGTGGGAAATCTTGTTGCAGGTATCCATGGAATCGTTGCCGCCGTTGTAGAAGAAATAACGGACGTCGTATTTCTTGAAGATCTCAAGGATGCGCTGGTAGTCGGTGGAATCCTTTTCGGGATCGGCCATCTTGTAGCGGCAGGAGCCGAGCTCGCTGGACGGAGTCTGAAGCAGAAGAGCCAGCTCTTCGGGATCCTCTTCATCCATCACATATAATTTATCGTTGAGAACACCTACAATACCGTGGTCGGCACCGTAAACCTTGGTGATTTCCGGAGCATCCAGCGCGGTACGGATGACACCGTAAGCACTGGAGTTGATGACGGCAGTGGGACCGCCGGACTGGGCGATAATGCAGGCACCTTTAAGGGTATTAGACATTGAGAAAACCTCCTGGGAATAATCGTGCGCTTCAAAACGCAAATCTGTTGTTTATTATAATATGAGCGCTTCCTATTTGCAAACAGTTTCTTCGCCTTTTTTCCTGGTTCCGTCACGTATCCGGCCCGGAGCAGGGGAGGCTTGACAGCCGGCTTTCTGTGGCGCTAAAATAGAAGCAAGCCTTTACATAAAGGAGCAACAGGATGATCGTTTATCATAAAAACGTTTTTCTCCTTCGGGGAGAAAGCTATGCCTACATGATGCGTGTAACGGATGACGGGCTGATCGAGCATCTTCATTTCGGGCGTCCGGGCGTCGGCTTGGCTGATGCCGAGGCGCTGGCCTGCAAAAATGCGGTGGACTATGGCAATCTGGTCAATTATGACGAAAAGAAAAGATCGTTGGAAAGTCTGTCTCTGGAGTGGAGCGGTACGGGCCGCGGGGATTACCGCGACAGTCCGCTTGACCTCTGGGGAGAGCGCGGAAGTGATTTCCGCTATGCCAGTCACCGCTTTTTTAAGAGCACGGTGGCTATGCAGAGCAGTCTTCCGCAGGCCACGGGTGAGGCGGAAACGCTGGAGCTCAGGCTGACCGATCCGGTGGCCGGCCTCGAGCTGTACCTGTATTATACGGTGTTTGAAACGGCGTTGGTTCGCCGTTCACTGTTAAAGAATGTTTCGGATACGCCGATTTGCCTGACGAATCTGATGAGCAGCTGCGTCGATCTGTTCGGCCGTTACCGCGTGACCACCTTAAACGGCGGATGGAGCAGCGAGGCTATCCGCTCAGACAGTCTGCCGGGGCTTAGCCGTCTCGTCAATGCTTCTGTCACCGGCTTTTCCTCCAACCGCCACAATCCGGGCTTTCTCTTGTCCGATCCCTCCGCGGGAGAGGAAGCAGGGCGTGTATACGGCTTTAATCTGATCTATTCCGGCAATCACTATGCCTGTGTGGAGCCCAATCCTTTGAACATGACCCGCGTGGTCCAGGGCATCAACCCCTATCATTTTGAAAAAGAGCTGATGCCGGGCGAGAGCTTTGAAACGCCGGAGGCCGTACTGGCCTTCTCCGATGCGGGCTTCGGCGGCTTGTCGCGCGCCATGCATCGTTTCGTCAACAGTCACATTGTGCCGGCTGCCTGGCGAGGCAGGCCGCGTCCGGTCCTGTTCAACAGCTGGGAGGGCTGCGGGTTTGACTTTACCGAAAAGCGTCTGCTTGCTCTGGCCAAAAAAGGACAGAAGCTCGGCTGCGAGCTTTTTGTGCTCGATGACGGTTGGTTCGGCCGCCGAAATGACGACCAATCAAGCCTCGGAGATTATGATGTCAATCGCCGCAAGCTTCCCTCCGGCATGAAGGGGCTCAGCGATAAAATCACCGCGATGGGGATGTCCTTCGGCCTTTGGTTCGAGCCGGAGGCTGTCAGCCCCGACAGCAGCCTGTATCGCGCCCATCCCGATTGGGCGCTGACGGAAAGGGGAAGAAGCGATGCGCTGGGACGCCATGAGCTCCTGCTGGATCTGACCCGCAGCGAGGTGCGGGACTATATCGTCGAAAACGTCGGAAAGCTTCTGGATGAGGCCTCTGTCAGCTATGTCAAATGGGACATGAACCGACACTCCATCGCCACCGGGCTGAAGGCGCACGAATATATATTGGGGCTGTATGAGGTGCTCGGACGTATCTTCGGACCGCGGCCTCAGATTCTTCTGGAAAGCTGTGCCTCCGGCGGCAACCGCTTCGATCTCGGCTTGATGTGCTTCTCGCCGCAGGTCTGGACCTCTGATGATACCGATCCGGTCGAACGCATGCGTATTCAGGAAAACCTATCGCTTCTGTATCCGCAATCGGTGATGGGGGCTCACGTTTCGGCCGCGCCTCATGCGCAGACGCTTCGCAGCACGCCCCTGTGCACGCGAGGCAATGTTTCCTTCTTCGGCATTCTCGGATATGAGCTCGACTTCGGTGAGCTGCTTCCGGCGGAGGAAAGCGAGATCGCCGGCCAGATCCGTTATTATAAGGCCAACCGGGAACTCTTCCAGTTCGGAGAGTTCCGCCGTCTGGAGACGACGGAGGGGAGAGCCTGGCAGGTTTCCCGCGAAGGCGAGCACGCAGTGGGCGTTTTCTATGAGCTTTCACACGCCTGTCCCGGCTACGAAGAGATCCGCGTCCGCGGCCTGAAAAAAGATCGCTTCTATCGGGTCGAAAGCAGGCTTCAGCTTCTTCGTGCCGGAAGCTTCGGACGGCTGGTCTCCGGCGTCCTGCCCGTGAAGGCGGCTCCCAACGGCAAGCTTCTCCGCAAGCTGGACGAGAGCTTCAAGCTTCGCGATGCCCGTGAGAGCTATACCGCCAGCGGAGAGGCCCTGATGCAGGGCTTCCGCCCGGCCATGCGTTTCAATGCGGCCGGCTTCAGCAAGGAGCTGCGCCTGCAGGCTGACTACGGTTCTTCCCTGTATCGTATTTCCGAAGAAAAATAAAAAAAAGCTTGCATTCGAAATGTATCTATGCTATGATAACAAACGTGCTTATTGGTCGGAAATCAATAAGTGCTAATATCCATGAAAGAGGTGACTCCCGTGCAGGAAGGTATTCATCCTAAGTATTATCAGGCAACTGTAAAATGCCATTGCGGTAACGAGTTCGTCGTTGGTTCTACTTCTCCCGAGCTTCGTGTTGAAATCTGCTCCAAGTGCCATCCGTTCTACACCGGTACTCAGAAGGCTGTAGCGGCTCGCGGACGTATTGATAAGTTCAACCGCAAATACAATCTTGGCAAATAATGATAAGATGCGTCATGAACCGGCTAAAGCGTTGCTTTGGCCGGTTTTTGCAAATTAAAAGGAATTTTGAGAGCATATGAGTGAGAACAAGGGTTTCAGCATGGGCGGTCAGGCGCTGATCGAGGGCGTCATGATGAATGCACCCACGCACTATGTAGCTTCTGCCCGTCGGGAAGACAAGACCATCGTATCGAAAATAGTCGAGCATCATTCCAAAACGGAGGACTCGGCTTTTCTGGCGCTCCCTGTCATCCGCGGAGCGGTCCGTTTCGTGGAGTCTCTTACCATGGGCATGCAGGCGCTTGATTTTTCCGCCGATGTGTTCGCTCTGGAGCCTGAGGCAAAGGAGGGCGATGCCAAAAAGGAAAAGCTTGCCGAGGGTTTTGCCTATGCGGTCGGGATTTTGCTTGCAGTGGCTCTTTTTATCATTTTGCCGGTCCTGCTTTCCCGCTGGCTGCTTAAGCCTTATATCACCTCGCCCTGGCTTCTGACGGTGTGCGAGGGCGTTCTCCGTCTGATCCTCTTTTTCGTCTATATGCTGGCCATTTCCCGGATCCCGGATATCCGCCGCACCTTTGAGTATCACGGCGCCGAGCACAAGACCGTTGCCTGCTATGAGGCCGGTCTGGCGCTTACGGTCGAAAACGCGCGAGGCATGAGCCGCCTGAACAAACGCTGCGGAACCAGCTTCATCTTCATTATTCTGATTTTCAGCATTCTGCTTTTCATGCTGATCCCGGTCGAAAAACCGCTGTATCGCATTCTGCTGAAGCTTCTTCTGCTGCCCGTCATGGCGGGTGTATCGTATGAGATCCTGAAGTTTTCCGCCTCCAGCAGCTCACGTCTGGTCAACCTGCTGGTCGCCCCCGGACTCTGGTTCCAGAAAATAACGACCAGAGAGCCCGACGACGAGGAGCTGGAGGTCGCGCTCAACTCAGCCATCATGATCCTTCAGGTGCAGGGGCTTTCCCTTCCGGAGGGAACGGTGGAGATCCCCCACGAAATGTACGAAGAACCGAAAAAATCATGACGTACCGGACTCTTTTGAAGGAGGCAGAAGCAAGGCTTGGCCGCGTGGTGCCCGATGAAGCCCGTTCGGACGCCTGGTTTCTGTTTGCTTCGGCTTTTTCTCTTGACAGGGGGACCTATCTCCTGAAAGCGGATGAAGAAGCTCCCGAGGAGGCGCAGGCGCGCTTTCTGGGCTATCTGCGGGAGCGTGAGGCTCGCCGTCCGGTCGCTTATATCCTTGGAGAATGGAGCTTTTTCGGACTCGACTTCGAGGTCAATGAGAATGTACTGATCCCGCGTCAGGACACGGAGACTCTGGCGGAGGCAGCGCTCCTCGAGGCATATCGCCGGAAAGAGGAGGGCGCGTCTCTCAGCGTGCTGGACCTTTGTACGGGCTCCGGCTGCCTCGCCGTTGCTCTTGCTCATCATCTGGAGGGGGCTTCTGTCTGGGCTGCCGATCTCTCCCCAAAGGCGCTTGAGGTCGCCGCCCGAAATGCCGAGCGCAGCGCGGTCCGGGTACACTTCTGTCAGGGAGACCTTTTTGAGGCGCTGCCTCCGGTGCTTCGCTTTCA
>JAZQNF010000020.1:0-4415 GCA_045627225.1 Bianqueaceae bacterium
CTCTGCCAGTCTTTGCTTCACGGCTTTTGCCTCAGAAGGACTCAGCTCCGAAATATTGTGTCCGTTGATGCCGCGGATCTCCAGACCCTCATGACGGTTACGCTTCATCGCCAGGATCTGTCCCTCCAGAAGCGGCGAAGCCTCGTCCGCAAAGGAGCGGACCGAAATAGTGTTCATATGCTTTTATGCCTCCGTAAATTACTGTTTTCATCATATCACCGTGAGCGTCAATAAGCAAGGTTTGCCATTATGTTGCAAAAGCAACATCAGCACTCGCTCACGTCCTGTATAATAAAGACAGATTCCAAAGAAAGAAGGAAATATGAATCTATGAAAAAAAACATCAGCATTCTCCTGCTGTTATCTCTTATCCTGCTTCCGGCCTGCAGAAGGCCCGTAAGCTTCGAAGCCGTACGCGTAGCCGGCATGAAGGGACCGACCTCCATGGGCATGGTCTATATGATGAAGGAGTCGGAGGAAGGCAAGCTTCCCTATATTTTTTCCATCCACGGCTCTGCCGATGAGATCAGCCCCAAGCTCATCCGCGGCGAGCTCGATTTCGCCTGCATCCCGGCTAATCTGGCCTGCGTCCTCTGGAACAATACAAACGGCGCCCTGACGGTCCTCGCCATCAACACCTACGGTGTCCTGTATCTGGTCGAAAAAGGAGACAGTGTCAAGGATCTGCCCTCGCTGAAGGGGAAAACAATATACGCTACGGGCAAGGGCTCCACGCCGGAATACACCCTTCGCTATCTGCTCAGTCTGAACGGACTGGATCCGGACAAGGATGTGACCCTGGAGTTCCGCAGCGAGCCCGCCGAGATCGTCGCGCTGCTCCGTCAGAATGACAAGGCGATCGCCATGCTTCCGCAGCCCTACACGACCGCGGCACTGAGCTCTGTTCCGGAGCTTCATATCGTCGTAGATCTGTCCGAGGCCTGGGAGAAGTCAGGCGCAAACGGAAAGCTGATCACCGGCGTGCTTGTCGTCCGGACCGAGTTTCTGGAAAAGCATCCCGAGGCAGTCCGTGATTTCCTGAAGGTCTATCGGACCTCTATTGAGCAGGTTCAGGCGGATGATTCGGCAGCTGCCGAGCTGATCGCCCGCTACGGGATCGCCGATCAGCAAATCGCCGAAAAAGCCCTACCTTATTGCAGTCTGACCTATGTGGACGGAAAGAGCATGAAAAAGGCTCTCTCCGGCTATCTTGAAGCTCTGTATGAGCAAAATCCCAAGGCGATCGGAGGCAGTCTTCCCGATGATTCTTTCTACTATGCCCGCTAAAACGAGGAATCTCCTTTCCCGGCTCCTGTCTGTTTTTGTACTGCTCCTCCTTTGGGAGGGAGCGGCGCTATTGCTTCACGAGCCGCTTCTGCTTCCCTCCCCCGTTCAGGTTCTGATCAGACTGTTCACCCTATGGAGGGAGCCCGGTGCCGCCGGAAGGATCCTCAAAAGCTTTTTCCCCATCGCGGGAGGCTTCTTTTCCGGTCTTTTGACCGGCGCTCTGCTGGCAGTCCTTAGCGGGCGCTTTCCGTTGATCAAAACCCTTTTGGCCCCACTGATGCTGACGGTCAAAACGGTCCCCGTGGCGTCCTTCATCATTCTGGCACTTGTTTGGCTGAGCGCAGGACGACTGAGCGGCTTTATCTCTTTTCTGATGGTCCTGCCCGTCATCTACAACAATTTTCTCGGCGGAATCCAGAGCTGCGACCCCAAGCTTGCCGAAATGAGCCGAGTCTTTTCGGTTCCGCCCCTGAGGCGTCTCCTCTATGTACGTCTGCCGCAGATGAAGGAAGCGATCCTGACGGGAGCCGGCCTCTCGCTCGGACTGGCCTGGAAGGCCGGCATCGCCGCCGAAGTCATCGGCATTCCGGCAGGGACCATAGGCGAGGCCCTGTATGAGTCCAAGGCATATCTCAATACAACGGATCTTTTCGCCTGGACCGTGATCATCGTCCTGTTAAGCTTTCTCTTTGAGAAGGCAGTTCTGGGACTGATACGCTTATTCTACCGCAAACTGGAGGCCTCTGTATGAACGATATCACAATCCATGAGCTTTCCAAGTCGTACGGAGAGAAAAAGGTGCTCGAGCGTTTTTCCGCCAGACTGGCGGCGGGCCGGATCCATGCGCTCATGGGACCCTCCGGTGCCGGAAAAACGACGCTTCTGCGCCTGCTCCTGCAGCTCGAAAAACCGGACAACGGAGAGATCTCCGGAATCCGGGAGGGAAAAACCGTCGCCGTTTTTCAGGAGGACCGACTGCTGGAAAGCCTGACGGTCGGCGCGAATCTGCGACTTGTCCTCGGTAAGAAGGCGGATATGGCTCTTGCGGAAGAACTGATGGTAAGTCTTGGGCTCGAGGGAAGCGTGACGACTCCCGTGTCGCAGCTCTCCGGCGGCATGAAGCGCCGCGTAGCCCTCGCACGGGCGCTTGCGGTACCCTCCGATGTACTGCTCCTGGATGAGCCCTTTAAGGGACTGGACGAGGCCACCAAACAGTCGGTGATGAGCGTCTGCCGCTCTTGTTTTGCCGGAAAGACCGTCCTTCTGGTGACTCACAGCGAGGAGGAAGCCGATTTCTTTCAGGCGGAGCGCCTGTACCTTCCCGGCTGATTACATTAATATCGGAAAAAGTAAAAATGCTCCCTTTATGAGCCGCAGTGTTATATTTTACTGTCTTTCATAAAGGGAGCATCGCTTTTTAGTCGTTTGTTTATTCTTTTGTCAGAAGGGCTTTCCATTCAGGGCGCTTCGGAAGCAAAAGCTCTCTCGCACTCTCCGGCGAGTCAGTGCCTGAAGCATTTTTGATCGGCGCAAATTCGTCCTTTCGGCTCACCTCGAAGACGGTGACCTTGGGATAACATTCGAGGATATCGAATATAAAGGTCTCGATTTTATAGCCGTTGGGAACCTCAGGAAGGACCGGTTCACCTTTTTCATTCAGGCAGCGGATCTTTTTGAACGCCTTGTGAAGCGGAAGCGCCTCTCCGGCTCGCTTTTCGGTCTCCTGCAGGTGGAACAGATAATTCAGGGTAACGCCGTAATGATACAGAAAATTCCCCGCCTCATCCTTGGCATAGCGCATTTCCTCCGAAAGCTCGGAGTACTCGACTACCGTGGTCCGGCCTCCTCTCAGGCAAATGGCGCCGATTTTTTCCTCCGGTGTCGCTTTGGCGATGACCTTGGCGCCGCAATAGCTCCCGTCTGAGAGGACAGCCCCGAGAAAGACCGGGTCCGCGATCTGCTGCAGCACGTTATCGACCGAAAAGACATTGAGCCACTCCACTCCCTCGGCCTTCATCTGCTCGAGAAGACCCGCGCGCTTCAAGGAGGAAAACCAGCCGCCGTTGCCGTTGGGAGTATAGGAAATATGATATTTTTCCTCCAGCATGACCTTTCCGTCAGCTGTCAGCGATGGCGCCATGTCCTGGCGGAAAAAATGAACATAGTCCTCAGGATATCCGAAAAAGGCCTTTTCGCGGAAAAATCCGACGGTCTCGTCATAATTCAGATCGGAAGTCATGATATACAGGGGCACCGGACGACCGCACAGAGCCACGTTATCCTTCAGGTTTTCGATCAGAATCTGGAACAGAAAGAGACTGCCCGAAAGGGCAACATTATAACAGCCCTTGGCATGATCAAAGCCCAGTCTTGTGCCCTGACCGCCTGCCAGAAGGACGGCCGCCAGCTTTCCCTCGGAAAGGGCTTTAATGCCCAACTCCCGGTAAGCCTCGCGCTTCTCGTTGATTTCTTCGAGCCTGGTCACGGCAATGGGCGAGATCTCTCCTTCATTCGGAACGAAGGGCTTGGCCGCTGCCCGGATCATCTCAAAATCCAGGCGATCAATATCGGCCAGCAGCTGTTTTTTCTCAGCAGGACTAAGAGAGGGATACCAGCGAAGCAGCTGTGCCTGTCCCTCTTTTCTGACCTGAATGAATTTTTTATACGGAAAGAGCATCACGAATTCCTCCTTGTTACTTCCGCTTATTATAGCATGGAGAGGTCCGGAATTGCAAATCCTTATTGTATGAATTAAAAACTTGCCAAGCCATGCCTAAGGGCGCTATACTGTATTGAAATGATTCTGATTTACTGAGGTTTATGCCATGATCCGTTTACATTCCGAGGGAGTTTTCCTTCAGGATGGACGCCGGTTCATCACTCCCGCGTCCGATACCGTCAGTCCCGAGCAGGCCCGCCATAACACGCTGGCCTACCGTATCCTTGATGCGCACAATTCTTCTGAAAACGAAGGACAGATGAGCATCCGCTTTGACGCCCTCATTTCTCACGACATCACCTATGTGGGCATTATCCAGACTGCCCGGGCCAGCGGAATGAGCTCCTTTCCCATCCCCTACGCGCTGACGAACTGCCACAACAGCCTCTGCGCGGTGGGCGGCACCATC
>JAZQNF010000021.1:0-11204 GCA_045627225.1 Bianqueaceae bacterium
CAACCCGGAGACGCTTGGCGCCTGCCATCGCAATCCGTCCACGGACCGGCTTTTCGCCAACCTGCGCCGGCTTTTGGAGGGCGGCAATCTGAAGGTCCACGCCGATCTGATCGCGGGTCTTCCCTACGAGACCGCCGAGCGCTTCCGCCGCTCCTTTTCGGAAAGCTATGCCCTGGGCGTCGATGAGCTTCAGCTGGGCTTTCTGAAGCGCCTGTCCGGCGCTCCGCTTGCGTCCGAAACGGAGCTTGGCCTGGTCTTTTCCCCGCATCCGCCCTACGAGATCCTCCGAAGCCCCTGGATCAGCGCCGATGAGCTTATGGCACTCAAAAAGGTCGAGGATGTGCTGGAGCGCTTTTCGAATGCCGGCCGTTTCCGCGCTTTCATGGAGACGCTTTCCGGGAAGATGCAGGATGCTTATGTGATGTTTGAGAAGCTGGCTGCGTATTTGGAGGAGCGGGACAAACTTTTCATGCCTCTCTCCAATGCCGAGGAGTTTGCTCTTTTGGCTGGATTCGCCGGAAACGACATCGGACTTCTCCGCGCGCTTCTGCGCGATTTCTACGCGGCGTCGTCGGCAGAGCCTCCGGAGGGAGCGCTTCGTGAGCTGGCCGGAAAGCCGGAAGGAGCGGCCGCGATCTCGCGGGAGCTTATGAAGAAGGCCGGGCTTCCCGGACATCGCCTGCAGGTCCGCTTTATGGAGGGTGAGCCGCTTCTATATGATTATTCCGAGGGGAGCGGACGCGTGCTTTCGCGATAATTTTTCTTGTGTTTTCGCGCGCAGGGCGCTAAAATAAAACAGATAATTTTGTTTGGAAAGGAGGGGCGCTTCATGAGTGATTTTGCCCATCTTCACGTCCATACCCAGTACAGCCTCCTGGACGGCTCCGCCAAGATCGGCGAGCTCGTCGGCCAGGCCAAGGCCTTAGGCATGAAGAGCCTCGCCATCACCGACCACGGCGTCATGTACGGCGCCATCGATTTTTACAAGGAATGCCTCAATCAGCAGATCCATCCGATCATCGGCTGCGAGGTTTATGTCACCCGCAGCCGCTTCCAGAAGGACGGCCGTGCTGATGCCGAATACAATCATCTCGTCCTGCTTGCCGAAAACAATCAGGGCTATCAGAACCTGATCGCGCTCGTGTCGCGCGGCTTCATCGAGGGCTTTTATTACAAGCCCCGCATCGATTGGGAGCTTCTTTGCGAATACCACGAGGGCCTGATCGCGCTCTCCGCCTGCCTGGCCGGCGTCATTCCGCGTCCCATTCTGGACGAGGGCTATGATAAGGCCTGCGAGGCCGCCCGCCGCTACAGCGAGCTTTTCGGCCCGGATCATTTTTATCTGGAGCTGCAGAACCACGGCATCGCGGAGGAGGCCGTCGTCAACCAAAGCCTCATCCGCATGTCAAAGGAGCTTTCCCTGCCCCTGGTCTGCACAAACGATGTCCATTACACCTTCGCCGACGATAAGGAGGCCCACGATCTCCTGCTTTGCATCCAGACCGGCAAAAAGGTCACGGATGAAAACCGCATGCGCTATGAGGGTGATTATTACCTGAAGAGCCCCGAGGAAATGGAGGCTCTGTTCGGCGCGGTCCCGGAGGCGCTCGAAAACACCGTTCGCATCGCCGAGCGCTGCCAGGTCAGCTTCAAGTTCCACGACCTCAAGCTTCCGGCCTTTCCGGTGCCGGAGGGCTTTACGACCGAAAGCTATCTTCGCGAGCTTTGCCGTGAGGGGCTCGAGGACCGCTATCCGGCGGACAGCCCGCTGCGCCGGACGGCAGAGGAGCGCATGCAGTATGAGCTCGGCGTCATCGCCGGGATGGGCTATGTCGAATATTTCCTGATCGTCTGGGATTTCATCCACTTTGCCAAAACGCACGGCATCATGGTCGGTCCCGGGCGCGGCTCGGGCGCCGGCTCCATCGTCGCCTACTGCCTCAGGATCACCAATATCGATCCGCTTCGGTACGATCTGATTTTTGAACGCTTTCTCAACCCCGAGCGTGTCTCCATGCCCGATATCGACGTCGATTTCTGCGACCGCCGCCGTCAGGACGTCATCGACTACGTGGTTCAGAAGTACGGAAAGGATCAGGTCGCGCAGATCGTCACCTTCGGCACGATGAAGGCCAAGCTCGTCATCCGCGACGTCGCCCGCGTCATGGACCTGCCCTACGCCGACGCCGACCGCATCGCCAAAATGATCCCGAACGAGCTGGGCATCACGATCGACAAGGCGCTCGAGATCAACAAGGAATTCAAGGCCGTCTACGACGACGATCCCCAGATCAGAAAACTCGTGGACATGTCCCGCCGTCTGGAGGGCCTGCCCCGTCACTGCTCCACGCACGCCTCGGGCGTCGTCATCTCCCGTACGGCCACCATGGAATATGTCCCGCTCATGGCCAACGACGGCGTTGTCTCCACGCAGTACACCATGACGACGCTGGAGGAGCTCGGCCTGCTCAAAATGGATTTCCTGGGACTGCGTACCGAAACCGTCATCGAGGATGCCGTCATGAACGCCTATAAGACCGAGGGCGTCCGCATCGTCATCGACGAGATCCCGACCGATGATGCCGGCGTCTACCGCATGATCGGCGCGGGGCAGACCTCGGGCGTTTTCCAGCTGGAATCGCCGGGCATGACCTCCTTCATGAAGGAGCTGCGTCCCGAAAGCCTGGAGGACGTCATCGCCGGTATCTCCCTGTATCGGCCGGGCCCGATGGATTTCATCCCCAAATATATCGAGGGCAAGAAGAATCCTGCCCGCATCCGCTATAAAACACCTCTTCTGGAGCCTATTCTCGACAAGACCTACGGCTGTATCGTCTATCAGGAGCAGGTCATGCAGATCGTGCGTGATCTGGCCGGCTACACGATGGGCCGTTCTGACCTGGTCCGCCGTGCGATGGCCAAAAAGAAGGCTGAGGTCATGGCCAAGGAGCGTCAGAACTTCGTCTACGGCAGCGAGGAGGAGCAGGTGCCCGGCTGTGCCTCGCGCGGCATCCCCGCGGCGGTGGCCGAGAGCATCTTCGACGAGATGACCGATTTTGCGAAGTACGCCTTCAATAAGAGTCACGCGGCGGCCTACGCGGTCGTCGCCTACGAGACGGCCTGGCTCAAGTATCACTATCCGGTCGAATACATGGCCGCCATCATGAGCTCGGTCATCGATGCGCCCGACAAGCTGATCCACTATATCCAGACGCTGAAGGAAATGGATATCGAGCTGCTGCCGCCTGACATCAACAAAAGCTGCGATGATTTTTCTGTCGAGCGAAACGCCTCGGGCAAAAAATGCATCCGCTACGCGCTGTCAGCCATCCGGAACGTCGGGCACAGCTGCATCGCGCAGCTGGAGAAGGATCGCACGGAAAACGGCCCCTTCAGCGATATTTACGATTTCTGCCGGCGCATGCTGGATTTTGATCTGAACAAGCGCGCGCTGGAGAACCTGATCAAGGCCGGCGCCTTCGATTGCCTGGGCGGGCAGCGCAGCCAGTACATGGCAGCCTATCCGACCGCGCTTTCGGCCGCGGCTACCTGGAAAAAATCGATGATCAGCGGCCAGATCGATCTCTTCGGCTTCGGCGATCCCGGGCCCGGTCAGGAGGTGCATCAGGAGGCGCTCCCCCGCGTGCCTGAGTATCCCGAGGGCCTGCGTCTGGGCTTTGAAAAGGAAGCGCTGGGCATATACCTTTCGGGACATCCGCTGGCCCAGTTCGAGGAGCTCTGGCGGAAAACCATCACGAATTTCACCACCGATCTGTACTTCGAGTCGGCGGATGAGGGCGAAGAGAACGGCGGCCGGAGACTGGCCGACGGTCAGATCGTCACCCTCGGCGGCATTCTTACCCAGAAAACGGTCAAGGCCACCAAGAACAACAACATGATGGCCTTCATCACGCTCGAGGACCTCTACGGCAGCGTCGAGGTGCTCATCTTCCCCAATATCTACGAGGAGATGCGCGAGTATCTGACCGAGGACGCCCGCCTTTTCGTCAAAGGCCGCGTCAGCGTTGCCGATGAGGAAAACAGCAAGCTGATCGCGCAGTCGCTGGCCCCCTTTGACAATCCTGAGCTGCTGGAGAAGGCCGTATTTTCGCGCGGACCGCGGCGTATCGAGCCGCGTACTCTTTGGCTGCAGCTGCAATCGGCTGCGGACTGGGAGGCAAGACAGGCAGAGATCTGCCGCATCCTCTCGGAGGATGCCGGGCCCCATGCCGTCAAAATATTCCTGAAAGAAGAAAAACAGCGCCTGCAGGCGCCCGACAGCCTCAAGACCTGGGCAAAACCGGCCACCAGGGCAAAGCTCGGGAAGCTCCTGGGCGAAAGCAATGTCATTCTACAATAAATGAGCGGAGGCTTTTAAAAATGGCAACTGAAAGCAAGGTAAAAACGATCGGAATCCTGACCAGCGGCGGCGATGCGCCCGGCATGAACGCCTGCATCCGTTCCGTGGTCCGTTATGCGCTCAACAACGGCATCAAGGTCAAGGGCATCCAGAAGGGCTACAACGGCCTGCTCAATGACGAGGTCTTCGACATGACCGAGAAGAGCGTCTCCAACATCATCCATCGCGGCGGCACGGTCCTCTACACGGCCCGCTGCGCCGAGTTCCTTCAGGAGGCGTATCAGCAGAAGGCGGCCGATATCTGCCGCAAGCACGGCAGCGAGGGCCTTGTCGTCATCGGCGGCGACGGTTCCTTCCGCGGCGCGCGCGATCTGTCCCGCTTCGGCATCAACGTCGTCGGCGTGCCCGGCACGATCGACCTTGACATCGCCTGCACCGATTATACGATCGGCTTTGACACCGCGGCCAATGTCGTGCTGGATTCGATCCGCCGCCTGCGCGATACCTCCGCTTCTCATGAGCGCGTATCCGTCATCGAGGTCATGGGCCGTCACTGCGGCGAGCTGGCGCTGTGGGCCGGCATCACCGGCGGCGCCGAGATCATCCTGGTGCCGGAGGAGCCCAAAACCGCCAAATTTGAAAACATCCTGGAAACGATCCGCCAGAACCGCGAGCAGGGCAAGGACCACAATATCATCGTGGTCGCCGAGGGCATCGTGGCCGACGGCATCCTGCCGAGCTCCGAGAACCTGGCCCTCCGCATCGAGAAGGAGACCGGCATCGAGTCCCGCGCGACCATCCTCGGCTACGTCCAGCGCGGCGGCGCGCCCACGGCTGTCGATATCAAGCATGCGACGATGATGGGTGCCAAGGCTGTCGAGCTTCTGATGAGCGGCGCCAACAACCGTGTCGTAGCGTTCAAGAACAACCAGTACAAGGATTTCGACTTCTCCGAGGCGCTGGCCATGAAACGCAAGTTCAGCCGCGCGCTTCTGCAGGCCAACGACCTGATCTCGAACTATTGATCTATGAATGAACTGACTCTGAAAATGCAGGCGGAGGAGAGCAGCTGCCGGATCCTGGTCGGACAGGGGCTGTTTGACCGCCTGGCGGCGGAGATATCCGCGCGTCACCGGGGCTCGCGCCTGGCGCTTCTCGGGGACTCCCGGGTCATGCCGCTGTGGGGCGGCCCCCTGATGCGCAGCCTTCAGGCAGCGGGTCTTCACGTTTATCCCTTCGTTTTTCCGGAGGGCGAGGCCTCTAAAACGCGTGAAATGAAGGCGGAGCTGGAGGATCGCATGATTGAAGCGGGCTTCGCCCGCGACAGCGTCCTGATCGCCCTGGGCGGCGGCGTTGCGCTCGATCTGGGCGGATATCTGGCGGCCACCTTCCTGCGCGGCATCCCCTGCGTCTATGTCCCGACCACGACGCTGGCGATGAGCGACGCTGCCATCGGCGGAAAATGCGCCGTCGATACGCCCGCCGGCAAGAACCTTGTCGGCTGCTTCCGCCTGCCGGAGAGCGTATACATGGATATCGATACCCTCTCCACGCTGGATGAGCGAAACTTCCGGGCGGGCCTGGTGGAGGCTCTGAAGCTCGGCTTTGTCGCTGACGAGGGCCTTCTTTCGATTTTTGAAGAAAAAAGCGAAGCGCTCCTTGAGAGGAGGGCGGACGCGCTCATCGAGCTCATTTCCCGCGCCGCTTCCGTCAAGGCCGGTATCGTGCAGGAGGATTTCTACGATACGGACCGTCGGCGCATCCTCAACTACGGACATACCGCGGGCCACGCACTGGAGCTGGCCTCGGATTACAGCCTTCTTCACGGGGAGGCTGTCGCTTTCGGGATCCGCATCGCCGTCCGGCGCGCGCTGATGATGGGCATCTGCGGGCCGGAATGGGCCGAACGGCAGGAAAACCTGCTGAATGCGTTGGGCTTTTCCTCAAAGCTTCCGGAGACCGTGGACCGGAACCGGTATCAGGAGGCGCTTCTCCACGATAAAAAGCGCGCGGCCGGACACAATCTCTGGGTGCTGACCGAGGGACCCGCCTCGCCGTTTTTTGTGGAAGGCTGACGGCGAAAAAACGAATATTTCATGAAAAACATCGATACTATAGTCAGGAGCGATATTTTTAGGGATTTTGAAAAAAAGACTTGAAAAGAGGCTGCTTATTTGGTAGTATAGATGCTTGGATAACAATCCTTGCTCTTATAAGAGCTTTTCCGGGCCGGCATAAGTTCGGTCCCGAAAAAGCCCGAAGAAGGGCCGAAGACCAAAAGGAGGTGTAGATGATGAACAAATACGAGGTTGCCTTAGTGCTTTCTGCGGCTATGACCGAAGAAAAGAGAGCGGAAGTTCTCGAGCAGATCAAGGGCTACATCGAGCGGTATGAGGGCACCATCACCAATACGGAAGACTGGGGCAAGAAGAAGCTTGCTTACGAGATCCGCAAGGAGAATGAGGGCTACTACTACTTCATCAATGTGGATGCAGAACCCGCTTTTGCGCCTGCTCTCGAGCAGAACCTGCATATCATGATGGAAACCGTTCTTCGTTATCTTATTGTTCGTTTAGACGAAGAATAAGCAGCACAAACCTAAGGAGGTTTTGTGATGAACAAGATTATTTTAATGGGTAGACTGACCCGCGATCCCGAGCTTCGCTACGGCAGCGGCGCCAACGCAACGGCTGTTTGCCGCTACGGTCTGGCTGTCAACCGCCGCTTCAAGCGTGAGGGTGAACCCGATGCGGATTTCTTCAATATCGTAGCCTTTGGTGCTGCGGCTGAATTTGCATCCAAATATTTCAGGAAGGGCCAGATGGTTGCCGTAGTCGGAGAAATCAATTTCCGCAGCTATACCAACCGTGACGGACAGACTGTCAATACGCACGATGTCCGTGTCAGTGACCAGTATTTTGCTGAGAGCAAGAATGCTTCCCAGTCCTCCGGCAGCGATTTTGCGCCCGCCGGCAACGGTTACAACAGCACGCCTGCAGCTACCACCCATCAGTCCGATAGCTTTATGCCTATCGACAGTCAAATTGAAGGCGACGATGATCTGCCCTTCTAACCAAAGCATTTTATAAGGAGATATCAAAATGGCTGAGAATACCGCTCCTATCAAGAGAAAGCCCACCACCATGCGCCGTCGCAAGAAGGTCTGCGCTTTCTGCGGAAGCAACGTTGAGCCTATCAACTACAAAGACGTTGCGAAACTGAAGAAGTTCGTTTCCGAGCGCGGCAAGATCCTTCCCCGCCGCATCAGCGGAACCTGCGCCAAGCATCAGCGCGTTCTGGTCATCGCTATCAAGCGTGCCCGCCAGATGGCCCTGCTGCCCTATATCGCAGACTAAGTTTAACCCCAAAAGAGACAGCCGAGGCTGTCTCTTTTTTATTTTCCATGGATACCGGATGGCTGAGAGACGGCTTCCCCTTCAAGGGCTGCTGTCCTTCCGAAGCAAGGTCATCGCTAAGCCGGCTTGTCACAGATATCGCTGAAAACCGTTTATGTCATCTTGCAGCGATTCCAGAAAACATTTTACATGATACCCGTCTGTGACTGCATGGTGGCAAGTGATCGACAATGGCATGATGATGCGGCCATTCTGTTCTGAAAACTTCCCGGCTTCAACGGAAGGGAAATAATAAGGCTTGTTCTCATAGCTGTGAACGGCAAAATGCGTAAAACCGATCCACGGCACACATGAAACAGTATAAGCGTTTGCAGGCGGCGGTGTCTGCGGTTGGCAAAGCAGCCCGTGATGATTGCCGAAGCATTTCGCATTCTTAATATAGGATAGATAGAAGTCTGAAAAACGATCCGTGTATTCTGTCCACATGAGAGAAAATGTCTTATCGTCTTCGTGAAAACTGGCATATAACGGAGTGAGCGTATCAAAAAATCCAAGCACCCCATCTTGTTCCGCAATCTTGAATTCTGTCTGTCGGCTGAGATTTTTAGTTATCAGCCATAAATAGGCCGGAAAGAACTTGAGGTCAGCTTTACAGACAGCTCTTCTCATCTCAGTTATATCGACGTTCACTGTCATGGAGTATCCCGTTGGAGCCATTTTTGAAAAATAGTAAAACATTTGAGCACGCGGCCAGTTTTTCATGTCGATTGGTGTGAAATTCATAACAATTACCTCCTCTCCCTGATAATACCAAGGAATGAAAAGCGTGAAAACCTACGATGAGTAGAGCTGCATCGCGTGAAGATTCTTACTGAAAAATTAAGGAATCAAAAATTCTTTGATATCTAAGAAGTGAATCAGCCGTTGGGTCTCACGATTGCAAGGGCTGGTCACATGCTGCGAAGCCACAAATATTAACCAGCCGTTGGGTCTCACGATTTTCGGCAATACGCGCTTGCGCGTATTGCAAGGGCGCGTCAAAGCTTTTCCAAGCACAATTATCAACGCGCCCTTTGCGTTTTTCCTCTTCCGATGGTACAATATAGAAAAAACAAGAGAAGGATGATTGCCATGAGTGCTTTTGATGAGCTTTGCCGGGAATTTGAGCAGATGCCTCCCGAAGAATACAAACAGACCCTTTCCGACATCTCGGGAGATCTGATGCCCGTGTTGGAGGATTTTTCCGAGGAGGAGCGGAACGGCCGGGAGATCTTTGAGAAATTCCTGCTGGCCTCCGTTGTGGCTGACGGAAGGCTGTCCGAAGAGGAATATGAGCTTGCGCTTCCGCTTTTTACCGAGTTTTTCGGGATGGAGGCAGATTACGAGGCCTGCTGCGAGTTCATCCGCGCAAGCCGCCGCGACAATGCGAACCTGAAGCTTTATACGAATTATATGACCGATCTTTTCGGCGCGATCGACGACTATGCCAAGGACGACATCATCACCGTCTGCCTGCTGATCTGCGCGGTCGACGGCAAGGTCTCCGCCAAGGAAAAGCGTTGGATCAGAAAGCTGATGGATTGAGGAACGCCGCATGACGATCCTGGTCAGCGCCTGCCTGCTGGGCGAAAACTGTAAATACAACGGCGGGAACAATTTCAGCGAAAAGCTGGCGGCTATGACGGCCGGGCACCGGGTGATTCCGGTTTGCCCGGAGGTCCTGGGCGGACTTCCGGTGCCGAGGCCCAGCGCCGAGATCGTCGGCGGGATCGTGCTCAACCAAAACGGACACTCCGTCGATGCCGAGTATCATCGCGGCGCGGCGCTTGCGCTGGAAATCGCGCGGAGGGAGCAACCGGATCTGATCGTGCTGCAGTCGCGCAGCCCCTCCTGCGGCGTCAGGCAGATCTACGACGGCAGCTTCAGCGGAACCAGGATCCCGGGTCAAGGCGTTTTTGCCGCGTTGGCCATGCGGGAGGGCTTTCGCGTCGTGGATATTGAGGATCTTCTGCAGGAAGGCGCGATCATCTGAAAAATCGGGGCGGGAACATGCCGGCCGATGATTAGGAACATAAGACGAAAAAGACCGTCAGAGAGGTTTCTCTCTGACGGCTTTTTATATTCGGAAAGCTTTATCTGACCACGACGGCGGCCACAAAGGGCGTATCCGCGGTCATGCGGTCGAAACGGATGCGGACGCATCCCTTCCCCTCGGTATCGGTGTAGGGGAAGCGGAAGAGCTCAGGACACTCGGGTGAGACGGAGCGGCGCAGCTCATGGACTTCATCGCCGATGCTGACCTTCAGCGCCAGCGCATCGGTGAAGGAGCCGCAGGAGATTTCGATCTCGGAGGTGCCGAAGGGACGGCAGGCAAGCTCGTAGCTGAACCAGCCGTGCGTGTTGACGGTGCCCCAGTAGCGCTTCGGGTCGTGGCCGGGAACGCGATAGATGAGCGAGCCCAGAAGGCCGGTGTCGCTGTAATTGACCTCCTTCATCAGGGCGTGGCCCTCAGCGCAGCCGCCGCAGATGACGAAGTCGAGCGGCGCTTCGGAGGAGAGGGCCTCATCCGTCAGCTTTTCGGCCTCAAAGGTCGCGCGCACATCGGCGACGAATTCTCCGATGTAGTCCTTGACGGTGCCCTGATCGCCCAGGAAGCAATAGAAAAGCGTCCCCAGTGATTCGGCTCCGGCAGTGCGGATATTCTCAAGGGCGCGGAGGGCCTCCAGCAGCTTTTCCTCGTGCTCGGCACTGTGGCTTACGAAGTAGTTTTCGTAGTGATAGAAGACATCGAGCAGGCGCAGCCAGGCCTCGGCGACCAGCTTCAGGTTCTCGAATTTGATGACGAGCGCCTTGTAGTCGCCCTCGTTTAACAGCTCCTTCAGGCCGTCCACCTGAGCACGGAGCGCGGAGGCGTCGCGGAGGGCCTTTTCCTTTTCGGCGTAGACCTCGCGGATCGTACCGCGCTCCCAGCCGACAGGGATGAACCACTCGCCGGAGGCAAGCCGGAAGTCCTCGCGCATCATTTCGAAATAGAAGTGATTCTTGCTGTGATTAAGGCCCGGGAAATAGCTCAGCTCGCTGAAATAATAGCCGCGCAGATAGATGATGTGGGAGACGATCTCCTCGGTCCGGCGCATCAGGGCAAAGACCTGATCCCCGGCGCCGGGGTAGCGGACGGAGAAGAAGCGGCGGGCAGCTGCCTCGGGATCGTCGCCGTGCATGGCGGCGTCCATGATGGGCAGATTGACCTCGTTGACATCGCCGAAGGGGATCATGCCGTTGCGGTCGATGCGCGCGCAGTAGCCGCGGGCGTGATGCGCTTCGCAATAGGCGGCTTTATCGCGGATATGGTCCAAAAGCATCAGCGGAAGGCGGCCCTTGCCGAAGAACTCGCCGAAGATGTCGGCCTCGACCAGCAGCGGATTGACCGTGATACGGTCGAAGAAGGAGTTGTGCGGGGCGCAGAGGCTCCAGTCGAACTGGGTCCA
>JAZQNF010000022.1:0-9578 GCA_045627225.1 Bianqueaceae bacterium
CAGAGCAAGATCACCCTTCGCGTCGGGCAGACCGCTCAGCTCGGTCTCGTCTTTACGCCCGAGGACTGCACCGAGACCGCAGGCGTCCGCTATTACACGCACGACGCCGACATCGCCACCGTCCGCGAGGACGGTACCGTCACCGGTGTCTCGGTAGGCTCCGTCGTGCTGTACGCCACGCTGGGAGATTACATCTGCTCGATCAACGTGACCGTCACAAGATAATGACCGATAACAGCCGGACTGCCGCCTGCCCGTAAGGCGGCCCCGCCCCTAAAAAACAATAAGAAAGCGTCCTTTTGACACGGTTTCCCGCGGAAAGGACGCTTTTTTTGTGTGATTAAGAAGAAGCGGGAAGGACCGGACCGACCGGTCCCGGGCGAAGGACCTCAGAGCTTTTCCATCGCCGCGGCGGTCAGCGCCGCCAGACGCGCGTTGTTGAAAACCAGCTGGATATTGGACGCCAGCGAATCGCCGCCGGTCAGATCCTTGATGCGCGCGAGCAGGAAGGGCGTCAAGGCCTTTCCGTGGATGCCCTGCTCGTCCGCCTCGGCGACCGCGCGCGCGATGGCCCCGTTGATGACCTCGGCATCCATCGAATACGCCTCCGGGATCGGATTCGTCACCAGCATGCCGCCGCGAAGGCCCAGCTGCTCCTTCACGCGGAAGACGCGGGCCAGCTCCTCGGGCGTGTCGATCTCGTAGTCGACCGAAAAGCCGGAGCGGCGCGTGTAGAAGGCCGGCAGCTCCTTCGTGCCGAAGCCGATCACGGGCACGCCGTGCGTCTCCAGATATTCGAGCGTCAGCCCCAGGTCAAGGATCGATTTGGCGCCGGCACAGATGACCATGACGGGCGTCTCGGCCAGCTCCTCCAGATCGGCCGAGATGTCCATCGTTTTCTCGGCGCCGCGATGCACGCCTCCGATGCCGCCGGTCGCAAAGACGCGGATGCCGGCCATGTGGGCGATGATCATCGTCGTGGTCACGGTCGTCGCCCCGTCCGCGCCGCGCGCCACGAGCACGGCCAGATCACGGCGCGAGGCCTTGGTCACGCGCGTGCCCTCTCGGCCCAGATATTCGATCTCCTCCGGGGTAAGGCCTGCCTTCAGGCGTCCTCCCAGGATGGCGATGGTGGCGGGCACGGCGCCGTTGTCGCGCACGATCTTCTCGACAGCGAGCGCCGTTTCGACGTTCTGCGGATAAGGCATGCCGTGTGAAATGATGGTGGATTCGAGAGCCACAACGGGACGGCCCTCGCGAAGGGCCCCGGCTACTTCGGGGTTGACATCAAGATAAGGGATAAGTTCGCTTGGATTCATAAAAAGCCTTTCTGAGTATGATGCGGCTATGCCGATGCGGCTGCACCGATGCAGCCGTGCCATCGCGGCTCCGCCGATGCGTCTTCGCCGATGCGTCTCCGACGCAAAAAGCCCGGTATTAGATCAGGCCCGCCTTTTTCAGGACGGCCATTTTGCTCAGCTGGGGATTGACCGTGGCATCGCACTCTACGGTGAGCGCCGCGGCGCCCAGCGCAAAGCGGGCCGTGTTTTCGGGCTGAAGCTCCATCAGATAGGCGGCCGCCAGGGCAGCCACCATCGCATCGCCGCAGCCGTTGGTGTTGACCAGCCGGGCACGGCGGTTGGCCAGGAGAAGCTCGAAGCCATCGCCGAGCGCGTAAAGGCCCTTGGCCCCGCGGCTGATGTAGACGTTCTGAACGCCCGCCTCCCGAAGGGCATGACCGCAGGCCTTCAGACTCTCCTCATCCGTGATGGGGAGGCCGGTCAGCGCGGCGGCCTCGAGTTCGTTCGGCTTGAGCGCGTACAGCCTGGGCAGGACGCTTCTAAGCTTCATTCCCTTCGTCACCGATACCGGATCGGCGAAGATGGGACAGCGGACCGTCTCCGCCAGACAGCGCAGCGTGGCCTCCGGGATGTTGCCGTCCATCACGACACAGCCCGCTCCGTCCAGCAGCGCTCGGCAGTCAGCGATGTAGGCCGGTGTGACGGCCTCGGCCACAGCGGCGTCGCAGATGCCGACCGAAAGATCGCCCTCCGGGCCCTCCACAAAGAGATAGGACGAGGTGGCGGCCCCCTTGACGGTCAGCGCGCAGGAAAGATCGATGCCGAGCTCCCGGCAGCTTTGACGGGCCCAGTCCGCATTCGAATCGGTCCCGAGCGCCGTCAGCATGTACACGGGGATGCCCAAAAGCCGCAGGTTGTGCGCAATGTTGCGCCCGACACCGCCCAGCGAAAGGCTGATATGCCCCGGGTTGGAGTCGGCAAGCCTCACCGGCTTTTCGGATCTTCCGCAAATATCGACATTGATGCCGCCGACGACGACGGCATATTTTCCGTTCATTCCAGTTCCTCCCCGTTCAGCTCCATCCGGCCGTCGTCATGGATGCGGATCTGCACAAAGCGGTGCGTAGCCGTCGCCAGCGTCGGCAGCTCCTTGTTTTCGGTGCAGATGACCAGACCCGCATAGCGCTGGACCATGGCCACGATCTCCGCATTGGGACGGTCCTTTCTCGCAAGAGGATCATTCTGGCAGGAAACCAGGCAGACCCTCGGACGAAGCGCCGCGATCAGCGGCTCGGTCATCGATTTCGGATCTCCGTGATGCGGCAGCTTGAGCACGTCGACCGGGCCGAGCCCAGGTCCCAGCTCCTCCCAATTGCGCGCATACACGTCGGCGGTCATCAGAATGCGGCGGCCGGCATAGCGAAGCAGACACAGCGGGCCGGAGATGTTCCGGCGGTCAGCCGCCTCATACCAGTCGGCAAGCATCGGCGATTCCCCGCGGTACAGCTGATACGCGACCCTTTTCTGCTGCTTCAGGGCTTCGGCGCAGGGGAGGAAAAGCTCCATGGAGAAGTCCGGCGTAAGCTCCCTGCGGCCCTCCTGAAGTGTCTCCAGCTGACAGCCGCAGCGGCGCGCCTCCTCGAGCGTATCGTGCCAGATGTTGAGCATCTGCGCGAAGCCGATATATTTCTTTTCGTCGGTCTCGAACGGAGGATCGATGAAGCGGCCCTCCCCGTCCTCGTAGGGCACCAGCATGCGCGCCACCGTCAGATGGCGCAGAATATCGATGGTCCCACCCAGGTGGTCAATGTGAAGATGCGTGATGATGAGCAGGTCGATCCTCCGGATGCCCTGCTCTCTCAGCCCGTAAAGCGAAACGGCCCGGCGAGAGCCCTTCACGAACTCCACGACCGGACGGCCCGTGTCCACCATGAGCACGAACTCGCTGCCGTCGGCCCGGCGGGTACGAAAAACGACGGCATCGCCGTCGCCTACGTTGAGAAAGAAGATGTCAAGCATAGCTATGCTTCCTTTTTTGGAAAATCAGGCGTCATGCGCCTCGCTGCTCACCCGCTTCAGATAACGGATATACAGGGTCCAGGCAGCGGCTCCGCCGATGATGACCGAGACCGCCCAGGGAATGCCGACGATCAGCCAGTACAGACCGTACTCCTGCTTGTCGTCCACGATGAAGGCCATCGCCGCGGCGGCCGCGATCATCAGAAAGGCGAGCCACAGGAAGGCGACGGGCACCATGCCGCGATGCTTTTTCGTGAGGAAAAAGAAGGCCACGCAGGGGACCGAGCCGATGATGGCAGGGATCAGATACTCGGCGATCTGCCGGACCCGGAGCGGGGCGGAGGCAAAAAGTCTTTCGATCGGCTCGAGCAGCAGCAAAAAGGCCGCCAGATAAAGGAGCGCGAACAGAAGGCTGAGGCAGAAGGCATAGAGCAGGAAGGAGCTTTGAGGGCGGCCGTCCTTGGTCCAGAAAACGGAACGGGCGAACGCATCGACCTTGCGTGAAAATTTGGAACGTTCTTTCTCTGCCATGATGTTTTCTCCTTTTCGGGCGCATCGGCCGCCTTTGCCTCACCGCTTCTTGTGCGCTCTTTAAATAAATTTGCAGTGGCGAAAAGCTCCGCCACTGCAAACGGTTGATTTCTTAGATTGCGGAACCGGGACTGCGTTCCGGACTGCGTCCGGGGCCTCGTCCTTAGTCTTTGGCCAGGCCTCTCCAGTAGGTCCAGTAAGCCTTGACATTGGGGTAGGTGGTATAGACCTTGGTGAAGTTGGGAGCGGTCAGCTTGACCTCCTCGGCGGTCATCTCGGACTTTGCGAACTCGACGTCATCACGGACGGACCAGGCGCCGCGCTTGTCGAAGACGGTGTAGCAGCCGTCATCACCGCTCTCGCCGCCCATGCAGAACATGATGTAAAGGCGGGCGCCGGCGGGGTTGTCACAGCCGTTGACTACGTAGGAGTAAGAGCAGGCCTTGAAGGCGGTATAGGGCTCAAGACCGGTTACCCAGGCGATATCGAAGCCGGAGGAATCGCGGTTGTCCAGCTTGGAAGCAGAGGTCAGACCCAGCGTGGGGCCGTTAAGGGACAGATGGACCGCCTCAACAACGCCGTCGCCATCGGCAAGCTCGGTCATCTTCATCTGGGAGAAGCGATAGAACAGTTCAACACCCGCGTTGTCCTCGGGAAGCTCCATCATGCCGGGCACGTTGGCCAGCTTATCGGTATAGGTGATGGTAAGGTCCTTGCCGTACTGAGCCTTGTACTGAGCAGCCATCAGATCGCCGTCGATGATGATCTGGGTCCACAGAGAGGCATAGGAGGGACCGGTGATATCCTTGGTGTAAATGGTCCACTTCTGGGTGTTCTTGCCGGAGGCATCGATATAGCTGCCGGTGTCCTCGTTATAGCCCTCGCAGATGTCCCACCAGCTCTGGATCGGAACGCCGTCGGGATACATGGCGGTGTTGTAGAACCAGGGGTTGAAGGTGGCATACAGAGGCATGCCGTAGGCAAGCAGCTCGGGATCGATGTGCGCGCAGACGGCGGCGGGCTTGAAGATCTCAAGATAATCGTACATATACAGCTCGTTGAAGATCTCACCGCTGTTGTCCTTGACCTGCATGACATCGGCGTAGACATTGCCGGAGTCGTGCTCCATGATGACCTTATCGGTGACGGTATTGGTATCGCAGCTGATATATTCGATGTTCAGATCGGGATAGGCCTTCTTGAACTTCTTGACAGCCGTCTGGGAGTCGGCAGTGGTGGAGTAAATGGTGATGGTGCCGCCCTCGGCCTTGGCCAGGTCATACAGCTCAGCCATCGTCATGTTGTTGTAGGGGTCATCCGCCTTGGACTCGTTGATATCGTTTCCGCCGTTGGGCTTGCAGGCCGCAAGAGCAAGAACCATCAACGCTGCCAAAAGGATGGCCAGCATTTTTCTCAGTTTCATAGAAAAAACCTCCTCAGGTAATCACGTTACTTACAAATCTATTGTAACAGATTTGATATTATTCGTCAACGCCCGCGTGATGCTTTACCTTGGCATATTTGATCAGACGGGTCGTTTCCTTGTTGTAAACATTCATTCGGGAGGGATGCAGGACGACCCAGACCTTCTGGTTCATGTCATACTCGACCAGACCGATCTGGATGGCGAGGAAATCGACGCCGCCGTAGGTCAGGTTGACGAGGGTCTCGCTGCCGGCCGGCTGGCAGGCATAAACAGATGCCTCGACGGTATCCTTGTGCTCCGGATCGGAGGTGCTCAGCTCGAGCATCTCGGGACGGATGCCCAGGGTGACCTCGAACTCACGGCCGACGGGGACCTCCTCGTCCAGCTTCATCTTGTCCTTGCCGAACTCGAAGCTGCCGATGGGGCTCTTGACCTTCAGGGTCTCACCGTCAAAGACCGCGGTGCCGTCGATGAAGTTGATGCGGGGATTGCCGATGAAGTCGGCCGCCTGCAGGTCGATGGGGTTGGTGTACAGGCCGAGAGGCGTGTCGATCTGGCTGATCTCGCCTTCCTTGAACAGGGCGATCTTGGTGGACATGGTCAGCGCCTCGACCTGGTCATGGGTGACGTAGATGATGGTCGTGCCGGTCTCCTTGTGAAGACGCTTCAGCTCCGCACGCATGTCGATACGCAGGCGGGCGTCCAGATTGGACAGCGGCTCATCGAGGAGCAGCAGCTTGGGGCTGGAGGCGATGGCACGGGCGATGGCGACTCGCTGCTGCTGGCCGCCGGACAGCTCGTTGGGATAACGGTCGCGGTATTCCGCGATACGCATGGTCTCGAGGGACTTCATAACGGTCTCCTCGATCTCCTGCTTCTTCATTTTCTTGATCTTCAGACCGAAGGCGACGTTCTCGAAAACGGTCATGTGGGGCCACAGGGCGTAGCTCTGGAAAACCAGGTTCAGGCCGCGCTTGGAGGGCTCCTCATAGAAGGCATCGGCGGCGTTGATGATGGTACGTCCGTCCATCGTCATGGTGCCGTTCTGAGGCTTCTCAAGGCCGGAGACGACGCGCAGGGTCGTGGTCTTGCCGCAGCCGGAGGGACCCAGCAGGGTCATGAAATCGCCGTCCTCGATGGTCAGGTTAATATCGCGGAGAACGTGGTTCTCGCCGTAAAACTTATCAATATGTTCCAGAACGATTTTGCTCATTTCGATTTCTCCTTATAGATGATCATGTGCCTGGGCACTTACATGGACTTGCTGACATCGCCGCCGAAGAGCTTCGCGATCCGGTTGCAGACCAGAATGAAGACCATGATGACGATACAGATGGCATCCGCAACCTGGGGCATGGCTTCCTTCGAATAGTCGAAGGACAGGAAGGACAGCGTGTAGTTCTTGGGGGTCATCAGAATGGCGATCAGATCGAGTTCCTTGGCAATGCTGATGAAGGACAGCAGGAAGCCGGAGATGAAGCCGTTCTTGCCGAGCGGCACGATGATGGAGATCAGACGCTTCCAGAAGCTCGCACCGTTCAGGGTGGCCGCCTCCTCCAGCTCGACCGAAATCTGCATCATGTTGGATGAGCCGGAGCGGCTGGCGAAGGGGAAGTGCTTGACAATGGAAACCAGAAGGATCAGAGCGAAGGTGCCGTACAGGGACGGGATCAGGCCGCCCAGACGCTCCTGGCTGAACATGGCGAAGTAGATGGCGGAGAAGGCAACGCCGGGCATCAGATAGGGGATGAAGATCAGCTGCTCGGTCAGCTTGCCGTACCACTTGCCGCGGCCGCGGGTCGTGATGTAGCCGAGGAACTGTCCGCAGACGGCCGTGATCAGCGAAGCGATGATGGACAGCTTGACGGTGTTCCAGGCCGCCTTGCCGAATGCGGGGTTCCGGAACAGACCGTTTTGAGCGAAGGCCTCGTTCGGCGCATTTTCCAGCTCGCCGATCCAGGCGTAAAGGGTCAGATTGTCGAGGCCGTAGCCGCCGCCGGGGATGATCTGGAAGCTCTCCATGATCAGGACAAACAGAGGAGCCACCATGGCCAGCGCCAGGAAGAGGATGATGAAGATCGTCATCGGGACCTTGGCCTTGCCGAGGGGCATCAGGTTGCTGCGCGTGCCCTTGCCGCCGATGGTCGCGTAGGATTTACGCGTACCGACCAGCTTCTGGTTGACAAAGACCGTGGCGCAGGCCAGAAGGATCATCAGGATGCTCATGGCGTAGCCGGCGCCCTTGGGAGAACCGTTGATGAGGTCCTTCATACGGGTGGCCAGTACGTAATACTCGATGGTGTTTCCCAGACGGGCGGCAACACCGTAGGTACCGAGGGATTTGGAGATCGTCATGATGGCCGCGGACAGAATGGACGGAAGCACGAGCGGAAGCGTGATGTTCTTCAGGATCTGTCCCTTGGATGCGCCCTGGATCTCGCCCATCTCCTCCAGCTCGGAGTTGATGGAGCGCAGCGCGCCGCTCACCATGATATAGGCGAAGGCGTAATAGTGCAGGCACATGACGAGGATGATGGCGAAGGGACCGTAGGCCAGCCAGTCCGGCACGTTGATGCCGAGGCCTGTCAGAAGGCCCTGTGAGCCGGAGGTATTGTTACGGAAAACCGACAGCCAGGCCAGGGATTTGCACCAGGAGGGAACCATGTAGGGAACCAGGATCAGGGAGCTCATGATGCCCTTTCCGGGGATATCGGTGCGGACCATCAGCCAGGCCATGACGGCGCCCAGGGGGACCGAGATCAGCGTAACGCTGACGCCGATCAGCAGGGAGTGCAGAAGCGGCTCCCAGAGAACGGTCTTGGTCAGCGGGCTGGCCAGCAGATATTTCCAGTAGAAAAGCGTGAAATCGCCGATCTGCGCGTCCGGTTTGGTGACGCGGATGCTGCGCAGCTCTGCCTTGGCGACCAGGAAGGTGTTCTGGATCATGGTCAGAAGCGGGATGACGATCAGACAGAACAGAATGATCAGGGTGAAGAATACAATCATGTTGAACGGGTTCCCGACCAGGTTCAGAAACTGATTCTTCAGACGCGTTTTCGTAAGCGGATGCTTAATGCGCGCGGTCTTTTCTTTTGACATAACAACCTCCATTTAAAAACGACCATGAACGCCGTTTCGGAAAACGGCGCTCACGGCTTCATTATTTGCCTAATTCTTCTTTCAGGATGGTGTATACGTCGTAGATATCGGAAACGACGTAATCCGGCTCCACATCGTACTTGCCGACGTCCTTGAGCGGAGTCAGGAAGGAATTGATGCGGAAAACGCGGCCATAGCCCATTTTGCGCGGGCCGACGACATCACGGGAAACGGTATCGCCGACAAAAGCACACTCCTCGGGCTTGAAGCCGGACTGTGCCAGGGCGATCTTGAAGATATTGGGATGAGGCTTGCGGTAGCCGGTGATGCAGGACAGCGTGACATCGTCGAAATACTGACGGACGCCGTAGCGCTCCAGGCAGTCGAAGACACAGAAAAGGCTGGCGGTGTTGGAAACCACGGACACATAGAGGCCCAGCTCCTTGAGGCCCTTCAGCATTTCGGCCGCGTGCTCGCGCAGCTTGCGGTCATAATAGGTGACCTCCCACATATGGGCGATCTCCTCACTGCATTCGCGGAGGATGTCCTTGTCGACATCGATGCCGGCAAAGGCGACCTCAGGCCAGTAGTACTCGGGCTTGGCCTCGAGCATGGTCTTTTCGCTCTCTTTTTTGAAGGCCATCAGCTGGGGCTTGACCTTGGCCCAAAGCTCGTCGGGCTCGTAGGGAAGAAAGATCCCGTGCTCGTTGAGGATGCGGGTCAGCTCACGGGCCGTCGCTTTATCGTTTTTCTCGTCTGAATACAGGTCTTCCAGCGTTCCGCCCATATCAAACATTACGGCTTTAATCATTGAAACTGTTTCCTTTCGGGTATGATCATACAATTTTACACGAACGCAAGCGTTTACGAAAAATAGTATTTATAGAATAAAGCATTGCGTTGCTTTTGTCAATTGCTTTCCCCGTCTATCGGGAAAATCAATGCAAAATCAGGATATACAGAAAAACCGCGCAGACGGCAAGACAGAGCCAAAGCAGCGCGTAGGACAGGTTGCCGTGCAGCCCTTTGCGGCTTTCCCGGGTGGTTTTCTCCGCCCGGAGCAGCAGATTGGCGTAACGGGCCTCACCCTCCTCCTCTTTTCCGCGGCGTACGGCGAGGCGGTCGGCCGCGGCGCCCAGACGGTACGAGAGGCGTCCGGTCGTGCGGGCTGTCTGCTTGTCGACGGGCTCATAATGACGGTC
>JAZQNF010000023.1:0-17794 GCA_045627225.1 Bianqueaceae bacterium
TCTGCTCGATCTTGGTGACCAGTGCATTCCTGGTGTCGGTGAGCACCATGTCGGCTTCATCGAAGAAGAAGACCAGCTTGGGCTTTTCGCAGTCGCCGACCTCGGGCAGGCGCTCATAAAGCTCGGTCAGCATCCAGAGAAGGAACATCGCATAGAGCTTCGGGCTTTGCGAAAGCTTGACGCAGTCGAGCAGGTTGATGAAGCCGTTTCCGTTGATGTCGGTACGGATCCAGTCCATGATATCCAGAGAGGGCTCTCCGAAAAACAGCTCTCCGCCCTCCTCCTCGAGCGGAAGCAGGGCCCTAAGCAGCGCGCTGACGGAGACCGTGGCGATGTTGCCGTAGGTCATCGCATAATCCGCCCGATGCTCCGCCACATAGTTGACAACGGCCCGAAGGTCCTTCAGATCGACCAGCTTCATGCCTTTTTCGTCCGCGATGCGGAAAACGATGTTCAGGACGCCCTCCTGGGCCTCAGTCAGCCCGAGGATGCGCGCCAGAATGGTGGGGCCGACCTCGGATACGGTCGCCCGGACAGGGTGTCCGCTTTTTCCGTACAGATCCCAGAAGCAGACCGGATAGCTTTTATAGGTAAAGCTGTCGCGGATGCCGAATCTGTCGATGCGCTCCTCCATGTTTTCGGTCTGATCACCGGCCTGGCAGAGGCCGGAAACATCGCCCTTGATGTCGCAGAGGAAAACCGGGACCCCGGCATCGGAGAAGGACTCCGCGAGGACCTTCATGGTAACGGTTTTTCCGGTGCCGGTCGCGCCGGCGATCAGCCCGTGACGGTTGCAGACGGAAAGCGGCAGCAGGACTCTTTCGCCGTTGTCCGCCAACCCGAGATAAATATGCTCATTCAGAATCATTTTGCCTTATCCTCCTTCAGATAGCTTTGCAGGGTCGCGTAGGTAGAGCTTTTCTGGGCATGAGCAGTTTCCGTCCAAAGAAAAGCCTCTTTGATCTCCTCAAAGCTTGCCGTGGTGACATTGACCTTGCGGGCGTATTCATATTCCTCGCCCTCCCAGTAATTCAGGTTGTACAGGCCCCATGAATTATCCCACCAGCCGTAGACCGCCATTTTGTAGGTCCATACGGTCCAGGAATAATGCCGATCCGCAAACAGGTCCAGCATCTCCTGCCAGTCAGCCTCATCGGCGAAGCAGGTGAACTCACCGATCAGGACGGGAACCTGATAACGGCGGCCGAGATTGCTCAGGTCCTGGTACATGAAGAAGAAAACGTTCGGCAGCCAGGAGGCATTCCAGTTATACCAGTGATAGGAATAGCTGACATTTTCCCAGCCGTAGCGGTCGGGATCCGGCAGCGTGGCAAAGTTCCAGCAGCCCTCCATCATGATGTTGTGACGGTCCCCGTTCTCGCGGATGGCGCCGTAGATCCGGTCAAAGACCTCCCAGCAGTCCTTGTCGGTTTTAAAGGCACGGCTTCTGGGCTCATTGGTGATATCGTAGGAAGCGATGATCTTTCCGTTTTCGGAGTCCTTGTAATGCTCGCTGATGAAGTCCCACAGATCGACCGTGGCCGCGATATACCGTTCGTCATACCAGGTTTTGATCGTGTCCTTGTCGTATTTATTGTAGCCGGAGGCACCGGAGTGCTCGTAACCGTTCTGACCGCCCGGTGCTCCGTGAAGGTCCAGAATGACGTAAACGCCGAACTCACGGCACCATTCCAGAATGGGGTCAAGATAGCGGAAGGCCTCCGTCTCGCTCCTGCGTGAAAAATCCTCATTCAGGATCATCGTGTAATAGAAGGGGATGCGCAGGCAGTTCATGCCCAGCTCCCGGATGTTTTTGACATCCTCGCGGGTAAACCAGCTGGTATAGTAGATATCCAGCAATTCCCCGATCTGCGCTTCCGTCAGATTCGGATTGGAGCGAAGTCCCTTATGAAAATCCTCCTCACACAGCTCCGGATATTCTCCGTTGACAGGCTCAGCGATGCAATAGGGCGCAAGCCAGCCCTCCGTGATGAAGGTCGTGCCGCAGTTGACGCCGCGAAGCACCAGCTCGTTTCCGTCGGCATCGTAAAAGCCCTGACCGACCGCCTGCACCAGGCCGGTACCGTTTTCTGCCGTAGGCGCAGCATCGGACCCGCCGGAGAAGCGGTGAAGCAGATAGGCAAAGAGAACAAAAAGAAGCGCCAGACCGAGAATGATGCCCAGCACCTGAAGAATCCGTTTCACGATTTTTTTCATGCTGATTTCCTCACAGTGTATTTTTACCCATTATAGCACATCCTCCCCGCTTTTCGCAAATTGTTCGTTGAAAAGCCGGGCGCTCCGTTTTATAATCTAATAAAACGAGTTAAGGAGTCCCTTATGCATATTGCCGTCATCCTGGGAAACAGAATGTGCGATGACCGTTCTCTCTCCCCCCTTTGCCGTAAACGCCTTGAGATTTTCAAGCGCGCCGATCTCCTCTTCCATTTTGACCGCGTCATCCTTTCCGGAGGCGTCGCCAATAAAAAAGCCGGCATCAGCGAGGCCGAAGCCATGTTTAACGCTCTGGTCAGCGATGGCTTTGAGCCCGAGCGCTTCGTACTTGAGGATGCTTCCCGCTCCACCAAGGAAAACGCCCGCTTCTCTGTCCCCCTGGCCGCCTCTCTTCACGCGGATGAGCTGACGGTCCTGACCTCGGCAGAGCATTTTGAGCGCAGCTATTTAAATCCGATCACGCTGTTCAAAAAAGAGCTGGACGCCTATCCTGACATCCGTCTTTCCCTTTTCGGTGAATAGAAAACGCCCGTGCCCGGAAGGAAGCCCCATTTCATCGTTCTCATCCTAAAATAAAAAAGAGGTATCGATATGTCACGAAAAGATTTTTCTCTGGCGGTTTTTGCGCCTTTTCTGGAGGCCCGCCACCTTCAGCAGATCGAAGACACGGCCCGTCCGTACGGGCTGACGGTTCAGTATGCCCCGCAGGATCTTTCCGAAGCCGAGGTGATCTTCGGCGCAGCTCCCAATTCAGTGCTTGCCTCCGCGCCGGCGCTTCGCTGGTTCGCGAGCTCCTGGGCCGGACTCGACGGCGTCCTGAACGCTTCGCCCAAGCTGCCCGATAACGTCCTCATCACCAGCTCCTCCGGCTGCTACGGAGTCACCATCTCCGAGGCCATCATCATGATGATCCTCATGGTCTTCCGCCGCGAGCCCGAGCATTTCCGTCTGACCGAGGAACGCATCTGGAAGCCGCTGGATGATATGCGCACCATTCAGGGCTCCACCGTCACGGTCGTCGGCTGCGGTGATATCGGACGAAACACCGCCCGCCGCCTGAAGGCCCTGGGCGCTTCCCGCATCCGCGGCGTCCGCCGCAGCTTTGCCGAGCCCGATGAGGTCTTTGACGAAATGTATCAGACCAACGATCTGATCCCGGCGCTGTCCGATACGGACCTGGTCATTCTCTGCCTCCCCGGCACCGAAGAGACACGCGCCATCATCACGCGTGAGGTCATCGACAGTCTGTCTCCCAAAACCGTCATCGTCAATATCGGCCGCGGTACGGCCATCGATCAGGAGGCGCTCTGCGATGCCCTGAACAGCGGCCGCCTTGCCGGCGCTGCCCTTGACGTCACCTCTCCCGAGCCGCTTCCGGCCGATCATCCGCTTTGGAGCGCCCGCAACATTCTCATTACGCCGCACAACTCCGGACGCACCTCCGCGCCCGTGACCCGTGATCTGATCGTGGATAAATTCTGCCGAAATCTGGTCGCTTACTGTGAGGAACAGCCGATGGAAAGCATCATCGACCGCAAAAAAGGATATTAATTCTTTATTTTCTGAATTTCCGAAAAAAAAGCTTGCAATCCTGCGGACCATATGATATTCTAACGTCTGCAGGTTTCCGGGGCATTAGCGCAGTTGGGAGCGCGTCTGAATGGCATTCAGAAGGTCAGGGGTTCGAATCCCCTATGCTCCACTCAAAAAAAGACCACTATCCAAGTGGTCTTTTTTGTATTTAAAACGCAATCACGAGTTTCTTGTATATTTCGCTTCTTCATGCTAAAATGAGCACTTAGAAAGAATGAGGTGAACCATGAAATTCCATAAGCTGATTTTTGACCTTGACGGAACCATCACCGACTCCGGCCCCGGCATCATCGGATGCATCAAGTACATGCTCGTCCACTACGGCATCACCCCGCCGCCCGATGAGGAGCTGCGTGTCTGTGTCGGTCCTCCGCTCGTCGACAGCTTCATGAATCTCTTCGGCTTTTCCGAGGAGCGCGCCCATGAGGCCGTCGGGGTTTACCGCGAGCGCTACATTCCCGTCGGCATCTACGAAAATGAGGTGTATCAAGGCATTCCCGAAGCCCTTGCCGCTTTTTCCGAGGCCGGCCTGAGCCTGTACGTAGCCACCTCCAAGCCCACCGAAATGGCTCGACGCGTGCTTGAGTATTTCGGCATCGACGGCTATTTCACCGAGATCTGCGGTGCCTCGATGGACGAAAAGCTGACCGCCAAGGACGATATCATCGGGGCCCTGTTGGACCGTCTTGCCCTTTCCCCCGAGGAAAAAGCTGCTGCCGTCATGATCGGAGACCGGAAGTATGATATCTGGGGCGGACGCAAGTTCGGTCTCGGCACCATCGGCGTCCGGTACGGCTATGCCGACGGAAACGAATTGGAGGAAGCCGGTGCCGACTATATCGTCAGCACTGCAGAAGAACTGAAAAATCTGATTTTAAACTAAGGAGTCTGTATGAACATCAAAGAGATCCGCACCATCCTGAATGATACCGATTACGTCCGTACCGGCGGTACAGAAGAAGAGCTTCGCTGCGCCGAGTATTTAAAGAGTGTCTGCGAGGGGCTGGGCGCTCAGGCTCATCTGGAGGAATTTCCGGTTCAGATGGCCGTCATCCGCCGCCAGTGCCTGCTGGCAGACGGTATCGAGATCCCCTGCAAGGGCTATTACAACTGCGGAAGCGGCACCGTCACGGCCCCCTTCCTCTATCTGCCCAATACCGACCCCGCCTCCCTCACCTCCGTCAGCGGGAAAATCGTCCTGCTTGACTCAGGCGTCACGCATTTTCTTTATCAGGACCTCATCGAGGCCGGCTGCGTCGGCATCATCACGGCCACGGGCGATGTCAATTTCCGCGACCGCGATATCGATCAAAAGGAGCTGCGCGCCTATGCACGCGGCGATGCGCCGAAAATCCTCTGCGCGAACATCAATGTGAAGGATGCGGAGGCTCTGGTGCGGCGCGGGGTGAGAAAGATCAGTCTGACCGTAGAGGAAGACGAATACGAGGGCGTCTCCCGCAACGTCGTCGCCGTCATTCCCGGCGCTTCTGACGAATGGATATCCCTGACCGCCCACTACGATTCCACCTCTCTGTCTCACGGCGCCTACGATAACATGACCGGCTGCATCGGTCTCATCGGCATCATGGAGGATATGCTCCGCTCACAGCCCAACCGCTACGGGCTCCGCTTCATCTTCTGCGGCAGCGAGGAGCGAGGGCTTCTGGGCTCCAAGGCTTATACGGCCGCTCACGAGGACGAGCTGAAGGATTGCGTTCTCAACATCAATCTGGATATGATCGGTACCTACATGGGCAAGTTCATCTCCTGCGTTTCGGCAGAGGATAAGCTGGTCGGCTACATTCAGTACCTCTGCTCCGAAATCGGCTTCGGCATCAATGTCCGCAGCGGAGTCTACTCCAGCGATTCCACGCCCTTCGCCGATCATGGCGTCCCGGCCGTCTCCTTTGCGCGCATCGCCCCGAACAGCTACGCTCCGATCCATAACCGCTACGACACCAAGGACGTCGTCTCCCCCTCTCAGACACGCGAGGACATCGAATTTCTGGCCTACTTCACCGACCGCATGGCCAACGCGATCAAGTGTCCCGTCAAGCGGGAAATTCCGGAGTCCGTTCGGACCGAGCTTGACGAATACCTGAACCGCAAGCGCAAGAACGCCTGAGGACCGGCTGATAACTTATTGCCCGGACATCAAAAGACCCGCACAGAAATGTGCGGGTCTTTGCTGCTTTTCGGATCAAAATCCATGTTCGGCTTCGTAAGTAACTTTTTTATATTGGGGCGGAAAGCCCAATGCCCAAAACTTAGCTTATCCCTTCAGCTTCCGGGCGGCTTCCTCGCGCTCGCGGCAGACGCGGTCCCAGCTGGGAAGCTTCGGCAGCAGCGCAGAAAACTTTTCCATGACAGAGGGAATGTCGATCGACTGCGGACAGGCAGCCGCACAGGCACCGCAGCCCAGGCAGGCCGTCGGCAGCTCCTCGGGCGCAAACGCATCCAGCTGCATCGAAGGCGTCATGGCGGCCTCCATTCCGAAGGAAAGCTCGTTGTAGAGGGAGATCAGCTTGGGAATATCAAGCCCCATCGGGCAGCCCTCGCAGCAGTAGCGGCAGCCGGTGCAGGGAACAGAGCGCTTCATGGTTTCGGCCAGCGAAAGCAGAAGTGCCCGTTCTTCGTCACTGAGGGGCTTATCGTTCTCAAAGGTCCTTATGTTCTCGGCAAGCTGGCCGAAGTTCGACATGCCGGAAAGGACCATGCCGACGCCCTCCGTCTGCTCCGCGAAGCGAAGCGCCCAGGCTGCGGGACTCTCCTCAGGACGCGCCTTCCGAAGAAGCGCCTCCTCTTCCGGCTTGAGCCGCGCCAGACGACCTCCCCGAACCGGCTCCATGACCCAGACGGGGATCCCGAATTCCTTCAGGATCTCACACTTTTCGCGCGCCTCCTGCAGGGTCCAGTCCAGATAATTGAGCTGGATCTGGCAAAACTCCATTTGGCTGCCGAAGCGCTCCAGAAAACGTCGGAGCGTTTCAGGACGCGCATGCGTTGAAAAGCCCAGATGACGGATCAGTCCCTGCTCCTTCAGGCGAACGAAGCGTTCCACAATGCCCCAGTCCTCCCGCACATAAGCGGGCACGGAGCGCTCAATGACATTGTGCAGCAGATAAAAATCGAAATAATCGACCCGGCTTTTTTCGAGCTGCGTCCGGAAAATCTCCTCCGGCTGATAAGCATCCAGACTGTCCAGAAGCTGATGCCCCGGATATTTGGTCGCCAGGTAAAAGCTCTCACGGGGATGCCGCGAAAGAGCTTCGCCCAGCACGATCTCCGAATAGCCGCCGTGATAGGGAAAAGCAGTATCAAAATAATTGATGCCCCGGGAAAGCGCATAGTCCACCATTTCCATGACTCGCGCCCGATCCACCGAGCCGTCCGCCTTCAGAGGAAGACGCATCGCCCCGAAGCCGAGTGCGGAAAGAGAACATTCCTGAAAAACCTTATATTTCATCTGATCCTCCCTCAATAAAAGATACGCTTATTGTACCGACTGACCCGACAAAAAGCAATCACATTTTGCCCTTCCGATTTCATAAGTCCCGGATTTGTGGTATAATGGAATCATGAAGCAGTAAGGAGTACACCATGAACGAAAAACGAAGCATTTGCCTGTTGAACGATTCTTTCCCGCCCGCCATCGACGGAGTGGCCAACACCGTCACCAATTATGCCCGCATTCTCGAGGAGGATGGCGGGCATGCCGTCGTGGTCACTCCGGATCACCCCGACGCAGATGACAGAGCCTTTCCCTTCCCCGTCTTCCGCTATCCGAGTCTGGACCTTCGCAGGCAAACCGGCTACATGGCCGGCTTTCCCTTCTCCTACGCTCTCTCTGCCGATCTGACCGAGCACAAAACGGAGCTTCTGCACTCTCACTGCCCTATCGTCTCCACCATGCTCGGCCGCGAGCTCCGCAAGGCCCTGGACGTACCGCTTGTCATGACCTATCACACCAAGTTCGACATCGATATCGAAAAAGTCATCCGCAGCAAAAGGCTGCAGGAGGGCGCTCTCAAGGCCCTGGTCGAAAACATCAGCGCCTGTGACGAGGTCTGGGTCGTCAGCCGCGGTGCCGGCGAAAATCTGGTTTCCCTCGGCTATGAGGGCGACTATGTCGTCATGAACAACGGCGTCGATGTGCCGCGTGAGCGCGTCGGCGAGGCCCTCATCGAAAAGGCCGTCGCCGGCTGTGATCTGCCTGCGGGCGTCCCCGTCTTTCTCTTTGTCGGCCGCATCATGTGGTACAAGGGCCTCCGGATGATCCTGGACGCACTCAGCTTCGTTCACGCGATGGATCTGGATTTTCGCATGGTCTTTATCGGAGACGGCACTGACCGCAGCGAGGTCATGGCCTATGCCGGGCAGCTCGGCCTCGAGGATCACTGTCTTTTTACCGGAGCGATCCGGGACCGCGACCTCATCCGAGCCTGGTACGCCCGCGCCGATCTGTTCCTCTTCCCTTCCACCTTTGATACCAACGGACTGGTGGTGCGCGAGGCAGCCGCCTCCTCTCTGGCCTCCGTGCTGGTACGCGGCAGCTGTGCCTCCGAGGGCACCACAGACCTCTGCAACGCTTTCCTTGTCGATGAAAACGCAGGCTCCCTCGGGGCCTGTCTGGTCAAGCTGATAGCCCGGCCCGAAAAAATGAAAGAGGTCGGCGAACGGGCGTCGGCCGACCTGTATGTATCCTGGAAGGATGCCGTCAAACTGGCTGAGGAGCGCTACGAGATCGTCATTGACCGATATCGCTCCGGTCAGATGAAGCCGCACCGTTCTCTCAACGAGCTGCTGTTCAAGGGTGCCGGCGAGCTGATGGAGGCTTTGGGCGACCTGGAGCTGACGCGGCGCGATCTGGAGCGCACGTTGGAGGCTCACAACGCGCAGGTAGAAGAAAAAATCCAGAAGGCGTACAACACCTTCTGGAATACTCTGGATCGGTATTTATGATCAATGGGTAAAATCAAAGGCTGAGGCCTGAAGAACATCAAGCTCGTCTCCGGTTAGCTTCCGGCGGCGGGCTTCTTCTTCTTTTGTGCGGACGATCAGCTTGTGGGTGCCGAGCTGACGGTCGACCATCAGCGTCAGACGGTAATCGGCGCTTTCAAAGGGCAGATAGGCCCAGCCGGACATCGTACGGCGCTCCTCGCTGATCTCCTTGACCTCTTTGGAGCGCGACAGCAGGCGGCAGGCCGACCAAGCCATGTCCTCGGTGGAGAAATTAATGATGTAATCTTTGTTTTCCAGCACTACGGCCTGAGCCGAAATACCAAGCCTGCGAAGGAAGCGGCAGATCTCCATGGGCTGCCTCATATAGCTGTCATAGAGCTCGTTGTTGCCCTCAAAGAAGCTCTCCTCGGAGATGGAGCCGTCACGGTAAAGAGCGAGCAGCGCCTCCCGGGAAAGCTCATAGCTTTCACAGATCGGATCGGGCAGAGAGGACTCGCCGGCAGAGGATTTGGACGAGGAGGAACGGGCAGCTCCGCTTTTTGAAGCTGAGGCGGAACGGGCGGCCGCCTTTGAGGCCAGCTCGGCTTCTTTCTTTTCCTGCTCCTCTTTTTTCGTCTTGACCGCCTTAAATACAAAGATGAATATCCAGATAAAAACGAGAACCGGCATACGCACAGCTCCTTTCGCTTGATTGTCTCTATTATATCATGGAGGCAAAAGGCCCGGACAGCCTGAAAAAGCCGAAATACAGCCTGCTAAGAGGGCTGCGGGAGCGAATTAAGGCCTAACGGGGCAAAGCAAGCCGGATAGCGGCCGGCATCACGCAGGCCCGGACCTCACAGGAGCCCTCCTGCTTTTCTCCGTCCAGCGACCAGGGCATGGAGGGATCCGCCGTGATACGGACAGCCTCCGTGCTGAAGAAAACGACATGCTTCTGATCATAGCGCTGATGCAGAAGATCGGAAACGGTTCTCACGAAACGGAAGGGATTCCTTGTATAAGGCACCAGAAGGACCTCAAAAAGGCCGTCGCTCAGACTGACCTTACTCTTATCCAGCGTCAGAATGCCGGCCACCGAGGTCGAATTGCTGACGGCTCCCATCAGATATTCTCCTTCATAGATGCCCTCGCTGCATTCCAGGCGCAGGCGATAGGGGTGCAGGGTCCTGAGCTCTCGCGCTCCCTGAAGGACATAGGCTGCGTGGCCGATGCGGTTTTTCAGCTTTTGCGGTGCGCTGTAGGACGCCGGCGTAAAGGCCCCGAAGGAGGCAACATAGGAAAATACACGGTCGCCGAAGCGGCCGATGTCGATGGGCACGGCGTCAGCCTCACAGGCGATATGCGCAGCGCTGAGGATATCGGCGGGCAGACCGAGGCTCGTACCGAAATCGTTCGTGCTTCCGCAGGGGATGTAGCCCAGAGGAATGCTAAGTCCGCTCTCCAGAAGACCGCCTACGACCTCCTGAAGCGTCCCGTCGCCGCCGGCACAGACGATGCGGTCAAACTGCGCGGCTTCCTGCACGCGCCGGAAGGCATCGCCCTTGGCCTCTGTCAGAAGCAGCTCCGTTTCATAGCCTGCCTCCCGGAATACGGCAAGCAGCTCCGGAAGCTTTTTTTCCGCCTTCTGCTGACCGGCGATCGGATTGATGATCAAAAGGAGTTTTTTCATGACTCCTCCCCGTTCTTTTCTTCAAAGGAGGCATCGGCCAGCGCATCGCCGGTGATGCCCAGGACGGAAGAGCTCAGCTCCTCCTCCATCGTATCGATTCCCTTGAGCTTTTTGTGAATGATGACCGAGCGGCTTTGCGCGTCCTCGATGGCCTTGCCTGCCTCGGCGATTTTTTTCTGGGCCTTTTCCAGATTGCGTCCGAATACCTCGTATTGTGCCTTGGTAGCCTCCAAAAGCTTCCAGACCTGAGATGCCTGCTTATCGAGGGCGATGGTGCGGAAGCCCACGCGCAGCGTATTCAGGAAGGCCGTAATAGTGGTCGGTCCGCAGATCATGACATGATATTTCCGCTGGATCTCCTCGCTTAAGCCCGGCAGACGCAGCACCTCGGCATAAAGGCCCTCGGTGGGCAGGAACATGATCGCAAAGTCGGTGGTTTTCGGGACCTCGAGGTAAAGGGAGGAAATGGTCTGAGCGCTTTTGCGGATGTTGAGCTCAAGCGCCCTGGATGCCTTTTCCAGGCCCTCGCGATCCGCGTTTTCGGCAGCCTCCAGAATACGCAGATAGTCCTCCTGCGGAAACTTGGAGTCGATGGGCAGCCAGATAAAGGCCCCCTCCTCCTCGCGGGACGGAATTTTTACCGCGAACTCGACCCGCTCCGAATTATTGCGGGGGGATACGTTGCGGGCATACTGGCCTGACGACAGGGTCTGCTCCAGAAGACTTCCCAGCTGGACCTCGGCCCAGGTACCGCGCGCCTTGACATTGGTCAGAACGCGCTGAAGATCGCTGACATCGCCGGCCAGGGTCTGCATTTCACCCAAGGAAACGTAGACCTTCTGCAGCTGCTCGCTGACCTGCTCAAAGCTTTGGGAAAGACGCTCGTTCAGCGTACGGGAGAGCTTTTCGTCTACAGTCTCGCGCATCTGCTCCAGCTTTTGCTCATTGCTTTCCTGCATATGGGTAAGAGAGCCCGAGACGAGCTCGGTCAGCTCCCTGCTTTGACGCCCCAGACTTTCCAGGAGCTGTCTCTGCTCCTCCGCCTGTGTCCGGAGAATATCCTCCTTCAGGCCCCGCTGCTCGGTACGCAGCCCGTCCAGACGCTGCTCATTTTTCCAGAACTCATTCTGCAGCACATCCTGCTGCGAATCCAGCATGTCCTGAGTCTCCTCACGCATCCTTTTGACGCCCTTCCGGACAGAGTCCGACAGCTGCTTCCGGCTTGGCTGACGGCAGAGAAGCACGATCAAAAGCCCGATCAGGACCAGACCCAGAATAAGAACGATCAGTTCAAAATGACTATTGATAAAATCCATGATCCTTTTGAAAAGGCCGCACAAAGCGGCCTGTTGTTTTGATTAATTCAAGCTGAAAACAGTTCCCTCACGTGTATCCTTGATCTTGACGCCCTTCTCCAGAAGCTCGGCACGGATCTCGTCGGCGCGGGCATAGTTCTTTTCCTTTTTGGCAGCAGCTCGCTCGGCGATCTTGGCGAGGATCCACTGCTCCAGCTCGCTGTCAAGGGCGGGCTCTTCGGAAACAGGCTCTTCGGAAAGAAGATTCAAGGAAAGCACGCGGTCAAAATCGGCGATCAGGGCCCGCTTGGTCCCATCCGAAATCTCCGCCTTCATAACATCGTAGAGAACGGTAATACCGGAGGAGGTATTGATATCGTTGGCGACGGCCGCGATGAATTTCTCACGGAAGGACTCGAAGGCGGCCTGATCGACCTCGCCCTGTCCGAGGGCCGCAATGCGCTTTTTCAGCTTGCTGTAGGTGCCCGCGACGCTTTCCAGCACCTCAAAGCTGAATTCAAGCGGCTTGCGGTAATGGCTCTGCAGGCAGAACAGACGGGAGGCCATAGGCGAAAAGCCCTTTTCCTGCAGTACGGATACCGTCAGGATGTTGCCCTTTGACTTGCTCATTTTGCCTTCCCGGTCGTTCAGATGCTGCACATGGAACCAGTAATTGCACCATTTGTGACCGGTATAGGATTCACTCTGCGCGATTTCATTGGTGTGATGCGGGAAGATGTTGTCGACACCGCCGCAGTGGATATCCATGTACTCGCCCAGATACTTCATGCTGATGCAGGAGCACTCGATATGCCAGCCGGGGTAACCGTTGCCCCAGGGACTGTCCCATTTCAGCTCCTGATCCTCAAATTTGGATTTGGTAAACCAGAGGACGAAATCGGCCTTATTGCGCTTATTGGTGTCCTCGTCTACGCTGTCGCGCACGCCGACCTGCAGGTTTTCCTCTTCATGGCCGGTCAGGCAATAATAATCCTTGACCTTTGAGGTATCGAAATAGATGTTTTCTCCGGCCTGATAGGCATAGCCCTTTTCCAGCAGGACCGAAATCATGTGGATGTAATCGTCGATGCAGCCCGTAGCCGGCTGGACGATGTCAGGCGTTTTGATGTTGAGCTTCTCACAGTCGCTGAAAAAGGCCTTTGTATAAAAATCGGCGATCTCCATGACGGTCTTATGCTCACGGCGGGCGCCCTTGAGCATTTTGTCTTCTCCGGTATCGGAATCGCTGGACAGATGACCGACATCGGTGATGTTCATGACGCGGGTGACCTCATATCCGAGATAACGGAGAAACTTTTCCAGTACGTCCTCCATGATATAGCTGCGCAGATTTCCGATATGCGCAAAGTGGTAGACAGTAGGACCGCAGGTATACATTTTGACCTTTCCGTCCTCGTTCGGGATGAAGGGTCCGATCTGCTTGGTCAGCGTATTGTAGATACTGAGTCTGTTTTCCATGATTTACCTCCGTATGCGGTACTGTTTATTTATTATACCACAGAGCGGGCCTGTTTTACTACCATTTTTTTCTTGCGTTTCAAAAGCTTTTTCTATATAATAAAGGGAGATTATTATATCCTTTCGGAGGACTGTTCCCCATGACCCTCAAGCAAGCAATGGCTGCTGTCAAAAAAGCCAAAAAAGCGGTAGAAACCGTTAAGAACAACCGTGAAAAAACCGTCACCCTTCTGAAGATCGGCGGCATCGTGCTGGCCGGCCTCGGCCTCGCCGTTCTGGTCTTTCTCCTGATCAAAAAGCTGAAGAAAGCCAAGAAAGAGCCCGTCTTCGATGTCAGCAGCTGGCATACCGATGACGCAGACGATTTCGCCTTTGACGAAGAAGAAGAGCCCGACGAGCCCGAATCCGAAGAAGACGAAGAAGAATATGCCGATTTTTCCTCCGCAGTCGCCGATCTTGAAAAAAAAGTAGGCGGCCTCAGCGCATGAAAACAAGGATTCTGATCCAGGGTACCGTATCGGAGCTCTACTTTCCCAATACCGGAAAAGTCATACCTGATATTCCTCAGCCTCTGAAGCCGGAAAGCTATCACGCCCCCGGCACGGAGGCTGATTCTGAATCCGGGGATTTCTGCTATGTGTCTCCCGGCCTCAACCACGGCCCCTTCCATCTGAAGGACGTGCTGCCCGGGCAGACCGTCATCGCCTCGCTCGGCACCAAGGGCAAAAGCGGCCGCCTCGGGCATATGCTGGAGCTGGTCCGCCGCGCGCCCTATGAAATCGAGCCGGAGTGTCCGCATGCGGCCGAATGCGGCGGCTGCCGTTTCCAGACGGTTCCCTATCCGATGCAGCTTGAATGGAAGGAGACCCAGGTCAGGCGCCTGCTGCGCGAGATCGACGGTATCGGGGATGCCCTCTGGCTGCCGATTCTGGCCGGTCCCCTGCCCCTCGCCTACCGGAACAAAATGGAGTTTTCCTTCGGCGACGCTTACAAGGGCGGCCCGCTTACCCTCGGGCTTCATCGCCGCAGCGCCTATCATGACATCATCGAAACTCCCTCCTGCCGTCTTGTCCATCCGGACCTGACCCGGATCCTTGCCTACACGGCCGAATACTTCCGAAAGGCCGGCGCTACCCGTCACAGCACCTATACCCATCTCGGCTTTCTGCGCCATCTGGTCCTGCGCCGAAGCTACGCGAACGGCGAGATCCTGGTCAATCTGGTCACCTCCACTCAGGCCGACGCCGACATCCGTCCCTGGGTCGACGGGCTGCTGGCCCTCCCGCTGGAGGGACGCCTGGCCGGTATTCTGCATACCGAAAACGACGCACCCGGCGATTTCGTCCAAAGTGACCGCACCCTCGTGCTGTGGGGGCGCGATTTCCTGACCGAGAAGCTTCTGGGCCTTTCCTTCCGGATTTCGCCCTTCTCCTTCTTCCAGACCAATACCCTGGGAGCCGAAAAGCTTTATGAATGCATCCGCAGCCTCGCAGGGGATCTGAAGGGCAAAACCGCCTTCGATCTGTACTGCGGAACCGGCACCATCGCCCAGGTCATGGCCTCCGCCGGAGCCGAAAAGGTCTACGGTATCGAGATCGTCGAGGAAGCCGCTCAGGCCGCCCGCGAAAACGCGGAGCTGAACGGACTGACAAACTGCCATTTCTACGCCGGCGATGTCTTAAAGCTGGTCGACGAGCTGGACGACCGGCCCGATCTCATCGTCCTGGATCCGCCGCGCGAGGGCATCAATCCCCGTGCCTTGGAAAAAATACTGGCCTTCTCGCCCGATACCTTCCTATACGTTTCCTGCAAGCCGACCTCGCTCGCGCGCGATCTGCCCGCCTTCACCGAGGCAGGCTATCTGGTGACCTGCGTCCGCTGCTGCGATATGTTCCCCATGACGCCCGGGGTCGAAACCGTCGTCCGGCTGGATAAAGGCCCGGCCGAAAACGAACTCCCTGCTCCTGAAGAAAACCGATAAATCCAAGGGAGGACTCTCTCTGTGAGCTGCCCGTATCTGAAACAGTGCGGCTTCTGCCGCATCAACGTCCCCTACGAAAATCAGACCGGGGAAAAGCTTTCACGCATGCAAAGGCTGCTGGAACCGTATGCCCCTGTGACGGAAATCGCGGTCATGGACGAGCCGCTTCGCTACCGCAGCAAGGTGACCGCCAGCTTCAGCTACGGGCCGAAAAAAAGCCTCATCGCCGGGCATTATGAAGAAGGCACCCGCAGCGTGATCAAAGCCGACAGCTGCCTGATCGAAAACGAAAAAGCCGAGCGCATCATCCGTGATTTTACCGCCCTCGCCTCCTCTTTCAGGCTCAGCGCCTACGATGCCCGCACCGGGCAGGGCCTCCTGCGTCACCTTCAGCTTCGCCTTTCCGAAAGCACCGGCCAGATCATGGTGACCGTCGTTACCGCCTCGCCCGTCTTCCCCTCCCGAGCCAACTTCTGCCGGGCGCTGATCAAACAGCACCCCGAAATCACGACCGTGGTCCAAAGCATCAACAGCCGCCAGGGTTCCATGGTGCTCGGCGACCGCTTCCAGACCCTCTACGGTCCCGGCTATATCGAGGATGAGCTCTTAGGGCTGCGCTTCCGCATCGCGCCCGCTTCCTTTTACCAGGTCAACGCCCGCATGACCCCCGTTCTCTACCGGACCGCGCTGGATTTCGCCGGCCTCAGCGGCCGTGAGCGCGTCATCGACGCCTACTGCGGCACCGGCACCATCGGCCTCTGTGCCGCCTCCTCCGCCCGCGAGGTCATCGGCCTTGAGCTCAACCGCGAGGCCGTGCGCGATGCCGTTCAAAACGCCCGTCAGAACCGCATCCAAAACGCCCGCTTCCTATGCCGCGACGCCGGCGAGGCCCTGCAGGACCTCGCTCTTTCCGGCGAGACCGCCGACGTGATTTTCATGGACCCGCCCCGCTCCGGCTCCAGCGAGTCCTTTCTCTCCGCCTGCCTCCGTCTGGCACCCGCGCGCATCGTTTATGTTTCCTGCGGCCCCGAGTCGCTCGCACGGGATCTGGAACGGCTTTGCCTGGGCGGCTACCGCGTTGAAAAGGTAAAACTGGTCGATATGTTTCCGCACACGGAGCATGTAGAGACGGTTGTTCTCTTGTCTCGAGCCTAGGTTGAGGCTATAGGACTATTGTCAGGAAAGGCAACATCTAATTTGTTGCTGATATATTCGCATTTAGGGAAAACGCAACTGTAATGAATAACACTCATCTGGGAGGGGCGGTTATGGAAAGAAAGTATCCTACAAAAATGTTTTGGTTTTTCGTTTTAACTAACTTCATTTTCCATTTTTTCTACTTGTTTGTTCCCGGAGTTATCCTTTGCGTTGTCGGAATTTGGATTAAGGCTTGCATGTGGATAGGTTTCGGTATTTTGAGCGTTGATATGGTTCTGGCAATCATTGAACAGACACGTATTTGCAAAGCTGCTGTCTCACATAGCGATAATTCGGAGTTTAACGAATTAATGGATGCATTCAGCGGCCCTAATGGACTTGAGGCAGTGCGTAAAATTTTGGACGAAAAGATTGAAACCTCAAATCATAGTGGAGGCCCAAAAGACGTCTGATTTCTAAGAATAATTGAGTAGATACTTTACGGGGTTCTATGTCAAAGTGAAGCGGATCTGTTCCCGCATACATAGGGGGTAGATTTGTTCCCGTGTTGTGTCAACATTCACGGCATTGCCTCAATCCATGTGGAGAGTGTTGTTCTTTTAAGTCGGAAAAATCCAGATGATTACCTGGAAATAACCTGGACGGCACACGACTTCGGAAACAAGGGCTTCAAGCCGACATACGAGCGGTTTTCTTTATATAATATTTGAGAACTCTAGGTTTTGATGCAACGAATGATATTTTTGCAGAAAATGTCTGGTATTTCAGAAATGCTCTGGTAAGAGCAAATTATAATGATTTAAAAAATGGCATTCATGAGACTACAGAATATCTGGAATTGTTTTTAAGAAATCTATTATTAGATGAGAAACATGAACTTCAAATAGAGCAATGCATATAAGCGGTGTATTTGAGGAAAAAGTGGACATTGAAAGCGCAAAAGTGGACATTCGAAATAAAATGTTATCGTACTCAAATACGCTGTCAGAAAAAACAATAAATCACGCCATATATATATTGCTTGTAAAGAAAAAGAATGCTTTGGAAGAACTATTGTTGAAGAAGTGACAGGATTAAAATCATCGGGAGCATCCAAACTGATAAGTATATTGATTAGTAGTAAAGTTATAGAACCTGTGTCAGGAAAAGGTAAGGGAAAATATAAATTTCATTGTGAGGTGTAAAAATGGCTATAACATTAAAGAAGGCAGCGCGAGAAGATATTGAAACTATATGGAAAATGCAAGTTGAGGCATTTTCGGATCTTTTGGATAAGTATCAGGACTTCGACATAAGTCCAGCAACAGAAAGTCTTGAAAAAATTATAGCTAAATTTGAACAACCTTGGACAACATACTATTTTATTGTTAATGAAAATATAGTCGTAGGTGCAGTTAGAGTAGTAAATAAAAATGATGGAAG
>JAZQNF010000024.1:0-4279 GCA_045627225.1 Bianqueaceae bacterium
AATGAAAAACACGCTTACCCTGGAATACGCGCACCCGGACGTGGGCGGTACCGCGCTCGGCTATGCGAACTCCGTCCATGAGATCGGCATGCTGGCAGGCTACGTGGCAGTTATCCTGCTCACCCTTGTTTTCCGCGACCGGCCGATTTTCCGCATGGTCTTCATCATCTCCGCGGTCATCACGACTGTCGGCACGTTTGCCTCCTTCTCCATCAAGGGCAAAAGCCAGACCGACAAGAGCAAAAGCCGCTTTTATTTCCGGAAAAAGTTCACCAAATATTATATGCTGGAGATCTTCTACGGTGCCCGCAAGCAGGTCTTCTTCACCTTCGGGCCCTACGCGCTCATCCTCTTCTACGGTGCCAGCACGACCGTCATCAGTCTGCTCTTTGCCATAAGCGCGGTCGCCGGCTTTATCTTCTCCCCGATCGTCGGACGGATCATAGACAAGCTCGGCTACCGCATCGTGATGATCTCCGACACGCTGATCCTGGTCATCGTCTGCTTCTTCTACGGCTTTGCCCACCACATCTTCCCGATGAATATTGCGTTCATCGTGTGCTGCTTCAACTACGTCCTCGACTCCGTGATCTCGCTGGCCTCGCTCGCCTCGAACGTCTACGTGCAGGACATCTCCGACAGCAGGGATGAAATGCGTGCCACGATCTCGACCGGCATTTCCGTCAACCACATGATCACGATCCTGATCGCCCTCTTCGGCGGCTGGATCTGGCAGACGCTCGGCATAGAGACGCTGTTCGTCCTTTCTGCCGTGCTCGGTCTGTGCAACAGCGCTTACGCCGCCACGATTCCGAAAAAGAAATAATTCTTTACGGCCGGCTTCCGGCCGGATCGCATCATTTCCGGAAAGGGCTCCTCCGGCACCCATTCCGTCCTGGTACCGGGGGGCAAAGCTGCGGGATCACCGAAAAGCTCTACGACATGTATCCCTTAAGCGTGGACGGCCTTATGAAGGCCATGAAGAAGCTGACGGTCAGGAGCTGACGCGAGACAAAAAGGACCGTCCCCGCGACATGAAGTCATGGGGACGGTCCTTTTTGTCTCATTTTCTCATGTTTCAGGGAAGGAGCTCGCTCTCCCGGTTTTTCACGGAATCGGCCTTCTGTTTCTCCTTTTTATTCGTCAGCTCCATGCCTTCACCGGCCAGCAGCAGGCTCTTTAGCTTCCCGTTTTCCAGTTCGATCCCGTCAGCCTCCATCGCATGCAGGATCTTTTCCCCGTGGCGGAGGATGAGATGCATCGTACAGACGGTGCGCGCATTTTCACGCAGACAGTCGAATCTCGCGCCGTCGGTCTTCTGTGCGGCAAGCGTTTTCTGCAGTTTCTCCGCGCTGCCGCTTTCGGCAAAGCTCTTAAGGAACGTGTACAGTTTATTTCTCGTGGCACGGTCCGCAAAATCGCCCGTGCGGAGCTCGAAGCGTCCGGCCATGTTGTCCGCGGCCTTATGATAGACGCCGAGCAGGGCCTGCGGCGTGACCGGCACGTTCACCTTCCGCTCGGCTGCCGGATAGGAGAACTCGCTCCACGCATCGCGCAGCGTCTTTCCCTTGTTCGCGTCAAAGACGGGCTTCATTTCCAGGGCGATCTTCGCCGCCTGATACCGCCGCTGGGCGCGGTGGGAATCCTTGAAGACGTCTATTTTCTTTTCCTTTTCGCAGTGGTCGCCGTACGCCTTTGCTTTTTCAAAGAACCTCTCGAGTCCTTCGTTCATCTTTTTCTCGGAGGGGATCTTCTTCTGCATCTCGCTGTCAAGTGAGAGTGCCGCGTCCCGGAACGCACGGAACGCTTCGGAGTTTTTGAAATACATCAGAGCGCTGTCGCTGTCCCGCAGCGTTTCGGCGATCCTGTGGACCGCGTCGCCGTAGTGACGAACGATGTTTCGGGACTCCGGCAGGCGCTGTTCGGCGGCCGCGGTCATGTCGGCGCTGTTGACGGTGACGAAGTTGAAATAAGCGGAGAAATCTCGCAGTTCGAGCCGGCTGTAGCCCTCTGCCAGATTCGCCCCCGCGGCGATCAGTCTGCCGTCCTCGAGGGTGTTGACGCCGCCGTGGCCGTGAGGGTTGCGGACGGTGACGTAGTACTTTCCGTTCTCCTCCTCGATCGCGTGCAGGGAGTAAGCGTGGCGCGCATACATGCCGGCTTCCCTGGCATCCAGACCGCTGACAACGGCATGCTTCCTGTCGAGCGGCGATCCGAACAGGCCCTTGCGGCTGCCGCCGAAGGAAGCGGTCAGCAAATGGCCGTTGGAAAGCTGGTTTTTCAGGTCATTTACGAAATCAAGCTCCGCCCGCGTATAGCCGTCCGTGCCGGGCTTCGGCACATCGACGATCCAGCTTTCCTTGGAATACAGGCTGCCGTCCGTGCCGATCAGCATGGAGATTGCCTGCCACTCCTGGCCGCTCTCGATGTCGGCATAGCCACTTTTCAGCGTGCCCGCCTCGGCCTTTGCAAGGCCGCCCTTGATGTGGAGGCCCGACTGGACAAACGCCCGCTCCATGATCTGCACCCAAAGGGATTCGCCCTGATTCTGCGCATAGGGATTCTGTCCGTTCATGCGCGGCACGGACTTGTCCACCGTGACGTACACGGGCTCGCGGTTTTCGGTGAACAGGCGCACGGTAACGGTGCCGTCCCGGTTGTCCTTCATCGCATCCCGGATGAGCGACGGATTCTGCGCGGCGATCGTCGGGAGCGAGGCCACGAAGTAGCAGTCGCCCAGACTGCCCTGCATCACGTCCTGAGGCTTGGGGCTGAACCGGAAGAGCGGCTGGAAGCGCACGTCCATGAAACTCTTCTGGTAACCGGCAGCCTCCGCCCGCATGGAGAGTACTTCCCCGGTCAGCGCCGGTTCCTTGCCGGCCGCGTTGACACGGTGGATCTTCCTGCCGTTTTCGCTTTCCTGTCCGGCAGGCGGGACCTCGAGCGTGCCGCACATGGTTTCTTCAAGCGTGTCGGCGTACCGGGTCATGCCGGAGATGCCGTGATAGAGCAGGTCGAGGATGCGGTTTTCCTCCTCGGTGGGGACGAGCGCGGCCGGATCCTGGTCAGCATGTACCGTCTGCAGATAGTCAAAGTAGGCGTCCAGCAGCCTGTCGGCATCACTGACCGGCCGCTCATGGCTGCCGAAGGGGGCCTTGGGCGTCAGCACGCCGCGTATCTTCTCGGGGACGTCATAGAGCACGTCACTGTCGGTTGCGTTGTTGATATCCCAGAACCGGTCCCAGAACTTTTCGAGTTTTTTCTCGGCCTCGGTCCGCGGCTCGCCGGGGTGTGCCTTGTCGTAGTCGCGCATGATCTGATTCAGCTCACGGAACGCACCGTCGAAATTTTGCTTTTCCGCGTCAAGCTCCGCCTCGTAGGCAGAACCGCTCTTTTCACCGGCGGTCTCCTCCCGCCGGGGGCGCGGAGGGACCGTGACGCCCGCGCACATCTTGAGCGCATCGATGCTCCAGTCCGCGAGCCAGGGGGCTTCCTTCTTTGCCAGTTCGAAGACGCCCTCTTCGAACAGCCGCTTTTTGACGTCCTCCGGCTCCTGACTTTGGCGCAGCTCTTCGGCCAGGCCGAAAAACATGTGCCGTCTGTCCGTGATCTTCATGGCTGTCTCATATGCGCCGCTGCGGATGCCGTACTTCTCGGCAATGCCGTGCAGACGCTCGATATCCTCGATCCGCAGGCCGAGATCATGTTCCAGCCGGTCCACTGCGGCACGGTAGTCCGCCAGGCGCCGCTTGTACTCCGCCTGTGTCATGACGGCACGCCGGCGCCTCTGCTCCAGCTCCGCGTAGTCGCGCTCACGCGCAAGGCGGGAAAGCTCCTCGAAGCGCTCCGCATCGTCTTTTTCGTTCAGTACTTTGTCTTCAGGTCCGGGCATGTTTGCACCTCCAGAGAGTCATAGGAGCCGGGACACCCGCGGGTGCCCCGGCCTTTTGCAATTATCCTGCCGAGATCACTCTTTGATCTCGACGTCCAGTTTCACGCCGTCTTCCGGTGAGATCCCGGTCACGTTGATGTTGCGGTTCACCTTGGCGTCATAGGTCTCGGCCTTCATGATATCCACGATGTCCAGACCGGTCACTTCTTTCACGGTCTCCATCGTCTTGGCCAGAACGCTCGGCACATAACCTCCCATGGAGTTTACGCCGCTGCCTTCGCCGGCGCCGTCTATGATCGTCACCTTGCCGATGCTGGAAAGCGGCTGTGCGATGGCGCCTGCCATATCCGGCAGCGCCTTGATGATCATTTCCATCATGGCTGCCTG
>JAZQNF010000025.1:0-10368 GCA_045627225.1 Bianqueaceae bacterium
AACAACAGACCTGTTTCAGCTCGGCTGGATACAGGCATTCCTTTCACTTTTTCATAATATCGGCTGGATCTTATTCTGACGGTTTCGGGCAGGACCTCTTCCTCGTTATAGCAGGGAACGACCAGATATAGGATCCGGCACATAGCACATCCTTTCTTAACGTTTTTTGTAAAGAACCGTCCCCTCCGGAAGCGCTACCGGAAGCGGCAGATAAAGATGCTCCTGCGCATGCGGCGCCGAGGAAACCTCCTCGCCCGCCTCATTGTAAAGCGCCGTCACAAGGACCTTGCGGTCCGGTCCGGAGGGCGTCAGAACCCAAAGCTCCTCGCCCACCGAAAATTTACCGCGCTGCTCGATCCTCTGGGTGCCGTTACGGTAGCCCGGCAGGGCCTTGGCCATGAAATCGGCCCCCTTCAGATAGGCGCTGCTCTCGTAGGCCATGCCCTCAGGCCCGGGCCGGCCGAGATAAAAGCCTGTCTCAAAGCCCCGATGGCTGACCAGGGACAGCCTCTCCCTATACGAAGACTTCTTCTGCTCGTAAAGAGCCGGATCGTTCGAAAGATCCAGAAGCGCCTCCTTGTAGACCTTGGTAACAGCCGCTACATAGAAGGGCGTTTTCATACGCCCCTCGATCTTGAAGGAGCTGATGCCGGCATCTATCATTTCCGGCAGATGATCGATCATGCACAGATCGCGGGAGTTGAAAAGGAAGCTGTGACCGTCTTCCTCGCAAAGGGGGAAGTATTCGCCGGGGCGCGTCTCCTCCACAACCGCATAGCTCCAGCGGCAGGGATGGGTACATTCGCCGAGGTTGCTCTCGCGGCCGGTCAGATAGTTCGACAGAAGACAGCGGCCCGAAACCGACACACACATGGCGCCGTGGACAAAGGCCTCCAGCTCAAGCTCCGCCGGCGTGTGCCCGCGGATCTCCTTCATTTCCCGAAGGGATATTTCACGCGCGGCGACGATGCGGCTGACGCCCTGCCCCGCCCAGAAGCGGAAGGTCGCGTAATTGGTGGCACCGGCCTGCGTGGACAGATGAACGGGAAGCTCGGGGACGGTTTCCCGTGCGATGGCGATCATGCCTGGATCGGCCATGATCAGCGCATCGGCCCGAAGCTCGCGGAGCAGAAGAAGATAATCCTCCAGTCCCTCCAGCTGCTCGTTGTGGGCCAGGATGTTTAACGTAATATAGACCTTGACACCCTGTCCGTGCGCGAGCGCGATGCACTCGGCCAGCTCATCGGGCGTCAGATTTTTGGCTTTGGCGCGCAGACCGTAGGAAGGTCCTGCGCAGTAGATCGCATCCGCGCCGTACAAAAGAGCCGTCAGAAAGGCCTCACGGCTGCCCGCAGGCGCCAGAAGTTCAAGGCTGCTCATCAGTGACTGGACGCGTACGCGTTGAAGGACTCGGCGTCGTTAAAGAACACCGTCTTGTCAATGGCGGCATCGTAGAAGAAGAACAGCCATTTATTGGAGGCCGATGCAGGATTCAGGACCGCATCGATAGAGGTGATGCTGGGATTGCAGATGGGGCCGATGGGCTTGCGGACATAATCGATGCCGTTTTCCGGATAGATCCCATCCTGATACAGTACATAAGTATTGTATTTGTAGTACGGGCAGTTCGGCCAGCTGGCCTTTTCGATCAGGTCGAAGGTGAGCTCGAGCGAGGCGTGCTCCTCCATGCCGAGCGCATACCAGACCGTAACGTCGGAGCCCCAGAACTCACCGACCTTGTCGCGGTTCATGAAGACACGGGCGATCTTGGCGCTGTCGGCCGCATTGCCGGATTCCTTTTCGACGACCGAGGCCATGATCAGAACATCATCGACCGTCATGCCGAGCGCTTTGGCTTTTTCAAGACGGTTGCCGCTCTCGAAGATCAGCTCGGTATGACGAAGCAGCTTGCGGACGATCTCATCGACGCCGTTGGCGGGGATGATCTCGATGGTATCGGCACAGATGTAGCCCTCCAGCAGATGACGGCGGTCCTCGGGGCTCTTGATATCTCCGTAGTAATCGAAGTCGTAATCATAGCTCTCGCAGGCCTTCACGAAGGCATCCTTCAGGCAGATATCGTTGTCCTGCAGATACTGACCGATCTGCTCGATGGTCCAGCCGGGAACGATGGTGATCATGACGCCCTCTGCCTTGCAGCCCGTCTTCAGGATCTCCACGATGTCCGTGTAGTTCATGCCCCGGATGAAGGTATAGGTGCCGTACTGGAAATCCTCGGCATCGCCGAGAAACTGAGCCTTGTAGCGGAACAGCGTTGCATTCTTGACCAGTCCGGTCTCCTCCAGGATCTCGCCGATCTCCTGACCGGAGGATCCGGGCGGGATGTCGATGACGACCTTCTCGCCGTTTTCATCGTAGGTCAGATATGGGTCGTTGGTGAAGTAGCCCAGGACCGCATCGTACACGAATAGACCGATGGCCAGGCCGACCAGGATGATGATGCCCCAGATGACCACATGCTTCAGGTTTCGTGTAATGAACGCAGCAATGCGTCCGAACAGTGACTGTCTCATGTAACTATCCTCCTGCTTAATCCTTGATCTCCATAATGATGGGAAGGATCATGGGATTGCGTTTGATTTCGCTCCAAAGGAAGGAGCGCAGAGCTTCTTTGATCTCGGCCTTCAGCGTCGTCCAGTCCATGTTGGCGAAGGAGCCCTTTGAGCTGAGCAGCTGACGGACGGTGCTGCGGCAGTTTTCCAGCAGCTCTTCCGATTCCTTGACATAAACGAAGCCGCGGCTGACGATATCCGGTCCGGCCACAATGCAGCCGGTGGTATGACTGACGCCCATGACAACGATGAGCAGACCGTCCTCGGCCAGGATCTTCCGGTCGCGCAGTACGACGTTGCCGACATCGCCGACACCGAGTCCGTCGACGAGCACCGGATCGGTATCGATATGACCGGTGACCGTGGCCTCCTCTTCGCCGAGCTCAAGAACGTTTCCGTTCTCCATGATAATGACGTCCTGCGCAGGATGTCCCATCTCACGGATGAGGCTGGCGTGTGCCTGCAGGTGACGGAATTCTCCGTGGACCGGCAGGAAATAACGGGGCTTGACCAGACTGTAGATGAGCTTGAGCTCCTCCTGGCTGGCATGGCCCGATACATGCGCGTCCTCGTGCGTGACATTGGCGCCGCGCTCGAGAAGCGCATTGATCACATGGTTGATCATCTTCTCGTTGCCGGGAATGGGCTTGGAGCTGAAGATGACGGTGTCGCCCGGCTGGATCTGGATCAGCTTGTGCTCACCGCTTGCCATGCGGGACAGCGCGGCCATGGGCTCTCCCTGACTTCCGGTCGTGATGATGACCAGCTCGCGGTCCTCGTAGCGGTTCATCTCATTCATGTCGATCAGCACGTTTTCGGGGACCTCAAGATAATCGAGATCCAGAGCGGTGTTGATGACATTGACCATGCTGCGTCCGACCGGAACGACCTTGCGCTTGTAGCGGATGGCCGCGTTGATGATCTGCTGGATGCGGTCCAGGTTGGACGAGAAGGTAGCGACCAGGATACGCCCCTCGGCCAGCGGGAATTTTTCGGTAAAGATGCGGCCGACGGTGCTTTCGGACATCGTGAAGCCGGGGCGCTCGGCGTTGGTCGAATCGCTCATCAGGGCCAGGACGCCGGCACGGCCCAGCTCGGCAAAGCGCTGCAGATTGATCATATCGCCGTGGATGGGCGTATAGTCGATCTTGAAATCGCCGGTATGGATCAGCACACCGCCCGGTGTTTTGATGGCCAGAGCGGCGGCCTCGCCGATGCTGTGGTTGGTGCGGATAAACTCGACCTCGATATTCCCCAGCTTGACGGAGCTGCCGGTATTGACGACAATCAGACGCCGGTTCTTGATATTGAATTCCTCCAGCTTGCTGTCGACCAGCGCCAGGGTCAGCCGGGTGCCGTAAACGGGCACATCGAACTCCTTCAGAAAATACTGAAGCGCGCCGATATGATCCTCGTGGCCGTGCGTCAGCACGACGCCGCGCAGACGGTCATAATTCTCACGAAGATAGTCAAAATTACAGATGATAGAGTCGATGCCGGGCATGTCGTCGCCGGGGAAGGCCTGCCCGCAGTCGATCACGATAATATCGTCAGCGTATTCCACGACCGTCATGTTGCGGCCGATGGCATCCAATCCTCCGAGAGGAATCACTTTTACTTTTTCAATTTCTTTCACGTTCATTTCCTTCTTTCAAAACAGTCTTTTGGTAAGCCTTCTGTCTGGTAAGATCACGGAATTGCCGGCGAGGGTCCGGCGGGTAAGGCTGCAGAAGGCTTTTGCGCGTGTATGCGCAGATAAAGCGAAATTAATTCAATTGTGCCAGCAGGAGCCCGGTCACGGCTTCCTGCTCCCTGTCCTCCGGAGCATCCGCGAAGGTCAGGATTTTTCCGTCCTCCATGAGGGCAAAGGCTGCCTCCTGATCACAAAGACGAAGGACGCAGACTTCCTCGGCATCAGCCGGCGCAGGGTCGTCGTCATCGTCCTCATCCTCCGGAAGGCGGATCAAAATGAAGGTTTCTCCCCGATATTCCGCTGCCGAAAGAACGAAAGCCTCCGCTTCCGTTTCATATTCACAGTCTCTCAATAGGTAGGTCTTCAGCAGACAGAGGGGAAACATAGCTGTTATGCCTTTCAGTTTTCTTGATACGGGCAGGTGTCGGGGCGTCCCGCATCCAGCCAGCTTTGCAGAATAAGGGCTGCCGCGATCTTATCGACCACAGCCTTGCGCTGCGAGCGGTTCATCCCGTTTTCAAACAGAGGGATCTCGGCCTCGCAGGTGGTCAGACGCTCATCCCAGAGGATGACTCTGACCTGATAAAGGTCCCTTTCCAGACGGCGCTTGAAGGCTTCGGATTTCAGCGCACGGGGACCGACGGTATCATCCATGTTGAGCGGATAGCCCAGGATGATCGTATGGACATCGTTTTCTTCACAGACGGCGCGGATCTGACGCACCGTAGCCTTCAGATTTTCAGGCTCGCTGCGGTAAATCGTGGTCAGCGGACTGGCGATCAGTCCCGTGGGGTCGCTGAGTGCAAGCCCCATGTATTTATCGCCGTAATCGATTCCGAGAAAATGCATGGACAGGGCGCCCGATCAGTCTTCTTTTTTCTCTTTACGGACCAGCTCATAATGGTCCACAAAGGTTTTTACCAGCTCTTCCAGAATGTCGTCGCGCGTCACACGGGTGATTTTGGCGCGGCTGTTATCGTAGGCTGTGATGTAGGTAGGGTCGCCGCTCATCAGATAGCCGACCATCTGGTCGACCGGATTGTACCCTTTGTACTGAAGGGCCGCATAGACCTCCAGAAGGATGGTCTGCACCTGATTTTCCGGCAGCTTTTCCGGCTCAAAGAAAATGGTGTTGAAGCGTTCGTCGCTCATAAAAACCTCCTTTTTTTATGACAGGCAGAGGATCTCCCCCTGCAAATACAGGCCTTTTCCGCCTTCCTTGACAGAAAGCGGGCAGACCGTGATAAACATTCCCTGACGGAGACAGCCGTTGTCCGGCACGGCCGTCAGCACATAATCGGCCGTATGTCCGTACCATAAGCCCCCCTCTTCCTCCTCCAGAAGGACCTCCTGTGCTTTCCCGATATGCGCCTCCAGAAAGCTGTCCTGAAGCGCCGTGCACAGCTCGATCATCTCTTCGCTTCGGCGCTTTTTGACGGTTTCAGGCACCTGAGCGCGCATACGGTCGGCCACGGTGCCCTCCCGCCGGGAATAACGGAAGACGTGGACCTCGGCGAAGCGGGCCTCCTTCACAAATTGAAGGGAAAGGACGTGATCCTCCTCGGTCTCTCCGGGGAAACCGACGATCACATCGGTCGTAAAGGCTGCGTCCGGATAGAAGGAACGGATGCGCGCCAGTGTATCGGCATATTCTTCGGCTGTATAATGGCGGTTCATGGCTTTTAAGGTACGGTCACAGCCGCTCTGCAGCGAAAGATGAAAATGGGGGCACAGCTTGGACGTCTGACTGACCTTTTCGAGAAAAGCATCGGTCATGACGCGGGGCTCCAGAGAGCCCAGACGGATACGGGAGACCTCGGGCAGCGCCGAAATGCCGAGAATGAGATCGGCAAGGCTGTGCCCGTCGGCATCGCAATAGGAGCTTAAATGAATGCCCGTCAGCACGATTTCATGATAACCGGCACGGGCAAGGCCTTCTGCCTCCGAAACGGCGTCCTCAAGCGGTTTGGACACCAGAGGACCGCGGACATAAGGAATAATGCAATAGGAGCAAAACTGACGACAGCCGTCCTGGACCTTCAAAAAGGCACGGGTATGCCCCTCATGGGTATGGATGCACAGCTCCGGCGGCTCCGGTTCGGCAGGCTGCAGCGCCTTAGAGGCATCATGACAGGCCTCATAGGCCTCCAGTATCTCCAAAAGGTCCTTTTTGCGGCGGTTGGGAACCACAAAATCCACCGTGCGGTCTTCCAGAAGCTCAAGCGCTGCCTCGGAGCGGATGCCTGCGGTCTGCACCCCGTCAGAGGCGGACGCGGTACCGGTACAGAGCTGCTCGACATAGCAGCCGGCAGCCGCAATGAGCGCCTTCGGCCTTTCGCGTCGAAGGCTTCTCAGGACCTGTCTGGACTTACGGGCAGCGATACCCGTTACCGTGCAGGTATTGACCAGATAAAAGTCGGCCTCCTCCGATGAAGGCACGATTTCATAACCTGCCTGCTCCAGAAGCTCCTGCATGCCCTGGGATTCATAACTGTTTACCTTGCAGCCGAGACTGACAAGGGCAGCGCGTTTTTTCTGCATAGTCAACTTGATCCATATTATTATTCAGTTTCCTATTATACTCCGAAAGCGGTAAAAAAACAAGACAGGAACACGGATTCCAGTTTTTTCTTTTCTTCCGGGTCCTGTCATGATATACTGAAAAAAAGTATCCATCCATGTTGCCTTATCGCTTTCCCGGGACATATCCATATAGTTCCCCAAGGAGTTTTTTGATGAAACGATTTGCAAAAGCCCTCACGCAGCCCGGCATGGGCTGTGCCTGGCTGTGCTTTCTGATCCATTTTCTGAACGAGGTCATCTGCTTCTACGCTGTCGGGCGCGTTCAGGGAGACAACAGCCTCTTCTGGCTGATCGCGCTGGTCTATGATGCCCTTGCTTTTCTGCCTCAGGCGCTTCTGGCCGCTGCGGCCGAGCGCTTTCCGGGCTTTCCCCTCGGACCTATTTCGGTCATTATGCTGGCTCTCGGCTTTTTCCCGCTGGCACTTCACACCAGCCTCGTGATTCCGGCGCTGGTCATCCTCAGTCTCGGCAACGCCTGCCTGCACGTCTCGCTGGCCGAGACCAGCTTTTCGGTCTCCTCCGGCCATCTCTCCCACAGCGCGGTCTTTGTCGGAGGCGGCGCGTTCGGTGTCATCAGCGGAAAGCTTCTCGCCTCCTCCGGCTGCCCCGTCTGGATCGCCGCGTCGGCCATTCCGCTTGCCTTTATCCTCCTTCTGCTTCTGTGGATGAGAGGCGAGCATAGGCCGGGGGCCGATGAGGTCTCCGCCGCCTGGGCCGACCGTTACCGCAGCCCGCGCCGCTCGGATACGGCCGTGCTGCTGTTAGCCACGCTGGTCGTCGCCGTCCGCTCCTATATGGGCAACGGCATCCCGACCTCCTGGAACCGGAGCGTCTGGCAGACCGTATTCCTCTACGCCGCGATGGGCTTCGGCAAAGCCCTGGGAGGCATCCTGGCCGACGCATACGGCATCCGCAGGACCGCCTTCATCAGCATTGCCCTCTCGCTTCCCCTGCTTCTATTCGGGGACCGGCTGATGGCCGTTTCCCTGATCGGCATCCTTCTCTTCAGCATGACGATGCCGGTTTCTCTGGGTGCGCTGGTATCGGTGCTTCCCGACAACCCAGGTGTCGCCTTCGGACTGACTACCGTTGGGCTCTTTGTCGGCACCCTTCCAAGCTTTTTCTGCCGGATCGAGGGCTTTACCGCCAACGCCGTCATGATCGCGGTGCTCAGCATCGCCTGTCTCATCGCCTGTTTCGTCTTTCTCCCGAAGGACGATTCATATAAAAAATCCTAGGAGGTCTTCCATGATTCTCGATGTAATGTCTCCCGTAAGCCTGATCGGTGCCCTGCTCTCCGAATTCTGGCCTGTTGTTCTGGTCATTGTCCTTTTGATCGCTGCCGTCATCATCCTGGTCAAAAAGAAGAAAAAGAATAAGAAAAAATAAGGAGCTGTACAGATGATCTGCTTTGATGAAATTGATGCGCCCTTTACGTATGTTCCCGACTCCGTCAGCCCCTGGATCTGGGTCGCGGCTGCCGCCATCGTGATCGCAGTTGCAGCTCTTGCTTTTGTTTTGATCCGCAAAAAAAGAAAGGAGAAATAAGCCATGCCCTTATACGATCTGATCGGAGGCGGGGGCATCGATATCGTTCCTCCCGACGGCGGTGAGGATCTGATCGATTCCGCTTTTTCCGTAACGCCCCTGCCCTGGGGATGGATCATCGGCGGCCTTGCGGCGCTTATCCTCCTGACGGTGCTTCTGATCGCGGCGCTTAAGCGCAGAAAGAAATGAGTCCGCTCCTTCAGCTGATCGCCGTCTTTCTGCACTGCCTGTCGCTTACGATCCTTTTGGAGCTCGGGCTTGCTTTCCTTCTGGGCGTGCGCAGCAAAGGCGATTTCCTGCTGCTTTTTCTCGCACAGGTCCTGACCAATCCGGCCGTCGTGCTCCTGAGCTCTCTGGCCGAAGGCTTTCTCACCCGCCCCCTCTATCTGCTGACCGTAGCCCTGGCAGAGCTCGGCGCCGTCGCCGCCGAGGCGCTCGTCTATCGGAACGGATTGGATTATCAGCGCCTGTCTCCCCTGATGCTCTCTTTTCTTTTGAATCTGTTTTCGTTCGGAGCCGGAGAGCTCATGGCACTGATAAGACAGTAGCAGACTGCCCTTTCCGATGGAAATGCTCTTTCGCACCCGCAAAAACCACACAAAAAAAGGAACATCGCCCGGAGCTTCATGCTCCTACGGCCATGTTCCTTTTTGTTTGCCGTATCAGCGGCCTAAGGCCTGCATGACGCAGGGCCGAAGGACCGAATCCTTATTTTACAATGGCCGGCTCGCCGAACTCGTCACCGATGGCAGCCATGCATTCATCGTAGGAGATCTCGCCGTTGTTGTAGCGGGCCATGACCTGAACGGATTTATCGCGCAGCTTGTAGAAAATCAGCAGGATGGCCAGCGCCAGGACGTAGCCGGCGATGGGGATGAAGACGAACATGCCGAACAGACCGTCCGCGACCCCCGCAGGCTGAACGGCATTCTCACCCTCGACGAAGCCGATGAAGCCAAGCATGAACAGAACGAAGGAAGCCAGGAAAGCATTCTTCATCTTCGCGATGAAGCACTGCAGTGCGAAGGTGATACCGGTCGCGCGGGTGCCTGACTTATAGTTGCCGTACTCAATGGTATCCGCTACCAGCATATAGATGATGACCTGCCATACAGCCATGCCCATGCACTTCAGGCCGATGAAGACCAGCGCGCTGATCATATTACCGTAGCCCACGAACCAGGCGGCGACGCCGATGACGATAGAGCCAAGCAGACCGAAGACCAGAATCCAGAACTTATCCACCTTCTTGGCGATGGTGGGAATAAGGGCGGAAACGATGATGACGGGAACGGCTACCGCCGCCGCGATGTACATGGAGTTACCCTCGCCGCCGAGGCAGGTACGGGCCAGGTAGAGGCTCATGGTGCTCTCGATGGAGGTCATGCCGAAGATGAAGAAGGCGATCAGGCAGACGGTCAGCTGGCCGTTGGCCTTCAGATAATTCCACATCTGACGGAAGGTGTATTTCTCCTCCTTCTCCTCCTCCGATACCTCACGGCGCTCCTTGCCGGTGAAGAGGTAGGGGATCATCATAAGGCCGCCGATGCCGCAGAAAACGACAGCCGCCCAGCCCCAGCCGATCTTGGAGCGGATCACGCCGATCAGCACGGTAGAGAGCACGCCGCCGACCATGGCCCACAGCTTGTTGCCGGAGATGAAAGCGGTACGCTCGGGAATGTTGGAGGTCATTACGGTGGACATGGAGAAGGCAGGCGCATCCAGCAGGGTGTAGAAGACATCAAAGATGATGTAGCCGATCATGAACCACGCGATCTGCCAGCCCTGGCTCAGACCTCTCGGAACGAAGAACATGGCGATGACCGAAATGGCCACGCCCGCAACGCCGATCTTGATCCAGGGCATGAACTTCTGCCCGTTCTTCCAGGTATAGCGGTCGACGATATAACCGAAAAGAGTATCATTGATGGCATCCCAGATTTTGGGAGCCAGCAGCAGCGCACCGGCGGT
>JAZQNF010000026.1:0-24767 GCA_045627225.1 Bianqueaceae bacterium
TTCGGTACCGTTGGTGTACCAGCCGTTCAGCATGGTCTGAAGCTCAGGAGACTGAGAGAAGGAAGCACCGTAGAGCCAGCTGTAGTTCATGGTGACATCAACACCCTTCTTATCAGCAGCAGCCGCAGCGCCCTGAACGAAGCCGTAACCGAAACGGCAGCAAGCGGGATTGGTGCCGCCGCCGCCACCGCAGAAGCCGAGCTTGGTGTAGCCTTCCATAACAGCAGCGTAGCCGGCCAGATAACCGGACTGCTCTTCCTGGAAGTCAATACCGCAAACATTGTCCAGACCGAGGCTCCAGCCATCGATAAAGACGAAATCAACCGCGGGATAAGCCTTGGCGGCCTTTTCCAGCGCAGTAGCCTGCAGGAAGCCGGCGCAGACAACGATCTTCGCACCGTTGTCGCAGGCGTCCTTCATGGCGTTGTAACGGTCATCATCGGTAGCCTTGTCGCCGTTGGCGGGCTGATAGTACTTGTAGGTCTTATTGTTTTCCTTCGCATAGCGCTTGACGCCTTCCCAGGTACCCTGGTTGAAGGACTTATCCTTCAGCTGACCGACGTCCGTGACGAAAGCGATTTCATATTTGCCATCCGCAGCTTCCATTACATCGGGAATGGCATCATAGTCATAACCGCCCTTGTTGCCGCCGCCTTTGCAAGCGGTCAGGCAGGTAAGAGCCATCAGAACAGCCAGCACGAGAGCTAAGACTTTCTTCATCTTTAATACAACCTCCATAGATTTTTGCCTTTTCACGAGGCAATTCTTACGTTCCAATTATAGGTAATAAAGTGACGCTTGTCAACGCATTAATAGAGAAAAAGGTTCGAAAAGCATACGCTTCCGAACCTTTTGGGTGATACTGACATCAAAGGCCATACACACGAGAGAATATCTCACGGAGGCATCGCAATCTTTGATACAAAAGAAACAAACCAGCCGTTGATTCTTATTGATCCTTCGCCATGGCAAGCTTGACGATGCGGCTCGTACCGAGACGGTCCGCTCCGAGCTCGATCATTTTTTCGGCATCCTCAAGGGAGGAAATTCCGCCGGCGGCTTTGATGCTGACGCCCTCCCCGACATGGGCCTTGAAAAGCTCGACATCGTGGAAGGTCGCTCCGCCGGTCGAAAAGCCGGTACTGGTTTTGATGAAATCCGCTCCGGCTCGCGTGACGATCCCGCACATACGGATTTTCTCGTCGTCGGTCAGAAGGCAGGTCTCAATGATGACCTTCAGCGTTCTTCCGAGGCAGGCCTCCTTGACCGCAGCGATCTCGGCCTCGACCTTTTCGTCCAGTCCCTCCTTCAGCCAGCCGATATTGATGACCATGTCGATTTCGGACGCGCCGTCAGCAACGGCGTGCGAGGCCTCCAGGCATTTAATGGCCGTGCAGGCGTTGCCGTTCGGAAAGCCGATGACCGTGCAGATCGGCAGCTTTCCTTCCACGAACTGAGCCGCCTGGGCGACATAACAGGGCGGAATGCAAACGCTCGCACAGTCATACTTCATGCCCTGGAGACAGATCTCCTTGATCTCAGACCAGGTTGCGGTCTGCTTAAGCAGGGTATGATCACATTTTTTCAGGATTTCCTTCAGTTCCATTTTCATTACCTCTCTTAATTTTGAGCCTGCTGCGCTTTCATCCAGCAGCGGTGACACATCGCAATGTAGGAATCGTTGCCTCCGATGAGGACCTGCTCTCCCTCCGTCACTACACATCCGTTAGAATCCAGACGCGCATTGACCGTTGCCTTTGAGCCGCAGCGGCAAATCGTTTTGATTTCCGTAATGGAGTCCGCCAGTTCAAACAAGCGGGAGCTTCCGGGGAATAAATGCGTTTGGAAGTCAGTCCGAAGGCCGAAGCACATGACCGGAATGTTCAGCTCGTCCACTATGTAGCGAAAAGCATCGATCTGCTCACGGGTGAAAAACTGACACTCATCGGCGATGATGACGTCCATTTTCTCCTGCTTGGAAAATTCTTCAAGAATATCGCATTCCGGACTGATGACACTGGCCTCTGCCTTAAGACCGATGCGTGAGCTCACCCATACCGCTCCGTCACGGTCATCCGCAGAGGGCTTTACCAACCAGACCTTCATACCCATTTCTTCGTAGTTAAACTTGGCAATGAGGGCGTTCGCCGTTTTGGAGCTGCCCATTGCCCCGTATTTGAAATATAGCTTTGCCATGCAAAACCTCCGCACGTTGGACTCTAGCTTTGATTATACTTCTATCCTCAAGCGATTGCAAGCAATCACTTGTGATCACAGTCCGAAGAAAGAACTTCCCACCCATTTGAAAATATGATATAATATTCATACGACCTTTTTTGAGTCACCCATTTTCAAAGGAGAAGCTTATGCTTTGTCAGATCTGCAATAGAAATACCGCCGTTCTTTTCATCAACCGAGTGGAGAACGGAGAAGCCAAACGCCTCGCGATTTGTCTTCCCTGCGCCCAGAAAAAGGGCCTTCTGAAAAATATCATGAATAACCCCATCATGAAGCCCGAGGATATACAGAACCTCAGCTCTCAGATGAATGAATTCATGGAAAACCTTTCTCAGAACGGCGACCTGGAGGGGCTGGAGCAAATGCTCCCCAATAAGCTGATGGAAATGCTGACGGGCGCCTCCCCCACCGGAAGCAATGAGGATACGGAATCCTCCGAGGAAGACCTTGCCTCCGAGGGCGGCAGCGAGGGCAATGACTCCTCCGCTCCCGAGGGTGTCTTTTCTCACCGAAGAAAAGAACCCCGCAATGACCGGCTGAAGGCACTCCGCAAATTCAGCACCGATCTGACCGAAAAAGCACGCCGCGGCGAGCTGGACCCCATCATCGGGCGGGATGCCGAGATCGAACGCATGATCCAGATCCTGAACCGCAGGACAAAAAACAATCCGGTCCTGATCGGGGAGCCCGGCGTCGGCAAAACGGCCATCGCCCTCGGACTGGCGCTTCGCATCGCCAACGGCTCGCTTCCTCCCCGGTTTTCCAACAAAAAAGTCTTTCTGCTCGATATGACCGGCATCGTAGCCGGCACACAGTTCCGCGGTCAGTTTGAGGCCCGCATGAAGGCCATCATCGACGAGGTCATCCAGGACGGCAATGTCATTCTGGTCATCGACGAGATCCACAATCTGGTCGGCGCCGGCGATGCCCAGAACTCGATGAACGCCGCCAATATCTTGAAGCCCGCTCTGACAGGCGGCAAGCTTCAGATCATCGGCACCACCACCCTGGACGAATACCGCCGTTACATCGAAAAGGATTCCGCGCTCGAACGCCGATTCCAGCCCATCATCGTTGATGAGCCCTCCCCTGCCGATACCGTCAAAATTCTCGAGGGACTCCGCCCCCGCTATGAGGCCTTCCACAACGTCTTTATTTCTGACGAGATCCTGAAGGACGCGGTGTATCTGTCCAATCGCTACATCCATCAGCGTTATCTTCCCGATAAGGCCATCGATGTCATCGATGAGGCCAGCGCCCGGGTCAACTTGGGCAATACCGGCCTCGCAGAGCTTGCCGAGCTCGAGAAAAAGCTTAGCGAAACCGTTGCCGCCAAGGAGGATGCCGCTTCCAAAGAAAACTTCGAGGAGCTTGCCCGCCTTCGCGTCGAAGAGCTCCGACTGGAAAAAGAGATCCAGGCCAAAAAGGAAACTGCCCTTCATAAACCGCTCAGCTACGACGACATCGCCGCTGTTATCGAGGGCTGGACCAAGATCCCCGTCAAGCGGCTGTCTCACGAGGAAGCCGACAAGCTGATGAGTCTTGAGGATCACCTGCATGAGCGTCTGATCGGGCAGGATCAGGCCGTATCCGCCGTCGCCAGGGCTATCCGCAGAAACCGCAGCGGCTTCCGCAAGGAGCGAAAGCCCGCCTCCTTTATTTTTGCCGGTCCCACGGGCGTCGGCAAAACCGAGCTGGTCAAGACCCTCGCGGTCGAGCTCTTCGGCAGTGAGGACGCGCTTATCCGCGTCGACATGTCCGAATACATGGAAAAATACTCGGTATCGCGTCTGATCGGCGCTGCACCGGGCTACGTAGGCTATGACGAGGGCGGACAGCTGACCGAACAGGTCCGCCGTCATCCCTTCTCCGTCATTCTGCTGGACGAAATCGAAAAGGCTCATCCCGATATTTTCAATCTGCTGCTCCAGATCCTGGATGACGGACGTCTGACTGACAGTCAGGGCCGCACTGTCAGCTTCGAGAACACCGTCATCATCATGACGACCAATGCCGGCAGCGGCTATAAAAATAACGGACTGGGCTTCAACTCTGACACGAACAGCGCTCAGACGGAGCAAACCGAGACCGCTCTCAAAAACCTTTTCCGTCCGGAGTTCCTGAACCGCGTTGACGAAATCATCACCTTCCATTCGCTGACTCTTTCCGAGCTGCGCCAGATCGTGGAGCTGATGCTTAAGGATGTATACGCCGCAGGCAGCCGCCAAAACATCACCATCAGCGTGTCCGATGAGGTCAAAAGCTTCCTCGTTGAAAACGGCTATGATGAGAAATACGGTGCCCGTCCTCTTCGCCGCCTGATCCAAAGAAGCATCGAGGACGAAATCGCGGAGGCCTTCCTGACCGGCGCCATCGTCTCGGGCGATTACATCAGCGTTGTCCTTGAAGACGGAAAACCGGTGATCGTTAAGTAAAAACAAATTTGCGCCATAGAAAAATGCATCCGAACGAATCGGATGCATTTTTTGTTTTCTCAGGGCGCAACAGGCAGGCTCATGTTGCGGGCCTCAGGCTTTGCGAGACAGTACGCAAAGGCCTTGACGCGGGCCAGAACCTCCCGTCCCCAACGGGCAAAAGCGCCAGGATAATATATGTCATCACAAGAGACGCCGTAGGCGTCCAGCCCGAGGCTGCGCGCAATATACACCGAGCGATAAAGATGGTAGCGCTGCGTCACGATGATGACGGAGTCGGCCCCAAGGATAAAGCGGGCGCGATACATCGAATTGTAGGTGTTGATCCCGGCTTCATCGACGTAGACGCAATCGGCCGGAACACCCGAGGCAACGGCCGCATTCTTCATCGGATCCACCTCGTCATAGCCCTCCTCATCCTTGACGCCGCTCATCAGCAGGACAGAAGACAAACCGTCATGATAGAGCTGGATGCCGGTATCCACCCGGTCCTTAAGCATCGAGGAAAGTGTCCCGTCGGCATAGGCGCTGCAGCCGAGCACCAGGATGCAATCCGCGTCTGCCGAATCCGAAAGAAGCTCCTCCTCGGTCAGGATATAAGGATTTGCCTCGGTGATTTCATAAATATTGATAAAAAACACCAGAAGCAGCAGAAGAGACAAAAGAGTCAGCAGGGTCCGGAAAAAGCGCTTCTTCTTTTTGGATTTAGTCGGCATTCAGAAAATCACCGACCTTGCTCTCTGTGAATTCGTACCATAGCTGTTCGTTGAAATTCGACAGATAATAATTGATCCGTTCACTGTGATCGAGGATCTGGATGGGATCGTTTCGGTCCTTTTGCTCGAGGCCGAGCATACGTCCGAAGCTGTTCCATTCAACGGCCCGTTCCTCGGCCAGCGCATCCACAGTCGCTTCCAGATGCTCCAGAATGAAATATGAAATGATCTCCTGAAAATCATCCTCGTAGGTGGTCCAGTAAGCTCCGGTGCCCCACTCATTTTCGGCAGCCATGACGCGTCGTCCGGTATATTCAGGCAAAAGCTGGCTGACATAGGGATAATCCTCACGCCTCAGCAGACCGTCCGCCTCCAGCAGCTCGCCCTCGGTTTCATCATAATCCTCGGGAAGATAAAGGGAAGGATCCGAGACATTGAGTCCCTCCGGAGCGCTTTCCTCAAAATAGCCCTCCTCATCCTCCTCTTCCTCCGGAGAGATCAGCGTATAATGCCGGCCGTAGGAAAAAGCCTGCTCAAGACGATCAGCCAGCATGCGCCACAAAGTCGCCTTATGGAAGGTACGGTTATATTCAGCGATAAAATCGTTTTCGTCAAAAAGGATATGATGCTTACGCCGATAGGCCTCTTTTTCAGCCTTTCCCTGCTCGAACAGCTCTTTGACGGGCATGGCCATCACCTCAGCCGTCAGCTTCTCGCGCGACTGATCGTAATCAAGAAAGACATCCTTGTAGCTTAATTCGACGGTATCCCGATCGATATGACCGTCCGTAAGCTCGATCCCGCGCGCTTCCAGATCCTGACGAACCTCAGCGCCCCAATGGCCCGACAGAAGCTGTTCCATGACAAGATCCTCGTTATTGTCGTAGGCCAGCTCGATCAGATAGCTGAGGTCATCATCCAGCTCACCCAAAAGATCGAGCTCGGCGGCGGAAAATGTGAGCTTCTCCGCGTTCTGTCCCTTTCCGGCGGCAATAAAATCGGAAACGGCCCCGCCCTCCTCCATGAGGGAAAACAGAAGCGGATGCGTCTGCTTCTGATTCTGGATCAGCTCATAAACCGAAGAAGCCAGGACGCTGAGGATCTCATCCTTATCGATGCCGGAATATAGCAGCTTAGCAATTTTATCTTTCATGGTTTACCCTTTCAGTTCATTCAGATGCGTCAGATGCCAGATGCGCTCATCGTACTCGAGCACCGAACGGTCCGCGGCAAAAATGCCGGATTTAGCCGTATTGATCAGGCCGACGCGGTTCCACGCGAGGCTGTCACGGTAAAGGGCATCCGCCGCATTCTGAGCCCGGCAGTAATCCTCGAAATCGGCCAGCACCAGATAGGGATCGGCCATATTGCCGTAGCTGTTCATGACCAGCGAATTCACGATATCGGGGAAGGCGACGGTACGGCCGGGTGCCCCGATCCCCGTGGAGATCGCCATCAGAATTCGGGCGATCCAGGCATTGTCCTGGTAATAATTCATCGCGTTATAGCCCTGACGGATCAGCTCGTTCACCTCCGGAGTTTTCAGACCGAAAATAAACATGTTCTCCTCGCCGACCTCGCGGGCGATCTCAACATTGGCGCCGTCCATCGTCCCGATGGTGATGGCACCGTTCAGCATGAACTTCATGTTGCCGGTGCCGGACGCCTCACGGCCGGCCGTGGAGATCTGCTCGGACAGATTGGCGGCGGGCATCAGGATTTCAGCAACGCTGACACGGTAATCCTCCAGGAAAACGACCTTCAGTCGGCCGCGGATATCGGGGTCGGAATTGACCATATCCGCAAGCGCATGGATGAGCTGAATGATGCGCTTGGCTCTTCCGTAGCCGGGCGCTGCCTTAGCGCCGAAGAGATAGGTGCGAGGCACAAAATCGGCATTAGGATTATCCTTGATTTCAAAATACTGACGCAGAATATGAAGAACGTTGAGAAGCTGACGCTTGTATTCATGCAGTCGTTTTGCCTGAACATCGAAAAGGCTGTCCGGATCGACCGAAATACCGTTTTCGCGACGGATGTACTCGGCCAAACGAAGCTTATTGGCACGCTTCGCCTCAGCGAAACGGGTCAGAACACTCTCATCCTCGGTAAAAGCCATCAGCTTAGCCAGTTCATCGGGCTTACGAAGGAAGCCGTCGCCGATACAGCTGCACACGAGCTCGGTCAGCTCGGGGTTGCACTGACCCATCCAGCGGCGGTAGGTGATGCCGTTCGTGACATTGCGGAACTTTTCGGGACTGACCAGATAGAAGTTCTTAAAGCAATCATCCTTCAGAATCTGAGAATGAAGCTCGGAGACACCGTTGACGGAAAAAGCACCGGCAATCGAGAGATTGGCCATGTGGATCTCTCCGTTCGACATGATCGCCATCCGGGAGATGCGCTCCCAGTCGCCGGGGAAATGCTTCCAAAGCTCGGCGCAGAAGCGTTCATTGATTTCGGCAATGATCTGGTAAATACGCGGAACGACCTGACGGATCAGATCCTTAGGCCAGTGCTCCAGGGCCTCGACCATGACCGTATGATTGGTATAGGCGACGGTCTTGTTGGTGATTTCCCAGGCCTTATCCCAGCCGTAGCCGTAGACATCCATCATCAGGCGCATCAGCTCGGGAATAACCATGGCCGGATGTGTGTCGTTGATCTGGATGACATAATGGTCATACAGACCGTCCAGCGTACCGAAGCGCTTCATTTCTTTTTTCAGGATGCTCTGGACCGAGGCGGAAACGAAGAAGTACTGCTGCTTGACGCGAAGCGACTTGCCCTCGTAGTGATTATCCTCCGGATAGAGGATCTTGGAAATGACCTCGGCCATAGCCTGCTGCTCCAGCGATTTAAGATAGGCTCCCTCGGAAAACAGAGCCATATCGATGCTGTAGGGAGACTTGGCCTGCCAAAGGCGAAGCGTATTGACCGTATCAGACTGATAGCCCGAGATCAGCATATCGTTCGGAACCGCATTGACGCTGACATAGTTTTCGTGCACGATATGCATGCGATCCTCGCGCCATTCCTCGCGGATGGTGCCGCCGAAGCGGACCTCCTCGGTCTCATCCTGGCGGGGGACCAGCCAAATGCGGCCGCTGTCCAGCCAGCTGTCAGGAAGCTCTGTCTGCTGCCCGTCAATGATCTTCTGCTTAAAGATACCGTATTCATACAGGATGCTGTAGCCGGTGGCGGGCAGCCCCTGGGATGCCATGGCGTCCATGTAGCAGGCGGCCAGTCGGCCCAGACCTCCGTTTCCGAGAGCTGCATCATGTTCGACCTCACAGATCGTTGTAAAATCGGTGCCCAGAGCAGCAAGACTCTCCTCTACCTCCTTCATCAGGCCGAGATTGAAAACATTGTTGCGCAGAGACCGACCGAGCAGAAATTCCATGGAAAGATAGCATACCTGCTTGGCGGCGCTCTTTTCGATTTTCTCCTGCGTTTCGGTCCATTTTTCCATCATAAGATCTCTTACGACGGCTCCCAGCGCATTGTAGATCATGACTGGAGCCGCGTTTTCGGGCTCCACGCCGTAATGTCTTAAAATGGTCGTGCTGATTCTGGTTTTAAGCTGTTTGGCATCCATTTTCAGGTTTCCTTTGAGTAATAAAGTTTTATGTTTCAGGGAATCAGTTTTTTGTACAAAGCAAGATATTCATCGGCCGAAGCCTTCCAGCTGAAATCGGTCATCATCGCGTTCTCCCGTGCCTTCCTGAGCTTATCCGAGTCCCTGCAGACGGACAGCGCCGCACGGATCGCGCCCATAAGCTCATAGCCGCTGAAACAGCCGAAGCAAAAGCCGTTGCCGATGCCCTTCTCCGCATCAAAGGGCGTGACCGAATCGGAGAGACCTCCGGTCTGATGCACGACAGGAAGCGTCCCGTATCGCATGGCGATCATCTGGGAAAGTCCGCAGGGCTCGGTGCCCGAGGGCATCAGCAGAAGATCGGAGCCGGCATAGATCTTCGAGGCCAGCTCGGAATTGAAACAAATGTTGGCCGAAACCTTGCCGGGATAATCGGCGGCGGCGCGCTTGAACATCTCCTCGTATTTCCACTCGCCGGTGCCGAGGACGACCAGCTGAATGTCCTCCGACAGGAGCTCATAGAACACCTCGGACAAAAGACCGAGGCCCTTATGATCGGCCAGACGGCTGATGATGCAAAGCATCGGCACATCGCGCGGGGCAAGCCCGAGCATGCTCTGCAGGGCCCGTTTATTGGCCTTCTTCCCCTCCGTCAGATCACGGAGCCCGAAGCGCGTAAAGATCGCCGGATCGGTTTCGGGATCCAGAAGTTCGGTATCGATGCCGTTCAGAATACCGCACAGCTTCTCCGAGCATTCGGAAAGGGTCTCTTCCATTCCATGGCCGTACTGGGGCGTCAGGATCTCGCGCGCATAGGTCGGGCTGACCGTGTTGACCCAGCTGGAGGAACGTATGCCGGCCTTCATGTAGTTGACGGCATCGCCCAGCCGGATGCTGCCGCTGATATAATCGTTCCAGGAAAGACCCAGCACGTCCTCGGTGATTTTGGGATCGTATACGCCCTGATATTCGATGTTATGGATCGTGAATAGGACGCGAAGGCGCTCGTAATCCTCACTCTTCCAGCGGTAAAACTTATCCAGGAAAACGGGGATGAGAGCCGTCTGCCAGTCATTGCAGTGGATGACATCGGGAACACCGCCCAGGTCCGGAAGGCATTCCAGCACGGCGCGGCTGAAAAAAGCAAAGCGCTCGGCATCATCGTAGTAGCCGTACAGGCCCTTGCGGCCGAAATAATAGAGATTATCAAGAAAATAGTAACGGACACCGTCACGCTCGCAGCTTAAAATGCCGCAGTACTGACGGCGCCAGGAAAGGGACACCTTCAGGTCCTTCACGTAACTGATCTCGTTTTTCAGAGCCTCGGGAATATCCTGGTAGTAGGGAATGACAACGCTGACCTCGACTCCGCGGGCGGCAAGCGCTTTGGGAAGCGCTCCCACTACATCGGCGAGTCCGCCCGTTTTGATAAAGGGATAGCACTCGGATGCTGCCAATAAAACTTTCATAAGACTCCTCCTTTTCGCTGTTTTCTTTGACGGGGATCAGTAGGAAGATACAACGGTCCCCTTGGAAATGACCATGGGATACAGCTCATGACCGATCATCTCACAGTTTTCGCGCACAACGGCGTTCTTGTCGGCGATACAGTACTCGAGGCGGGCGCCGTTCTGGATCTCGCAGGAATGCAGGACGATGCAGTTTCGGACGACCGCTCCCGGACGGACCTTGACGCCGCGCGACAGGATGCTGTTTTCGACGGTGCCCTGGATGATGCAGCCATCCGAAATCAGAGAATTGCTGACATGACTGTCGTTGAGATACAGCGCGGGCACATCATCGTGTACCTTCGTATAGATCTCACGCTCCCCATAGAAAAGCTCTCCGCGGATCTCAGGCTTCAAAAGCTCCATGTTGGCTCGGTAATAGGATGTGATCGAATTGACCGGCATGTAAAGACCGGTGAACTCATACGCATAGATTTTCAGCTCTTTGACTCTGCGCTGCAGCACATCAATGCTCAGGTTATAGGCCTGACGGTTGTGGCACTCCAGGATCAGGGTCTCCAGAAGTGATTTCCCGACGATCATCTGACCCATGAAAAGCTTTTCGCGGCCGATCAGGGGATCAACGGAGATATCGGTCACGCGGCCGTCCTCGTCGGTGCGCAGGAAGGAATCGTTCTCCAGGAAGGAGTCATCCCTTTCAAAGCTTCCGCGCTTGTAGATCAGCGTGATATCGGCGCCCTTGGCCTTGTGGAAATCCAGGGCCTCATCGTAGGTCATATTGAAGACGCCGTTGGCGGTGGAAAGCAGGACATACTGATGGTTGGAGCGGCGGATGAAGCTCTCGGCGTTCAGCAGAGCCTCCATCTTGCCGCGATAGATCTCCTGGCTGTCGGTCTGGTTTTCATTCATGAAAGGAGGCAGAACGAAAAGGCCGTCATTCTTGCGGTCCAGATCCCATTCCTTGCCGCTTCCCAGATGATCCATCAGGGACTGATAGCGGCTTCTGGTGATGATGCCGACCTTGGTGATGCCGGAATTGACAAGATTGGACAGCGCAAAATCGATCAGCCGGTAACGTCCGCCATAAGGGACGGAGGGAAGAGAACGCATTTCGGTCAGAGCTCTCATCTGCTCGCTTCGCTGATAGGCGAAAATAATGGCCATGGTATCTTTCATTGCTTCTATCCTCCTCGTTACAGATTTTCTTCCAGCACGGTGCCGGGAGCTACCGTGAGACCATCCGAGACGCTGATGCCGTCGCCGATGACCGCCAGATACTCTGCCATGGGATGCTTGACGATGCCCTCCCGGCTGCTTTCGCGCGGGGCGCCGATTCGGCAGTCCGCGCCGACAGTGACCTTTTGTCCGATGATGGCGTATTCGACCCGGGCGCCCTTTCCGATCCGGCTGCCGGGCATCAGAACGGTGTCACGCACAACCGCTCCTTCCCCGACATAACAGCCGTTGGAAATGATGGAGTTCTCGACCGTACCGTACATGGAAGCGCCTTTCGTGATCATCGAGTTGGAAACGACCGCCGTAGAAGCGATATACTGAGGCGGTTCATCGGTGGAGCGGGCATAGATCCGCCAGAAGGGATCGGAAAGCTTGATGGCGGGACGGGTGCCCAGAAGCTCCTGGTTGGCCTCCCAGAGTGAGGTCAGCGTGCCGACGTCCTTCCAGTAGCCGCTGAACTCGTAGGCAAACATGCGCTCGCCGTTCGAAAGCATCGCGGGAATGACATTCTTTCCAAAGTCGTTCTCGGACGAAGGATCGGCCTCATCGTTTTCCAGATAAGCCTTCAGCTTTTTCCAGGTAAAGACATAGACGCCCATAGAGGCCTTGGTCGATTTGGGGCAGGCAGGCTTTTCTTCGAATTCGAAGATGCGGTTGCTGTCATCGGTATTCATGATACCGAAGCGGCTGGCCTCGGAAAGGGGAACATTGAGGACAGCGATGGTGCAGGCAGCTTCACGCTCCTTATGGAAGGCCAGCATCCGGGAATAGTCCATTTTATAGATATGATCGCCGGAAAGCACCACGACGAATTCCGGTTCATACTGTTCAATGAACGAAATGTTCTGATAGATGGCATTGGCGGTGCCTTTGTACCATTCTCCCTGTTTCCCTTTCATATAGGGCGGAAGGATGGAGACGCCTCCGTTGTTCCGGTCCATGTCCCAGGGCTGTCCGTTACCGATATACCGATTGAGCTCAAGGGGCATGTACTGCGTCAGGACACCGACGGTATCGATGCCCGAATTGATGCAGTTACTGAGCGTAAAGTCAATGATACGGTACTTTCCTCCGAAGGGAATGGCGGGCTTGGCAACCAACTTGGTCAGCACGGCCAGACGGCTGCCCTGCCCTCCGGCAAGCAGCATGGCGATGCATTCTTTTTTGGTATGCATACGTTACCTCCTGTTTCTTTAAGTATATTTTAAGAAAAAATAAGGCTCAAAAAATCAGTTGCTCCCGTTGGAAGCATGCAGAGGGTCCTCCTGCTCCCGAAGGGTCAGGTACATGCAGGACATGGGCGGAATCGTCAGAGAAAGGGAATTTGAATAGCCGTGCATGGGCTCCTCCTCCGACACGATCTCGTCACCGTTCGTGATGCCTGTTCCGCCGTAGCAGATCCAGTCACTGTTCAGGATCTCCTTGTAGACACCGGGCGTAGGAATGCCGATCCGGTATTTCATGCGGGTAACAGGGGCAAAATTCAGGACGCAGATCAGCTCCTGTCCGCTGCGGTCACGGCGCACAAAGGCCAGGATATTATTGGTATTGTCGTCACAGCTGATCCAGCGGAAGCCGTCCCAGCTGTCATCGTGCTGATAAAAGGCAGGCACCGACAGATAGAGATGGTTCAGATCCCGAACGTATTTCTGCATCTGACGGTGAGCATCGTATTCCAGAAGACACCAGTCCAGCTCGTGCTGATAGTCCCACTCGATGAACTGACCGAACTCGCCGCCCATGAAGAGCAGTTTTTTGCCGGGATGACCCATCATGTAACCGTAAAGAGCCCGGAGTCCGCGGAATTTCATTTCGTAATTGCCGGGGTTCTTGCTGAGCAGAGAGGCCTTCCCGTGGACGACCTCATCGTGGGAAAGAGGCAGAATGTAGTTCTCGGAGAAGGCATAGGTCATCGAGAAGGTCAGCTGGTTGTGATAGTTTTTACGGAAATAGGGATCCTCACTGATATAGTGAAGGATATCGTTCATCCAGCCCATGTTCCACTTGAAGTTGAAGCCGAGGCCGCCGTCGTAAACCGGCTGCGAGACCTTTGGCCAGGCGGTGGACTCCTCCGCGATCATCAGGATGCCCTCGTGGGCGCCGAAGACGGTCTCGTTCAGCTCCTGCAGGAAGGCGACCGCTTCGAGATTTCCGTTGCCGCCGTAATCGTTGGCGATCCAGGCACCGTCCTGACGGCCGTAATCGAGATAAAGCATGCTGGCGACCGCATCGACGCGCAGGCCGTCCACATGATACATATCAAGCCAGTACATCGCGTTGGAGATCAGAAAATCCTTGACCTCGGGGCGGGCGTAATCGAACACCTTGGTGCCCCACTGGAAATGCTCGCCCTTGCGGACATCGGCGTATTCGTAGAGAGGCTCACCGTCAAAATTGGCAAGTCCGGAGGCATCCTTCGGAAAATGCGCGGGGACCCAGTCCAGAATGACGCCCAGACCGGCCGCATGAGCACAGTCGACAAAATACATCAGATCCTTGGGCGTACCGAAGCGGGAGGTCGGTGCGTAATAGCCCGTGATCTGATAACCCCAGGAGCCGTCATAGGGATACTCGGCAAGGGGCATGAATTCGATATGGGTATAGCCCATTTCCTTCACGTAGGGGATCAGCTCCTCAGCCAGCTTGGTATAGCTGAAATAGTTGCCGTCGCGGTAACGGCGCCAGGAACCGGCATGGACCTCGTAAATGTTGACCGGAGCATGATAGGGCTGATAGGAGGGACGCTTCTTCATCCATTCCTCATCGTGCCACTCAAAGCCCTCCAGCGTATAAATGCGGCTGGCAGTGGCAGGACGTGTCTCCATATGAAAGCCGTACGGATCGCTTTTGTCCAAACAACGTCCGTCGGCCGTGCAGATGCGGTATTTATAGGTCGTATACTCGGGCAGCTCGGGCAGATGAGCCTCCCAGATGCCGTCGTCACGGCGCTGCATGTTCCAGCCCCGCATCGCATCCCAGCCGCAGAAATCGCCGAAAATGGTGACGGATGCGGCATGAGGCGCCCAGACCCTGAAAACCGTACAGACAGAACCGTCCGTGGTCTTCTCTTTATGGGCTCCCATGTACTGATAGGCTCGGTGTTGATCTTTCATGTTGCTTTCTCCCTCTGTCAATCATTCAGAAAACGGCTGACGAATGTGTCCTCATCGATGATCGGCACGCCCAGTGACTGGGCCGTCTTGTTCTTGGATGAGGCACTGTGCAGATCATTATTGATCAGATAATCGGTATTTTTACTGACGGAACCGGCTACCCTTCCGCCCCTTCCTTCGATTTCGGCCTTCAAGGCCTCGCGGTTCTCAAAGGAATGAAGGCTGCCGGTGACGACGAAGGTCAGGCCGGAAAGAGACTGTCCCTCCGAATTCTCCGCCTGAAGAAATTCGAGGAAAGAGGCCGTTTCTTCGATTGTTTTTCTGTTCTCGCTGTCGGCGAAAAAGGCTGCGATGCCCTCGGCCAGAATGCTGCCGAAGCCCTCGGAGGCCGAGATTTCTTCGGAACGGGCCGACATCAGCGCCTCGAGGCTTCCGAAATCACGGGCAAGGACCTTGGCCCCAGCCTCGCCGACGCCGGGAATGCCGATTCCGGAAAGGAAGCGCCAAAGCTCGGTGTGCCGCGAGGCCTCGATCGCGGAAAGAAGATTGTCGCAGCTCTTTTCTCCAAAGCCGTCCATCCCGCAGATCTCGTCGCGGAAACGGCCGAGACGGTACAGATCGGCAAAGCTGTCGAGATATCCCTGCTCCAGAAAACGCGACAGCGTCATTTCGGAAAGACCGTCGATGTTCATGGCCTGCCTCGACACATAATGCACCAACCCCATCAGCGACTTGGCCGGACAGGACGGATTGGTGCAGTACAGGACACGAGCGTTTTCCTTCATGCGCACCGCCGTAGGCCCTCCGCAGCGCGGACAGGCCTCAGGAAGAGAAGCCGGCCCCGTTTTCGTCAGGTTTTCGGCGATCTGAGGAATGATCATGTTGGCTTTATATACCGTCACCCGGTCACCGGGGGCGAGCCGGAGCTCCTCCAGCATGCTGACGTTATGCAGACTGGCACGCCGTACGGTCGTTCCCTCCAGCTCGACCGGCTCAAAGACCGCCACAGGATTGACGGAGCCGGTGCGGGAGGTGTTCCACTCGATCTCGGTCACGGTGGTTTCGGCGGTTTCATCCTGCCATTTAAAGGCAATCGAATGACGCGGAAACTTGGCCGTGCTGCCGAGAGATGCCGCGAAGCTCAGGCTGTCATAGGCCAGAACCAGTCCGTCGACAGGATAGGCAAAGGCATCGACGCGCGCAGAGAAATCCTCCATGGACTCGCGAAGATTTCCGGCATTGACCCGGCGGTATTCCACAACATTGAAGCCCTGCTCCTGCAGGAACTGCCAGCTTTTTTCTTTGGAATCCCCGAAATCAAGCTCCGGGCCGCCGATGCAGAAATAGACCAGCAGCGCGACACCCCGCTGAGCGGTGACGGCGCTGTTCAGCTGGCGGACGGAGCCGGAGCAAAGGTTTCTGGGGTTTTTATATTGCGCATCCGCATCCAGGCTCCGGTTGATGCGGTCAAAATCAGCGTAGGAAATGATGGCCTCGCCGCGGACCGTAAGCGGTCCTTTATAGGCGATACTGAGCGGTACACCGCTGAAGGTACGGGCATTGGGCGTGATATCCTCGCCGACCTCACCGTTTCCCCGGGTAGCCGCCTGGACCAGGTTCCCGTTTTCATAGCTCAGCACACAGGTCAGCCCGTCCAGCTTCCAGGAAAGAAGCGCCTCCTGATCACCGATCCAGGAGATCACCTCGTCGATGCTTTTCGTCTTGTCAAGGGACTTCATCGGTTCGGGATGACGCACCTTCGGCAGGGCACTGACCACCTCATAACCGACACGCTGCGTAGGAGAACCGGACAGAATGATGCCGGTCTTCTTTTCAAGCGCGACAAGCTCATCATAAAGAAGATCATATTCATAATTCGACATGATCTCCTTGGCCTCCTGATAATAGGCACGGGAAGCGGCTCGGAGCGTTTCGGAGAGCTCCTTCATTCTGCGGACTTCAGCTGATTCCATGTAGTTGACCCTTTACAGTTTTTTCATGTTGGCAAACTTGGCCATGATTTTTTTCATGCCGGCTTTTTCGAATTCGACAGAGAGCATCCAGTCGGTATTGAGCCATTTAGCCTCCCGGACAGTGCCGCGGCCGAAGGTCGGATGCAGGACGGTATCTCCGGGACAGAAGGCCTGCGACGCATCGGTCGGCGCCTTTGAAACGGCAGAGCTTTGCGGGCGCGAAAAGGAATAGGGATTTTCGTGCGGCTGCAGCATTTCGGCTCTTCTCTCCTCATACAGAGAGCGATAAGCGCGAGGACGGCCGAAGGAATCATCCTCAGACTCGTCACGGTACGAAAAACGCGAAGAAGGCTCCGCTTCTCTCTCCTCGATCAGCTCGAGCGGGATTTCGGACAGAAAGCGGGAGGGACGGTGGAACTCGGTCTGACCGTTTACGCGGCGCGCCTTGGCATAGCTCAGATAAAGCTTTTCCTGCGCACGGGTAATGCCGACGTAGCAAAGGCGACGCTCTTCGGCGATGTCCTCCTCGTCTCCGGAAGAGATGCTCATGTAGCTGGGAAATACACCGTCCTCGAAGCCCGGCAGGAAGACGATGGGAAACTCCAGTCCCTTGGCGCTGTGGAGCGTCATGAGCGAAAGCACATCGGCCTCCTCGTCATAGGTATCGATGGCCGTGACCAGAGAGATCTCCTCCAGAAAACCGGCCAGAGAGGGATCGTCGGCATCCTCCTCGTACTGCTCGGCGCGATTCCGGAATTCCTCCAGGTTTTCCAGACGGTCGGCGAGCTTGAGTTCATCGTCCTTCTTCAGGTATTCGGCATAGGCGATGTCCTGAAGAATGACATTGCAAAGCTCGGAAATGGTAAGCGTGACGCTTTTGCTGCGCCATTCCAGGACCTGCTCGGCAAAGCCGGTCAGCTTTTTGGCGCTGCGCGCGAAATCTTCAGACTGCGAGAGAGAAAGGATGCTGTAGACCACGCCGCGCTCATGGCTGCGGGCCGCGTCCAGCAGATGCTGCCGCGTTACCTCTCCGATGCCGCGGGGAGGCGTCCCCAGAATGCGCTCGGCGGAAACATAGTCCGAATCGTTGACGATAAAGCGCAGATAGGCCAACAGGTCCTTGATTTCCTTTCTCTGATAAAAGGGGGTTCCTCCAAACAGACGGTACGGGATCCCCTGCTGGACGAGCGCCTCCTCCAGCGCACGTGACTGCGAATTGGCACGGTATAGGAAGGCCATGTCCCGGTAGGCACGGCCGCGCTCTCTGAGCCTCTGGACCTCTGCGATCAACGTCTCGGCCTCGGCTTTATCGTTCTGCACCGCGATCAGCGTAAGAGGCTCGCCCGAGGGCTTTTCCGTCCAAAGAGTTTTGGATTTCCGGCTTTCATTGTGACGGATGACCGCGTTGGCGGCATTCAGAATGTTGGCCGTGGAGCGATAATTCTGCTCCAGCCGGATGACAAAGGCCCCCGGAAAATCCTTTTCATATTCCAGAATATTGCGGATGTTGGCACCGCGGAAGCGATAAATGGACTGATCGTCATCACCGACGACGCAAAGATTGCCGTAGCGGGACGCCAAAAGACTGATCAGCCTGTACTGAGCGGTGTTGGTATCCTGATACTCATCCACCATGATATAACGGAACTTTTCCTGATAAAGGGAAAGGATCTCCGGATGCTTCCGGAAAAGGACAACGGTCTTGAAAATCAGATCGTCAAAATCAAGCGCATGGTTTTCGGAAAGCGTTTTCTGATAGCGCTCGTAAACCAGCGCCACCTTCTCTTTATAGAAATTGCCGGCCGCCTTTTCCGCATATTCGAGGGTCGTCATGAGCTCATCCTTCGCGCTGCCTATCTCGGCCAGCACGCCCTTGGGCGTAAACTGACGGTCGGAAAGCTCAAGCTCCTTCAGGATCCTGCGGATGATCGTTTTCTGGTCCTCCGGATCGTAGATGATAAAACCGCTTTCCATTCCGATCTCGCGCGCGTGACGCTTCAGAATCCGAAGACAGCAGGCATGAAAGGTCATGACCCACATTTCACCGGCTTCAAGGCCGCAGAGGCGCTCGACGCGCTCCTTCATCTCGCCGGCTGCCTTGTTGGTGAAGGTGATGGCCAGAATATGATAAGGCTTGACACCGAGATCCTGCGTCAGATGAGCGATGCGGTAACACAGCACCCTCGTCTTGCCGGAGCCGGCGCCTGCTAAAATCAGCACGGGGCCCTCGGTCTGAAGGACGGCCCGGCGCTGTTCCTGATTCAATGAATCCAGCTGAAGCATAATAGGCGAAAATTCCCTTAGTATATTTGTCCTACCATCATACCAAAAAAAACTGTTTTCGTACAGTGTTTTTTAGCATAATCAGCTTTTTTCTTTCTCTCGCTCTCGGTTGAAAAATCAGTCTTTAGGCGGTATAATGAAACATCAGGACAAAGAAAGGGGGAAAAAATCGATGAAGGACAGCGTTTTCGCGAAGCGCTCGGACGCACTGATCATCGGAGGACTGCTCCTTTTTTGCCTGGCCGCCCTTCTCTTTTTCCGACTGCGTCCTGCCGACGAGCCTGTGGCCGATGTCTATCTGGACAATACGCTTTTAGCCTCGCTTCCCCTTGACTGCAGCGGTGATTTCACCTTTCCCGAATGTCCCGGCGTCACCGTACGGGTCGAAAACGGCGCGGCATTCTTTCTTTCATCCGATTGCCCCGATCAGATCTGCGTGAAAACCGGACCGCTGAAAGCGCCCGGCGCCTGCGCGGTCTGTCTCCCCAACCGCATGTCCATCCGCATCCGCGCCCGGCATGAGGCGGATGCCGTTCTCCTCCGTCCGTTCCGAAGGGAGGTAAGAGCATGAAGAAAAGCATCCGTCGTCTTACGCTCTGCGCCCTCTTTCTTGCCTTCTCACTGGCGCTTTCCTTCCTGGAACAGCAGCTGCCGGTCCTCCCCTTCCTTCCGCCCGGCGTCAAACTCGGTCTGTCCAATCTGGCCGTTATGACAGCTCTGTTTTTCCTGGGCTTTCCCAATGCCCTGATCATCGGGCTCCTGAAAGCCCTCTTTGTCCTTCTGACCCGTGGGATGATCGCCGGCCTTCTGTCCGCCTCCGGCGCGCTTCTCTCTGTCTCGGTGATGGCCCTGGCACGGAAGCTTAAAAGCTCGTACCTGCTCACCAGCATCTTCGGGGCGATCGCGCATAATATTGGGCAGCTTACAGCCGTCTCTCTGTGGCTTGGCAGTCCCTTCTTCAGCTATTATCTGCCCTTACTGGTCCTGTCCGGAATGGGAATGGGCTTCCTGACAGGTTTCTGTGTCAGACTGCTGATGCCGGCGGTCGAAAAGCTTCCGTTGGGACGGGAGGGCCTTTCATGAAAAAAGCGCTTTGTCTTTTTCTCGCTCTGCTCCTGCTTTTATCGGCTTCTGCCTGCCGTCCTTCCCGCCAAAGCGTCAGCTACTACGATCTGTTCGACACAAGCTGCTCCCTGACGGTTTACGGACTGGATGAAAACGACTTTGATACCCTCGCTGCCGGCCTGCACGAGCTGCTCCTCCGCTTCCATCGGCAAAGCGATATCTATCACGAATACGATGAACCGAACCTGGCCACAGTCAACCGCCTGGCCGGCTCTTATGCCGTCACTCTCCCCGCTGAGCTCTGCGATTTCCTACAGTGGTGTTTCGATGCCTATGAGCTAAGCTCCGGACGCGTCAATATCTGCCTGGGTGCCGTGACATCGCTGTGGCATGAGGCCCGGATCACAGGAGTTGAACCCGCGGCCGAAAGCTTACAGGAAGCCTCGCTCCATTGCTCTGTCGAATCGCTTGAAATCGACGGAAGCACGGTAAGACTCAGCGATCCGCTGTCCTCGCTCGATGTCGGCGCTCTCGCCAAGGGCTACGCCGGCCGCCTGGCCGCAGCCTATCTCAAGGAGCAGGGCATCGCCAATTATCTGCTCAATCTGGGCGGGAGCCTCATCTGCGCCGGAAAGCCGCTCGGAACCGGTCGGCAAAGCTATCTCATCGGCATCCAGTCGCCCGGGCGAGCCGACGGAAGCTTCGCCACGACCCTCCGGCTGAACGATGCCTGTGTGGCTACCAGCGGAGATTATCAGCGCTACGTTGAAATCAACGGCGTACGCTATCACCACATCATCGACCCGGATACACTGTACCCCTCCTGTTACCAGCATTCCGTCACCGTCATCTGCGACGACAGTGCCCTCTGCGATCTTCTCTCGACGGCTCTCTTCCTGATGACCGAGGATGAAGGACGCGCACTGGCTGAGAAGTGGGGGGCCCGCGTGATCTATTTACAGGAGTGACCTCATGCTGATACTGCTTGCTTTGTTTTTCCTTTTTGCCGACATCGTGCTCGGCTCTGTCGACGTCCTCCCGGACGCAGTCGGCTTCCTGCTTCTTTTTTTCTTTTTTCTGGGAGCGCTGCGCGAGGGAAGAGTCCGCGTGATTTGGCTTCTTTTGGCGCTTCTGGGGCTTGCCGCTTCGCTCGCTGAGCTTCTGGGCAGCTCCCTCTCTGTCCTGTCCGTCATCGGCTGGTTCATCGCCTGCGTCCTGATCTATGTAACGGTCCGGAAAGCATTTTCACTCGTGCTGGAGCAGTCCTTCAATCGGCCCGTGGCTCCTTCGGAGGAAGAACAGGCCTCCTCCGCCGCCCTGGTCAAAGCCGGGCTCCTGCTCATCCTGCTGTGCGACCTGTCCGCCCCCTTTCTCAGTCTTTTCTTTTCTCCCTCCCGCTTCATTCTGCTGGGACTCAAAAGCTTTGCGGGCCTTATGGTCCTCATCGTTTTTTCCAAGATCATCTATAAAAAACAGTATTAACGAGGAAACCGCATGAAGGAACTGATCCGCCGTTATGCGTCGATCCTGGAGGCTTTTCCCCTGTTTCGCGGGCTCTCCGAGGAAAAGCTTTTATCGGCTCTGACGCTGATGAATGCCTCCTGCCGCAGCTACGAAAAGGACGAGACCGTCTCCGCCCGTGACGGAAGCTTCTCCCGCTTCGGCCTTGTTCTTGAGGGACAGATCCGCGTATATTCCGACGATGCCGACGGCGCTGCCTTTCTGATGGCCAGCGTCGGCCCCGGCAAAAGCTTCGGAGAATCTCTGTGCATCCTGAAAAGAAGCTCCGACGTACGTGCGATCAGCACAGAAGCCTCCCGTATCCTCTGGCTGAATCCCGAGCTGCCCGATAAAGGGAAAAACGCCCTGGCCGCCGAGCTTGCCGAGCGTTTTACTCTTCTTCTCGCGGAACGAACGCTCACCATGAACAGTCGCATCCAGATTCTCTCGCGTCACAGCCTGAGAGCCAAGCTGATGGCTCTTCTTTCGGAATACGGAAAAGCGGACGGCCGTCCCTTCACTCTGCCCCTTTCCCGGCAGGCGATGGCGGACTATCTCGGCTGTGACCGTTCCGCGCTCTCGAGGGAGCTATCCCGGATGAAGGACGACGGCCTGCTGGATTATCACATCTCCGTGTTCAAGCTGCTGCCGCAATAAGCGCCTCCTAAAAACAGAAAATCCCTGACATCCCGGTCAAGCCGGTTTGTCAGGGATCTTTTTTATGAATACGATTCATCCGTATTGCCGACGGCATCCACGGTCCGCTCTTTTCGGCGTGAGCCGGCGATACGCTTTTTCAGCTCCTCGAGGTAAAGCGCTTCGTCGAAGGGAAGCTTAACCTCCCGTCCGAGCCAGGAGGACAGGTGCATCGCATTGGAAAGCATCAGGCCGTTCAGGCCCTCCTCACCGGGGGCGATCAGCGGTTCGCCGCGAAGGATACAGGCGGCAAAGGCATTCATGACGCCGATATGCTGCGGATTGAGTCCGTCACTTTCGATCGGAATGGGCGTTTTTTCAGGCGAGCTGAAGGGATTGGTCGCTTTCTTCGAGAACTCCTGCTCGCTTTCGGAAAACTCCCAGGCGCGAACCTCACCGTTCTCCACGATGATTCTGGCCCGATCGAGCTGGAGCTCCAGACGGTTGCTGCCGCCGGCATCGCCGGTCGAGGCAACAAAGCAGCCGGTAGCGCCGTTCGCAAATTCCATGAAGGCGGTGACATCATCCTCGACCTCGATATCGTGCCAACGTCCGTAGCACAGATTCGCATTGACCTTGACCGGCATGCCGCAGATCCAGGTCAAAAGGTCCAGCTGATGCGGGCACTGGTTCAGCAGCACGCCGCCGCCCTCTCCGGCCCAGGTGGCTCTCCACTCACCTGAATCGTAATATACCTGCGGGCGGTACCAGTCGGTGATGATCCAGTTGACACGTCGTATCTTCCCGTACCGACCGCTGTCGACCAGGGCTTTGACCGTCCGGTACAGATGATTCGTCCGCTGATTGAACATCATGCCGTAGACGACTCCGCTTTCCTTCGCAGCCCGGTTCATCTCACGCACGGCCAGCGTATAGACCGCCGCCGGCTTTTCGCACAGGACATGAAGCCCCTTTTGCATGGCCATGATGGCCAGACGGGGATGATCGTAATGCGGCACCGCGATCAGAACAGCCTCTGCGAGGCCGCTGTCCATCATCGCCTCTGCGTCCGAAAAAGCGGTGACCCGCCCCTCGGAAAGCTTTACGATTTCCTCCCGTCTCTCAGGACGATCGTCTGCAACGGCCGTCAAAAGAAGCTCCGGGCACTTTCCCTCCAGGATATTCAGACAGTGCTTGCGGCCCATGTTTCCGATACCGATGACTCCGATGCGGACCTGCCTAGAACTCATAACCCTTCTCCTTTACCAGCTTCAGCAGCGCCTCGGAGGCCGCGTCAAAGGCCTCATCCGCACTGCGGTACTCAAACTTGCCTACCAGAGCATCATCGAATTTCGTCACGAGCGCGTTCATGCCTTTAAAAACGGTCAGATGCGGCTCGAGGGTAAAATCGCGGCCGCCGGCCGCAAGATAGGACGCGATGATCTCGCGAAGATGACCGATGCCTTCACCGGCCGGAACGACCACACCGTTCTCCAGCGCATCCTTGACATGCAGATAGCGCACATAAGGCTTCAAAAGCTCCCAGGCGACCCAGGTTTCCTGGCCGCACTGAATGAAATTGGCCGGATCGAAGACGGCATGAAGGGAAGGCAGCGCCTGATGGATGAGCTCGCAGCGGGAAGCGATATCGCCGAAGATCCCCTTTTCGTTCTCATGACAGAGCTCGATCGGATACCCCTCCGCCGCCTCCAGAAAGCGCGAAAGGCGAAGCAGCACCTCATCGCGGTAGAAAATCGCATCCTCGTGCTCCGGAATATAAAAGCTGAAGAGACGGAAGGCCTTAGCGCCCAGCTCCGCCGCATTCTCAAGCATACGCCGGAAGAGCTCCAGATGAGGCGCGAAATCGGCCGTGACCGGGATCTTTCCGATAGGCGAACCGACGGACCAGACGGAAAGCCCCTCCTCTGCCAGTCTTTGCTTCACGGCTTTTGCCTCAGAAGGACTCAGCTCCGAAATATTGTGTCCGTTGATGCCGCGGATCTCCAGACCCTCATGACGGTTTCGCTTCATCGCCAGGATCTGTCCCTCCAGAAGCGGCGAAGCCTCGTCCGCAAAGGAGCGGACCGAAATAGTGTTCATATGCTTTTATGCCTCCGTAATTTACTGTTTTCATCATAACACCGTGAGCATCAATAAGCAAGATTTTGCCGATATGTTGCAAAAGCAACATCGACGTCTGCGCGCGTCCTGTATAATAAAGACAGATTCCAATGAAAGAAGGAAAAATGAATCTATGAAAAAAAACATCAGCATTCTCCTGCTGTTATCTCTTATCCTGCTTCCGGCCTGCAGAAGGCCCGTAAGCTTCGAAGCCGTACGCGTAGCCGGCATGTAGGGACCGACCTCCATGGGCATGGTCTATATGATGAAGGAGGCGGAGGAAGGCAAGCTTCCCTATATTTTTTCCATCCACGGCTCTGCCGATGAGATCAGTCCCAAGCTCATCCGCGGCGAGCTCGATTTCGCTTGCATCCCCGCTAATAT
>JAZQNF010000027.1:0-5654 GCA_045627225.1 Bianqueaceae bacterium
ATGACGTTGGGCACACGGCTGTCATCCTCGGGCAGGTCGTTGCGGATCTTTGCCAGAATATCGGCGGAGATGTCAGCGGCCTTGGTGTAGTTGCCGCCGGCGACACGGTTGAACATGGCTACGACGGAGCAGCCGAGAGAATAGGTGGTGATGTGCATGATGCTGGGGTTGCAGCTGAAGTTGATCAGCAGGCCGTGACCGGTCGCATCAGCATCGATGGGCCAGATCAGCAGCACGACCAGCATGCCGAGGGTACCCAGCGCCTGAACGGCCAGACCGGAAATGGAGCCGCCGCAGAGGGCAACCTTGACGGTCTCGCCGATGTTCATGGTCTCCAGCGCGCGGTTGGAGGTGCGGACATTGGCGAAGGTAGCGCTGCGCATGCCGAGGACGCAGACGAGGGAGGACATAGCGGCGCCGATGATGAAGCTGATGCCGCTGGTCGCTTCGATAAACAGGGAAAAGACCAGTGCGACGATCACGACCACAATGGCGATGGTCTTGAACTCGGTCTCCAGGAAGGTGACCGCGCCGTCGCGGATGATGCCGGCCATCTCAGCCATCTCATCGGTTCCCTCTTTCATCTTCTTGATGCGGATGTAGTTGAACGCGATGTAGCAGGCCGTCAGGACGACGACGAACAGGATGAGGTACAGATACATATCTTTTTTCCTCCGAAGTGATATAAAAAAATGGAATAGGCGGCGCAAAAACGATGCGGTTTCCTGCAAACGTTTGCGCGATGCTTATCATACATCCCGGATCGCTCCCTGTCAATGCTTTTTCGTTATTATTCCTTATATTTTATTAATAGGGGAATCCTGTTGACAAAGACCTCGGGATGCATTAAAATTATATCGTATTTCCGGCGCAAACGTTTGCGTTGCCGCGTCGGTCACCTTCTACCACCTAAGACAGGAGCTTATCGGATGATTAAAACCCTTCTGTTTGACATCGGCGGCACTCTTCTGACCGTCCACAACAGCCCGGAGCTTCGGACCGCCTTCGGCGAGACCCTGAAAAAGCGCCTAGCCCTCTACGGCCTCCCGCTGGAGGTCTCCGCCGAGCAGCTCGGTCTCCAGATCCACGAAAACGGCGAGCTTTACAAGCACTGGGCCGAGGAGCACAAGGCAGAGCTGCCCCAGGCCCGCATCTGGAGCGATTTTTACCTCAGGGAATATCATTTCAGCGAGGAGCAGCTGGCTCCCTACGCCGAGGAGCTCAGCTTCCGCTTCGACTATGACCGCGTAGAGCTGAAGCGCCGCCCCGATGTATACGAGGCTCTCACCCGCCTGCATGATATGGGCATCCGCCTCGGCATCATCACCAACGTCCAGTCCACCTCCTTCGCCCCGCACATCCTGAAGGAATACGGGATCGACAAGCTGATGGACTGCCTGGTCATGTCCAGCGAGGCCGGCTGCCGCAAGCCCGATCCGGCCATCTTCCGCCTCGCCATGGATCAGCTCGGCGTCACGCCGGAGGAGACGGGCTATGTCGGCGATACCATCTCCCGCGATGTTCTCGGCTCACGGAACGCAGGCCTCGGCCTGGTCGTGCAGATCCGGAACCCGAAGGTCGCGCACCGCGACGCCGCCTTCCTCGGCCGTCCGGACTGCCCTGTGCCCGATTATCTGATCGATGAGCTGAGCGAGCTCATCCCCATCCTGGAAGCCGTCAACGCGCAGCCGTAAAGCGACGCTTCCACCGTTCCAAGTTTCATCAACACCATCATATATACTCCCAGAAAGGACAACCCCATGACAGACACCATTTTCTTTGATGTAGGCAACACCCTTCGCATCGTCATCCCCGACAAGGAGTTCTCCGATGCGGCCGAAAAGGAGCTGATGGAGCTGGTCGGCGCGACCGAGCCCCACGATGTTTTCTTTGAGAAGCTGGAGGCCAACTGGAAGGCTTATCGCAAGCTGGCCAAAAAGACCCTCCTCGACGCCAGCGAAATGGAGCTGTGGAGCCAGTATCTGCTGCCCGACTACGACCCCGAGGTCCTCTGCGCCCACGCCGGCCGCCTGACCCGTCTGTGGCGCGACCACGACGGCCGCCGCGTCCCCCGCGATGACGTAAAGGACACCATCATCGAGCTTGACCGCCGCGGCTACAAGCTGGGCATCATCGCCAACACCATCACCGAGACCGAGATCCCCGACTGGATGATCTCCGACGGCGTGGCTCACTACTTCAAGTCCGTCATCCTTTCCTCCAAGGTCCGTCTGCGCAAGCCGGATCCCGAGATCTACCACCTGGCCTGCCGTTCCATCGGCAGCCCCGAGGAAAACTGCGCCTACGTCGGGGATAATCCCACCCGTGACGTAGAGGGCACCCGTGCGGCCGGCTTTGCGCTGATGATCCGCATCGACGAGCCCGACACCCTCATCAAGGAGCCGCCGGAAGTATTCCTGCAGCCCGACTATACCATCAACCGAATTTCCGAGCTGCTGGATATCTTCCCGCCGCTTGAAAAATAAAGGAGGCTCATCATGAGCGAAAAAGAATTTGATGCGATCTTCTACGATCTGGGCGGTACGCTCCGTCTGGTAGAGCGAGATGCCGAGTTTGAAGCGGAGGCCCGCAGAAAAATCGCCGAAATGTGCGGCGAAAAGGGTGATCCCGACGAATTCTGCAAATTCCTCGATTACCGCTACGCCGGCTACCGCAAATGGTGCTTCGATACCATGAAGGAGGCTCCCGAGGAGGAGCTCTGGGGCAAATGGCTGACGCCGGATTACCCCAAACGGCGCATTAAGAAGAATGCCATCGAGCTGACCATCGAGTACCGCAACAAGGACGGCCGCCGCGTGGTCGCTCCGAACGGCGCTCAGTCCGTCAAGGACATGTATCAGAACGGCTATAAGCTGGGCATCATCTCGAATCTGGTCACCTCTCAGGAGATCCCGCGCTGGCTGAAGGAGGACGGTCTGGAGCAGTACTTCGGCGCCGTGCTTCTGTCCTGCGTCGAGGGCATCCGCAAGCCCGCCCCCGCCATCAGCGAGAAGGCCTGCCGCCTGCTGGGCGTAGAGCCCTCCCGCTGCGTCTACATCGGCGACAATCTGAACCGTGACGTTGAGGGGACCCGCGCCGCCGGCTTCGGCATGTTCATCCTCTACACCACCCCCGAAAAGCTGGCGAAGGAAAAGATCACCGACGAGAACCGTCCCGATGCGATCATCTTCGACTTCTCCGAGCTGAAGGAAATCTTCCCTGAGGCCCCCAAGGTGGCCTGGGACAAGGTCAGGAGAGTGTAACGCATGGAAAACATCAAAGGCATCTTTCTGGACCTGGGCGGCACCTTCCGTGAGGTCTGCGAAAACCGTCCCTACTCTCTGGCCGCGCGCAGACGCATCGCCGAGATCTGCGGCACGGACATGGATCCCGACGAATACTACGAATTCCTGAACGCCCGCTACGACGTTTACCGCAATTGGGCGCTTAAATACTACTGCGAGGCTCCCGAGAAATATCTCTGGACCCGCTGGCTCGTCCCCGAGCTGGACCGCGACTACATCGCCGCGAACGCCGTGGAGCTGACGCACTGCTTCCGCAACGCAAAGGGCGAGCGCCTCGTGGTCCCCGGCGGCGTCGAGACCGTCAAGGAGCTCATCGCCCGCGGCTATAAGGTCGGCATCATCTCCGACCTGGTCGGCACCGAGGAGATCGATCAGTGGCTGGACGCAGACGGTATCCGCGATCTGTTCGCGACCGTACAGCAGTCCTCCGTCACGATGCTCCGCAAGCCTCACCCCGCCATCTATTATCTGGCCATGGATGAAATGGGCGTCTGGGCCGATGAGTGCATCTTCGTCGGCGACAACCTGACCCGCGACATCATCGGCGCGAAGGCCTCCGGCTTTGCCGGCACCGTCGCCGTCGATTATCCGGCCACCCCGCTCAAGAAGATCACCGCTGAGAACCAGCCCAGCTGCGTCATCAAGAGCTTCCCCGAATTACTGAATGTTCTGCCCGGCGGCGGCATCTTCGACCCCGACAAGGCAGAACGGAGAGGAGTACAGAAATGAGCTACCGTTTAGCCGGCGGCGATGCCATGGCCCGCGCCTTCGATAAGGTCTATGCGGCCGGCACCGACGATTATCACATGATTCCTCTGAACCTCACCGACAAGGACGGACAGCCCGTCGGCCTGGTCAAGTCCGGCGACGGCGTCATCTTCTGCTGCCGCCGCGGCGAGCGTGAGGTGGAGCTTACCGACGCCTTCACCGACCCCGCCTTCAAGGGCTTCGAGCGCGAAATGATCGATCCGCTCGACTTTGTCATCCTGACGATGTACAATGAAAAGTACACCTACCTGCCCATCGCCTTCGCGCCCGCCAAGGTGCAGAAGACGCTGGCGCAGACGGTCTCCGAGGCCGGGCTTACCCAGCTTCATCTGGCCGAAAGCGAAAAATACGCTCACGTCACCTTCTTCTTCAACGGCGGCAACCAGACGCCCTTCCCCGGCGAGGACGATATCCGCGTCCCCTCCCCGAAGGGAATCGGCTTCGACCAGGTGCCCAGCCTCTCCCTCCCCAAGGTCGAGGAAAAGCTGGAAGAGGGCCTGGAAAAAGGCTATGACTTCATCGTGACCAACTTCGCCAACGGCGATGTCGTCGGTCACACCTCCAATGACGCCGCCAAGCGCAGCGCCGTCCGTGCCGTCGACGAGTATGTCGGACGCGCCCTCCGCAAGGCCCTCGCCTGCGGCTACACCGTCTTCGTCACCGCCGACCACGGCAACATCGAGATCCTCCGCAAGAGCGACGGCGGCCCCCACGTTTCGCACACCTGCAGTCAGGTCGCCTGCATCGCGCTGGGCCCCGACGGAGACAGCGGCATCCGGATGATCAAGGATTCCGGCAAGCTCTGCGACGTCGCTCCCACCGTGCTCTCCGCCATGGGTCTCTCTCAGCCCGCCGAAATGGAAGGCTCTCCTCTGTTCTCCTTCGAGAACAGGTCCAAGGTCCTTCTGCTGATCCTGGACGGCTGGGGACTGGGCGAGGACAACGACAACAACCCCCTGTTCTCTCAGGACATGCCTGTCTGGGACAGCCTGCTCGCGGAGCACGCCTACGCGAAGCTTGAGGCCTCCGGCCCCGCCGTCGGACTGGCCGAGGGCAAAACCGGCAACTCCGAGGCCGGCCACATCAACCTCGGCAGCGGCCGCGTCGTCGCCCAGGACGATGTCCGTCTCGACAACGCCATGAAGGACGGCTCCTTCGCGAAGAACCCCGTCTTCCTCGAGGCCATCGAAAAAGTCAAGGCCCGCGGCGGCGCTCTGCACCTCTTCGCGCTGCTCACCAAAAAGAGCTCCCACGGCTCCATCGACTACCCCACGGCCCTGCTCGACATGGCCAAGGAGGCCGGTCTCACGGAGGTCTACGTCCACATCATCTTTGACGGCCGTTCCACCGATCCCGGCACCGGCAGCGCCCTGCTCCGCGAGTTCGGTCAGACCATGGAGGACAAGGGCATCGGTCTCATGGTCTCCGGCATCGGCCGCGGCATCGCCCTCGACCGTGACCAGAACTGGGGCAGAATTCTCACCGCCTATCAGTCCCTGACTGAGGGCAAGGGAACGCAATATCAAGAGTAACAAACTCATCATAAATGAAGGAGAGTGTACTATGGATCAGGTTTTGAAA
>JAZQNF010000028.1:0-52176 GCA_045627225.1 Bianqueaceae bacterium
GCCCGGTCGAAAAGCTCTCCGACATCATGCTCCGGATCGCGGAGCACTACTGCGGCGGCTGGGCCGACGGCTACCGCTACGAAAACGTCAGCTTCGAGCTCTGGAACGAGCCGGACCTTCCGATCTTCTACCGGGGCGAGGAGAGCGAGTTCCACCGCTTCTACGAGCTGACGGCGCGGAAGCTCCGGGACGCCCTGCCCGGTGTAAAGGTCGGCGGCTGCGCCTTCTCCGACCCCCTGAGCGATTTCACCCGTCACTGGCTCGATTTCGTCCGTGAGAGCGGCTGCCCCCTCGACTTTTTCAGCTATCATTTCTACGGCACCGACGCCGCCCGCTTCCGCGAGAAAAGCCGCCGCGTGCGCGAGCTGCTCGACGGGCTCGGCTTCCGCAGCGTCCCGACTGTCCTCGACGAGTGGAACTTCAACATCAATTTCGATGACCGCCTGCACGAGTCCTACCGCCACATCGGCCGGATCGGCGGCGCCTGCTTCACCGCGGCGATGCTGACGGAGCTCCAGAAGGGGCCGGTCGACTTCGCCGCCTATTATGACATGCAGACCAACTACATGATGCTCCGCTACAACGGCCTGTATTACTTCAATGGCTTCTCGCTGGTCCGGAAGAAGCCCTTCTACGCGTTTCTCTATTTCCGCCTGCTGAAGGAGCTGGGGCGCATGCGCGAGGCCTCGGTGCTGCCGGACCTCTTCACGCTGGCCGCCTCCGACGGGACCCGCGGCCGCTGCCTGATCGCCAACTACTCGTTCGAGCACCCCGCGGCGCGCGAGCTCACGCTGGACGTCCGCGGCGATTTCCGGACGCTCCGCATCCGACGGACCGACCGACGCTCGACGGATCGCACGGTCTACGAGGGCCCGGTCCCGGAGACGCTCACGCTCCCGGCCGATTCCGTAAGCCTGCTGGAGTTCGAAGCCTGACCATCGCTTCAACCGCATCAAGACCCCGAAACGAGAGACACCTTCCACACAAAAAGACCTTCCCTGCACGCCCCGGAGGGTCTTCGTTTTTGTGGGCCCCTTCTTCGGCGGTTCAGCATATTTTTCAGAAAAATATTAAAATCCCTGTTATATCGGCCGAAAAAAAACGTTATCGATAAGGAGGACAATCGGTGAGATATACCGTCAACCTGGAGGAGAGGAAGTGAGAAACGCAGATGTCGGAAACTGACTATGCCGCCGATCAGCAGATGATCGAGGCCGTGTTCATGCGATCGGAACAGGGATTGAAGGACATGGCCGCTGCTTACGGATCGCTTCTGTATACGATCTCCCTGAATCTGCTCCATAACGCCGCGGACGCCGAGGAATGTGTCAACGATACCTGGCTCAAGGTCTGGCAAACGATCCCGCCGTACAGACCGACCTATCTGCGCTCTTTTCTCTGTAAAATCACCCGGCAGATCGCAGTGGACCGCTACCGCGCCGATCACCGGCAAAAGCGGGGAGGAGACAGCGCGGGGACCTGGGTCGAATGGGAGGAAAGCGCACTCCCGGCGCCGGCCGCCGAGAACGATCCTACGGAGGGCGTCAGCGAAGCGATCGAGCGCTTCCTCGCCGAACAGGATGTGGAATCCCGCGTCCTGTTCACCCGCCGCTATTTTCTCGGAGAGAGCCTGCAGTCGCTGGCCGAACGCTATGAAAAGAATCCGAAAACACTGGCGGTCAGGATGGCCCGTCTGCGGAAGCAATTGGAAAAATATCTGGAAAAGGAGGGCTTTTATCTGTGATGAGCAAGCATATCGATCTCGCGGACGCGCTGACGCAGCTGTCCGATGAAAGGATCGAAGAGGCCCTGCTTCTCGATTCCGCCGAAGCGCTGGCAAAAGCCAAAAGCAGCGAAAAGGCCTTGCACGCACGCGCCGGCCGTCAGGAGCTTCAGGACGATGAAGGCAGCCACGGACAGCAGGGTGTAGGCCGACAAAAAGGTGGCATAAAACTCTTTTCTCTCGTCCGGCTCGACATACATGGGCAGCAGATACGTGCCCGGAAGCATCATGATGGCAAGCACCGAGACGGTCGTGACGGGCTCGGCGAAGACGCCGCCGAGGAATCGGAAGAGCGTCAGCACGGCTGCGCAAAGCAGTCCCTGCTGGAGCATGCGCATCAGCATGGCCATCAGGAGCTCGCCGGGCTTCAGATGGCTGAAATTGATCCGGTAGCCGATCACGATCAGGATGACGGCGTTGGTCGGCGCCGAGATGAAGCTGCACAGGGACTCGATGAGCGGCATGAGCCCGGCGGATTCGGCCAAAGCGCTGAGGCCCGTAGCGGAGCAGAGAATGCCGGCGAGCATGCCGACGAGCAGCGGATTCGTCACGATACTTTTGACGATGCTCCTAAGGCTTGCCTTTTCTCCGGTAAGCTGCTTATTCAGGATCTGGTAGGTGACCGCGAAAAATCCCAGGACCTGTCCGAGATCCATCAGGGCAAAGGCGGTCATCCGGCTCTCGAGGATGATCATCGCGAGCAGCGCGTAGCCGAGCATGCCGTCCTCGGAGGTGGTCATGGCAAACGGAAGGAAGGGATCCTTCCGGCGGAAGAGGCGGCAGAGCAGCTTTCCCAGCGGATAGCCGAGCGCGTTGACGGCAAAGATCGTCAGCGGGAAGGCGAGCGTATCGGCGGTCAGAGAGGCGTTAAAGAAGGTCAGGAAGAGACCGACCGGCAGGGTGATGTTCATGACCAGTGACTGCAGGCTGCCGATCCCGTTTTCCTCGATGAGGCGTTTCTTCCGGCACAGCACACCGATCAGCAAAAGGATGATGACCGGCAGAACAGATGACAGGGTGTCCAAAGATTTTCTCCTTTTAGGGACGAAACTCGTGATGTCAAAGCCTCCGAACAGCTTCGGAAGCCGGCCCATATTCTACCATAGTTTTTGCGAAATGAAAATCGGGATCGGAGAAATAAAGGGGAGAGCAAGGGTTCAACTTACTCCGGCAATACGCGCTTGCGCGTATTGAATGGGCGCGTCACAGCGAAGATATCACAAGCATCCACGCGCCCTTATTGAATAGCTTATCCTCTTGTGCTACAATGAAACCAATTTTCGAGGGCGAGGATTCATGATCGTCTGAATAACGATAAAACAGGAGAATCAGCGATGTCAGTATCGATCAGTTATGATGAGGACCGGAGGCTTACCATCTCCGGAATCGAGTGCGGCTGCGGGCTTGAGCATCAGGAGCCGACGCAGGATATTTATGTCGGTGCGGGAATTGTGGAAAATCTGCCGAAATACATCAAAAAGCGCGGGCTGGGGACGCATTGCGTCGTGGTCTGCGATAAAAATACCTACCCGATCGCGGGAGCACGCGTTTGTGAGCTTCTGAAGGACAACGGCTTTGAGGTGATCCTCTGCAAGCTGATGCGCGAGGGCGATGTCGATCCGGATGAGCGCAGCGTCGGCGAGGTCCTCCTGTCGATCCAGGCGGAGACGGAGTTTCTGGTGGCGGTCGGCTCGGGCTCCATTACGGACACCTGCCGCGTGAACGCCGCGCGAAACAAGCTTCCCTTCGTGAGCGTCGGCACGGCGGCCTCGATGGACGGCTACACCTCCACGGTCGCGCCGCTCATTATGAGAGGGCTGAAGATCCATCGCCCCGGCCCCTGCCCGGAGATCATCTGCTGCGACACGCAGATCATCGCCACCGCCCCGGACTGGATGATGGCGGCGGGCGTCGGCGATGTCCTGGGCAAATATATCGCCAAGGCCGACTGGCTGATCGGCAATATCATCAATGATGAGATCTGCTGCCCGACCTGCTGCGAGATCGTGACGGACGCCGTCAATAAGCTCGTCGACAACGTCGAGGAGATCAAGGCCAAAAGTGAGAAGGGCGTGCAGATCCTGATCGAGGGCCTTCTGCTGGCGGGCGTGACGATCATGATCGTCGGCCATACGCGGGCGGTTGCTTCCGTCGAGCATAACATGGCCCATCTCTGGGACATGGAGGCGCTTTCCGAGGGCAGACGCGCGCCCTCTCACGGCCTCTGCGTCGGGATCGGGACCCTGATGGTCTGGCCGCTCTTCGAGCGCTTCGCGAACGAGGACCTGTCGAAGCTGGATCTTGAGAAGATCCGCGCGAACCGTCTGAGCCGCGAGCGTCGCATCGAGTGGATGCACCGCACCTGGGGCGTCGAAAACGGCGACGCCATCATGGCCGAAAACGAGGGCGACTTCCTGAGCTGGGAGGAGCAGGAGCGGCGCATCCGACGCGCCCAGAGCCGCTTCCCCGAGATCCAGGCCGTTCTGCGGGACCTTCCGCCGATCGAAAAGATCCGTCACGTTCTGGAGGTCCTGGAAGCGCCTACCGATGCCCTGCAGCTCGGTGTTTCCGAAAGAGTGAAGAATATCTCAATCCACTGCGCCAAGGACTACCGCACGAGATATTCCCTCTTCAAGCTGCTGGATGAATGCGGACTGCTGGATGAATATCTGAAGGACTACCCGATCGATATCGTCGTCTGAGCAGAAGACCGAAGACGGTCCTAAGCCAACGCATCCCTTCACAACAAACGGCCGGGTGTCCGGCCGCTGCAATACGGACAAACTTCAGGAGGAAAAGAAATGATTTTCGGCGAAGACAATTTCACCTTCAAGGCAGCGGAGTTCTACCCCTTTAAGAACACCGCGGAGATCGACCGGGTGCGCGCCATTACGCGCGAGGACATCCTGGCCATGAACGGAAAGCATCCGACGTCCCCGACCATGACCGTCGAGGTTATGAAAAACGAGGAATTTGAAATGGCGATGCTGACGGACATGGTCAAGCGCATCATCGACTCGGACCGCTATGACAAAAAGGTCGTCCTGATCATGTGCAACCCCAATCCGACCTATCGGAAGGTCGCGTACATGCTGCGCGAGCTCGGCGTCAACTGCCGCAACGTCAAGTTCTACATGATGGACGAGTGGGCGGATGATCAGGGCAACATCGCGCCGCTCAGCTATCGCAACGGCTTCGGCAACGCCTTTTACCGCTTCATGGTCGCGAACATCCTCGATCTCGGCTTCAAGGAGGAGAACTTCATCTACCACAGTGCCAAAGTGACGCCCGACTATTCCAAGATGCTCGAGGCCGACGGCGAGGCAGACTGCGTCTACTCCGGCCCCGGCTGGCCCGGCCATCTGGCGTTCATCGATCCCGTTGAGGATTGGTTCAAGCCGACGATGGAGGAGTACCTGGCGCAGCCGGCCAAGGTTGCCTCTCTCCATCCGCTGACGATCGCGCAGAACTCGCTCCACGGCTGCTTCGGCTGCTCCGGCGATATCTCCAAGGTGCCCCCGAAGGGCGCCATGATGGGCCCGCGCGATGCGATGAAGGCCAAAAACGTGCTGGACATGCACGGCATCACGACCGCCGGCACCCACGTCACCTGGCAGCGCCTCACCTCGCGCCTCACGATTTTCGGCGAGCCGACACAGGAGGTGCCTGCGTCGATCCTGCAGCTGCGTGACATGCCCACCCGCGTAGTCATGAGCGAAAATCTCGCCGCGACCATCCGCGAGGATGACTACTTCCAGTACTAAACGCTAAAAAATAATCCCGCTGCGGCGGAGTGCTCGTCAGAACACCCGTCAGGGCGGGATTTTTTGAATGTTTACGAAGGACCCTGCGGCATGATGCCTCTATATCCGATACAGGTACTCCGGATTTTCCTCGAGACTCAGGTTTTCCAGCGTCACCGCATCCGCGTTCGAGATCCGGATCGGCGTCTCCGCCTTCATCGTCACGTTTTTCAGCGAAATGTCAAAGGGACGGCACTCAGGGATGCCCTCGATGCGGATGCCGACCTTCGCGTCCCTGACCGTCACGTTCTCCGCGTGGATGCCGCGGATGCGCGGGAAGTGGCTCGCGTCCATCTCCTTCGCCGCGTAGCGAAGCGTGACCTCAAAGCCGACCACATCCGCGTTCTCGACCGTGATGTTCTCATACCAGAGATCCTCGATGAAGCCGCCGCGCTCGGGCGTGCTCTTTGACCAGATAGCAATGCAGATGTCCTTCATCCAGACATCGTGGCAATACAGATTGCGGATGCCGCCGCTCATCTCGGAGCCCATCGTGATGCCGCCGATGCCGCGCAGGAAGCGGCAGTCGCGCACCTCAACGTTCTGGCAGACATGCCCTGCGGCGCGGCCGTCCGCGTTTTTGCCGGATTTCATGCAGACGCAGTCATCGCCGCAATAGATCTCGCAGCCCTCGACCAGGCAGGTATCACAGCCGTCCAGGTTGACGCCGTCGGTGTTGGGCGAATGATGGAAGCGGTCCGCCATCGGATTGTCGATGCGGATGCCGCGGACCGTCACCTGACGGCACCAGGTCGGATGAACGGTCCACATCGGGCTGTCCTTGAAGGTCACGCCGGCGATCAGGACACGCTCGCAGTCGACAAATTCCAGAAAACAGGGACGGATTCCCTGGACCCAGTTGTCGTACACGCGGGCCTCGGGCGGCTCGCCGGCCTCGGCGGAGGCCAGCATGTGCTGCGTGCCCGCCCGGTAGTTGACCATGTCCCACCAGGCATCGCCCTGTCCGTCCAGGATGCCCTCGCCGGTGACGGCGATGTCATGGCACCCCTCGGCGTGCAGCATCGCGCTCGGGCGATAGCAGCGGATGCCCTCATACACACCCAGCACCGGCGGCAGATAATCCTCTAACCGGCGTGAGAAGCGGATGACGGCGCCCTTGTCGAGGCGGAGCTCCAGACCGCTCACGAACCGGATCGGCCCGAGCTCGTATTCGCCCGCGGGAAAGAAAACCGTGCCGCCGGCCTCGCCCAACGCTTGAATAGCGGCCGAAAGAGCCTGATCCGAGCGGACCTTTCCGCTTTTATCCGCGCCGAAGGCGCTGATGTCAAGGAGCCTGCCGGCGATGCGCGGCAGCTCCGGATTTTGATGCATTTTCATCTTGTAAAGCCTTTCGAAGACCTGTTTTCTTCATTATAGCATAAGCCGGCGCGAGAATAAAGCGCACACTGTCATTCCGTTTTTGCGAGGCCGGACCGGCTGACCCAGGCAGCTGCCTCTTCGTGCTTTCGTACATCAAAAACCGACCGGCCAGGCGGAGCAGCCGCATAGACCGGTCGGCTTTCTTTTCCGAAAAAGAGGCTTCTGTTAAAAGGCCAGAAGCGTTGCGATCGCGACGCAAAGCTGGCAGAGCACGTTCGAGATCTCGATGACCCAGTGAACGCGCGCATCCTTGAGGTTCCCCTTGATGCCGATGCCGCAAAGCATGACAAAGAGACAGATCGCCACGCCGTAAAGCACGACGGAGGCGATATGTCCGACGCCAAGGCAATAGCGGATCATGGTCGTATAGATGAGCAGATATCCCACGGCGCCGATCAGGACCGCCACCGTATTGAATTTTCTTGTTTTCAGATAGATCAGGCCGAGCAGGACGAGCGCCGCCGCAGCGATCAGAAGGAAGACCCAGAGCTTAGGCTGCAGGATGGCATAGAAGAGCATCATGCCGGATAAAAAGATGCCGCAGTTGACAAAGCAGACCAGATTGACGGGCATTTTGAACTTCATGATCCCAAGGCCGACGATAAATTTGACCGTCGGAATGGTCAGTCCGAAAATCAGCGAGATGATCGCGCCGATCACAAAAAGCACGAACACGGCCGGCTTGGTCATGTAATACAGATTTTTCGCGATGGTAAAGGTCGTGATCGCGTAGAGGATCGGATTTATGTAATCAAACAGTCCGAGAGCGACGGAAAAATTGTCCTTTTTCTCCTCCAGAGTCCTTTTTTTCATACTTTCCCTCCGTAAAGCTACCAGATTGGCTTATTATCGCATAGAAGATTTTGTGTGTCAATGCTTGCTTTTTTATACATTAAAGTGCTATGATACGGATAAATATCGGCATCGGAAAAAGCGCATAAAATACAAAAACAGGACTGAAATTTCAGGAGGGACTCTTCATGACAAACCAGGAACTGAGATCGTACCGGACAAAGCTGTTCCGCGACGCATCCATGATGAAGGTCAAGCCCGATCGCATCCCCAATCTATCCTTTTTCGTGACCTGGAAGATTCTGGACGCAGGCTTCAAGCTGTCGGAGGCGATGAATGATTACGGCATCATGGAAAAGGTCGTGCGCGAGCATCAGGAAAAGTACGGCTTTGACGCGATATTCGAACACGGCGTCCGCAACGTCATCCGCCTGCCCGGCGCGCTGGGCGGCCTGACCTACCGCATCGACGATGAGGCCGGCGTCATCAGCTATCCGGACAACGCGCTCTGCGAATTCAGCGAGCTGGACGAGCTCATCGCCAACCCGAACAAGTTTTTCTGGGAGAAGGGCATGGCGAAAAAATACCCGATGTGGGCCGACAAAAGCGTCCGCCTCGAGGACATGCAGAACGTCATCCGCGAGTTCGGCGCCTTCAGCCAGTACAACGGCCGGATGCTGGGCATCCTGAAGGAGGAGTACGGCCTGCCGACCTTCACGGCGCCCGGTCAGCCGCCGTATTTCGGCATCGATTATCTGTTCAACACCATTCTGGGCATCAAGGGGCTCTCCGTGGCCATGCGCAAGGACCCCGAAAAGGTCGACGCCGCCATTGAGGCTCTGAACGCGCTTTTCTTTGATCCCGCCCTTAAGGCGCTCAAGGCGCTGCCGGACGGCCCGAACCCGGACGCCTGCTTCGATTACGACATCACGCTGCTCTGTCACAATATCATGAATCAGAAGCAGTTCGAGCGCTTCCTGTGGCCGTACCTCAAGGAGATGCTGGATACGCTGGCCGCCAAGGGGAAGACCGTCCGCCTTTTCATGGAGGGCAGCACGCGCCGCTTCTGGGATTATCTGAAGGATTATCCCGCGGGCATCATCACCCTGCATCCCGAGCAGGACGATGTGTTTGAGCTGCGCCGCGAGCTTCCGAACGTCGCCATCCTCGGCGGCATGCCGGTCCAGAAGCTCGGCATGGGCACGAAGCAGGAGTGCCTCGACTATGCCAAGCGCCTCTGTGATGAGCTTGGAAGCGACGGCGGTTTCATTTTCAGCGAGGACAAGATGGTCTCGTTCCGGAACGACGCCAATCCGGAGAACGTAAAGGCCGTCTGCGATTTCATCCGCGAGTACAGACCTTAAAAGGAGGACCGAACATGGACGACAACCGTATCGATATCACCAAATATCCCGAGGGCCTCAAATATCTGGCCGAAAACCTGATGATTCCGCTGCCGCCGATGCCCCTGCCCGAGGGGCTCACCGAGGAGCAGAAGGCCGCCATTCTTCAAAAGCAAAAGGAATATGTGGTCGAGATGCTGGTCGGCACGCTGGTGCGCCAGTAATCATAGACCGGGATTAAAAGGCTCATGCCTTCCGCCGACCGTTTCACCGTGTCAAGGGAAGGCATGAGCCGATTTTAGTTTATTTGGAAAGAACACACCCTGTCGGGTCGGGAGGCTTTGCCTGCCCCTTATTCCTCCCACGGATTTTCCGTAGGATACGGCAGATTGGCGGGACGGTTGTAGGCAATATCCTTGATGCCGAGGAAGCGGAAAAGCTCGAAAAGGAGCTTGCCATAGTGGCCGAAGACCACCGCTCCGTGGTGCGGATAATGCTTTTCGATCAGGACGTGACGATAGAAGCGTCCCATCTCCGGAATCGCAAAGATGCCGATGCCGCCGAAGGAGCCGGTCGGAACCGGAAGGACCTCGCCCTGCGCCGCATAGGCCCGAAGCTTTCCCTCACTGTCGCACTGCAGGCGATAGAAGGTGATATCGGAGGCGGCGATGTCGCCCTCAAGAGTTCCGCGTGTGAAATCCGGTTCGCTTCCGGCGGGTTCCAGCAGACGGTGCTGGATCAGCTGATACTTGACCGCGCGATCGGCACACATTTTACAGCTGGGGGTGTTTCCGCAGTGGAAGCCCATGAAGGTATCGGTCAGCCGGTAGGGGAAGCGTCCCTTGATCTCGCGCTCATAGAGAGAGGCCGGGACAGAGTTGTTGATATCCAGCAGCGTGACGGCATCGCCGGAAAGGCAGACTCCGATGTACTCGGACAGCGCTCCGTAGATGTCGACCTCGCAGGAGACGGGAATTCCGCGCGAGGCCAGGCGCGAATTGACATAGCAGGGCTCGAAACCGAACTGCTCGGGGAAGGCCGGCCAGCACTTGTCGGCAAAGGCGACAAAGCGGCGTGCTCCGCGATGAGCCTCCGCCCAGTCCAGAAGCGTCAGCTCAAACTGGGCCATGCGGACCAGGAGGTCCTCATAATAGCAGCCCTCACCCATTTCGGCGCGCATATCGGCACAGACGGCGGGGATGCGCTCATCGCCCTTGTGCGCCTGATAGGAAACCAGAAGATCCAGCTCGGAGTTTTCTTCGATCTCGACGCCCAGCTCGTACAGGCCCTTGATCGGTGCGTTGCAGGCGAAAAAGTCCTGCGGACGGGGGCCGAAGGTGATGATTTTCAGGCTGCGGATGCCGATGACTGCGCGGGCGATCGGGACAAAATCGCTGATCATTCCGACGATATCCTGAGCCGTGCCGACCGGATAGGAAGGAATATAGGCGGGCAGATGACGCATGCCGAGGTTGTAGGAGCAGTTCAGCATGCCGCAGTATGCGTCGCCGCGGCCGTTGATCAGATCACCGTCGCCCTCGGCGGCTGCCGCGAACATGCAGGGACCGCCGAATTTCTCCGCAATCAGTGTTTCCGGCGTTTCCGGACCGAAATTGCCCAGGAAAACCACCAGCGCATTACAGCCGGCAGCCTTGACATCGGCTACGGCCTTTAACATGTCGAGTTCGTTTTCGACGGTGACCGGGCACTCATAGAGCTGGCCGGAGTAGGCCTCCTTGATAGCCGCCCGGCGTTTTTCGGAAAGACTGATGGGGAAACAATCCCGGGAGACTGCAATGATCCCAAGTACTACTTCCGGAATATTCTGCATAGGAATTCCTCCTCATGATGATGACTCGCGTTGCTTTTTTTGAGTATACCATATAAAGGGAAATCTTCCAACAGGAAAACACGAAAGATGACGATACGGTCCCGCTTGACAGACGCGCCCAGAAGAAGTATACTTTGTTATACAAATCATACCAACAAGGAGATCATCCATGGAAAATCCGCAGGGCAAATATGCCTGGACCGCCACCGTCGGTGAAAAAGGGCAGATCGTCATCCCCAAGCAGGCCCGTGAGCTTTACGATATTCATCCGGGCGACACCTTGCTCCTTTTGGGAGACCGCATGCTGGGCATTGCCATCCCGCCCAAGGAGCAGTTTGACCGAATGTATGAAACGGTCTTCGGAAAGGAGCAGTCATGAAGCTTGCCGAAATCCGTTCCTTATGCAAGCAGTATCCCTCTTTTGCGCTCCGGGATGTCAGTTTTTCCCTGGAGGAGGGTCGTATCTGCGGCTTTATCGGCCGAAACGGAGCCGGAAAAACCACTGCCATCAAATCCATGCTCAATCTGGTCCATCCCGATTCGGGCGAGATCGTCTTTTTCGGCAAGGACTTTTCTGAACACGAGGACGAAATCAAGCCGCTCATCGGTTATTCGACCGGAGCCGTCAGTTATTTCCCGCACAAAAAAATCAGGCGGCTGGTGGAGGTGACCCGCTCCTTTTTCCCGAACTGGGATGAGGAAGCATACCGCCGCTGCCGAGCCTTGTTCGACATCGATGAGGAAAAAACACCTGCCGAGCTCTCGGAGGGCATGAGGGTCAAGCTGAATCTGCTGCTGGCGCTTTCGCATCGCGCCAGGCTTCTGATCCTGGATGAACCGACCAGCAATCTGGACCCGTTCTCGCGGGATGAGCTTCTCGACCTGTTTCTTCTGCTGAAAGAGCAGGGCACGGCCGTTTTCTATTCCACGCATATCATCTCGGATCTCGAAAAGTGTGCGGATGACATCGTCTATATCCGTGAGGGGCGTATCGTTTTTGCCGGTACTCAGGCCTCCTTCCGCGAGGAGCAGGGACTACCCGGCGAAACTCTGGAGGAAACGATGCTGCGCCTGGAAAGGGAGGCCCGCCATGCTTAAGCTGCTGAAAAAAGAACTGACGCTGAGCGCCTCTGTGCTTTCCTTTCTTTTTATCGCTTTTGGCTTCATGACCCTGATACCGGGGTATCCGATTTTGATGGGCGCCTTTTTTGTCTGCCAGGGCATTTTCTTTTCCTTCCAGAAATGCCGCGAGGAGAGCGATATCCTTTATCTGGCGCTTCTTCCGGTGCGGAAAAGCGATGTGGTCCGCAGCAAATTCGCCTTTTCGATTTTTATCGAGCTGTGCGCCTTCCTGCTGATGAGTGCGCTGACGCTGTGCCGGATGACCTTCCTGGCCGATGCGCCGGCTTACCTCAGCAACGTCCTGATGACAGCCAATCCGGTGTATCTTGCCTTTGTCCTGCTGATTTTCGGCGGCTTCAACCTGATTTTCATCCGGGGCTTCTTCAAAACGGCTTATAAGTTCGCAAAGCCTTTTATCGGCTTCGTGATCTGGGCGGTGCTTCTGATCGGTCTGGCCGAGGTGCTTCATCATATCCCGGGGCTGGAGGCTCTGAACTCCTCAGGCTTTGAAAACCCGGCCCTGACCGGAAGCATTCTTTGCGGAGGCATCGTGCTTTATCTGCTGATGACGCTGGCCGCCGTTCGTGCCTCGATCAGGAGCTTTGAAAAAATCGATTTATAAAGAAATAAACATCGGCCGGATCGGCCGGGAAGACGGTTCTCTTCCCGGCCTTTTTTTGTTTCAGCGGCCGATATAGCGGTCGTCGTACAGAGAGCCGTCGACCGTAAGCTCCGCCGGCACGCTGAGCATCAGCTTGCCGGCCGGCGTCCAGAGATCATCGGCGACCATCAGGATCGCATACTGTCCGTCAGGATACCATAAGGGCATGAAATGCTCCTCCAAAACACCCTCGCTGTTCAGAGAAGTGAAGCAGCGGTCCTCCAGTCGGTAGAAAAACTCGGGGAAAAGCGCATAGCCGTTCTGGAAATCCGTGTGGAGAGGACTGTCGGCAAGGATGTCGGTGCTCAGAGAGGCGGCCAGACCGTATCCGCTCCGCACGATCCATCCCTCGCCCGTTTTGCGGGCCGATTTTCCGCTGATGGGCCAAATCAGCGTCCGGCCGCTGACGGAAACGCGATAGTCCCTGCGCTGATAACCCCCGCCCTCCAGGCTCCACTCATGCCAGCCGACGGAATAGGCGCGATAAACCGGCCGCAGGCTTGGCGCGGTAAATCCGGCCGGGGAGGCCGACTCGTAGACGGTATCCGGCGTCCGCGAAACCGGAAGCGGCACGATCTCCGCAAAAAAGACGCAGGTCGCCGAGTTCAGATAACTGTCCCCTCCGTCAGCGGAGAGATCAAACCGGATGCAGCAGCGTCCGCGCAGGGCCTCGTCGACATGCCAGGCAAAGTACAGGAAGGTATCCTCCCCCGACGGACAGATTGCTTCTCCGCTCAGCTGAAGATAAAGAGAGCCGTCGGGGGCATAGAGGCTCATGCGTACGCGGCCGTTCTCGCGGAAATCCTGCGCGGAGCGGTTGTAGAAACGGACGGAGGTATAGACATCCGTCCCGATGTGATAGCTTGGGCCTCCCTCGGTAGGAACCAGGCAAAACAGACGGACCGACGCAGCCTCTACCGTTTTCCGGTTGTTTTCCCTGTTCTTTTCAAGCTCGGCCGAGCGGCCCTGACCTTCCAGATAAAGCTCAGCCGTGTAGCTGAAGGGACCTTCCTCGGTCCGTACGAAGACGGGCGCATTCATGGTGACCGTCCCCATGGAAGGCAGCTCGGCTGTCCCCAGCTCCTCGCCTTCCGCAATTACCGTCGCATATACCGGGGTTTCGGTATCGTTTTTCAGGGTAAGGACCGGCGTGATCGGCATGTCGGCGGGAAGGCTTTCACTGTCAAGCTCCTCGCCGGCCGCATTCAGAAAACGGATGTCCGAAAGCTCCAGATCCGCCGCATAGACCGGCAGCTGTGCCTGAGTCTCATAGACCTGATCCTTCCACTCCGACAAAAGGGCTGCGTCCAGACCGTCCTTCTGCTCCACGGTGCGGAAATGCGCGCCGCTGAAAAGAAGCATCTCCTCCTGTGCGAGCTCGGCATCGCTGATGATCTCCTCCAGCTCCTGCTCATAATACCCCTTTGCCCGGATGCGGACATCATAGCCGCTGGCATTGAGCACGGAGTAATTCAGATATACGCGCTGTCCTAAATAGCATGCATGTATTTCCTTATCCATAATGTCATAAACCTTTATCTCCGGCCGGAGCGAGGGTCTCAGCTGCAGCCGGAATACCTTCTCCGTTCCTTTTTGAATGATGCTGTTATCTTCCGAGACCCAATCCTCCCGGATGCGCAGGTCCACATAGGGCAGGCTTTCCGTCAGCGTCAGCGTTATCTCGGCATAGGGGTCATCGGTCGAGCCGATCCCGCTGAATACGCCGGCCGACGACGCTCCCTCAAAACGCCAGCTCCGAAGCACGCGATAGGCGCTGGTCTCCTCCGAAAAATAGACCCGCAGGCGATACGTTTGCCCGCTTTCCAGATAGCCGCCGCGGATTTCGGTATCCTCCCGGCTGCGGCTTAGCTCCAGCACCGTACGGTCGCGAACGGCCTCGACGTACAGAGGCATCAGCTCCGGAGCTTCCTCGCTGACGGAAAGCTCGATGCCCATGCCCATGCCGTAGGCACCCGTCAGGATGGTCATCGGTTTTGTCCTGGTCAGAAGCTTGGTCCCGGCGGAAAGGCCGAGAAGACCCGCGCGGGAACGGTCGGTGACCGAGAGGAGGTTGGGGAAGGTGCGGTAAACCCAGGTCCGAAGCCAGGCAAAGCCATAGCCTCCGTCGATCTCCGCAGGAACGGTATCCCCGTAATAGGAAAGACCGAGACGGGCAAGATCGGAGGCTGTCAGACCGCAGGGGCAATTTTCGACGCGGCAGGAAAGGACAGGCTCGATCAGGATGATATCGCCGTAGTTGAGCTCTGCGGCGCCGCCCAGACAAAGCCGGGAGACCGTCCGATAGTTCTCCTCCTCCAGGATCCAGCTGCCGATCAGGGAAGGAACCGGCAAGGCCCGGTCAAGGCCCAGTGTGCTTTCCTTGTACTTGCCCCGCGTGCTTTTCTCCAGGGAAAAGGGCGCCGAGGCCTCTGCCTCCGCCTTGTTGCGCAGCTTGCCTGACAGTGTCCCGCCGGCGCCGAGGAGACTGAAGCCGCTGTATCCGTATTCGTTCCAATAAATGCGGCTGCCTCCCGTGCAGGAGGGGACGCAGGAGGAGGCGGATGCGCGATCGCGGTAGATATCGATCGTGCTGCCGCGCGCGGATCCGCTGATATCGACAATGGAAAAACGATAGCCGACGACGCTGTTGTCATCGCAGGCACCGGCGTGCAGAAGACAAAAATCCGTATAGCGCCCTGAGGCGGGCGTATCGGCGCCGCCGCCGGCCTCTCCGGAATACTCGATGGCCGAAACGGCGATGACGCTGCCGAGAAGAGTCAGGACCGCGATCGGCAGCAGCCAAAGAAATTTCCCTCTTTTTCCTCGTTTTCTTCGTTCTTTCATCTTATTCTCCGTATTTATTGATGTAATTTCCGCTTCCGTTCAGCACGACCGGCACGGAGATCTCTCCCATTCCGGCCAAGCGAAGCGGAAGCGTCAGCGTAAAGGACACCGTATAGTGCCAGTCGGAAAGAACGTTAAGCTCGGGGTCGGACAGCGTGTACGTCCTCCTGCCGGAGGCGGTCAGACAGCTGAGCCCTTTTTCATCGCGCACGAGTCCTCTTTCCTCGAGCAGGCGCTGCACGTAGCCCTCCAAAAACAAAGCTCCGCTGCCGCTGTCGCGCTTCAGCTCCTGAAAGGATACAATGCTTTCCTCCCATATATAGCTGTCCAGTGTTTCGCGCGCCTGACGGCGGACCGTCGCAAGCGTCAGAGCCGCGGAAGCGTATTCGGACACTGCGGAAAAGACCATGGCCATCACCAGCAGCAGCACACAGCTGAGGATGGCGCCTTCTCCCTTTCTCTGCTTCAGTTTCATCATCCGGACACCTTCCAGTATTTTTCCGACAGGCCGCTGCGATGGCAGCGCAGGGTAACGGGAAGCGCCAGTCCCGCTGCCCCCAGCGTCGTCTTTTTTTCCACCGTCACCCATATCCTTTCGCCTAACTGGACGGTATCGCCTGCGCCGCTTGCGCGGATCGTGACCACAAGATCCTTTTCGCTTTCATAGCGGTCGATGAGCTCACTGAGCTCCTCTGAGGAGATGCAGCCCAGGCGCGTGGCTGCCTCAAGGACGGTTTCGGCCGCCGCCTCCATGTCGCTGCGCAGCGACAGGCAGGAAAAGATGCTGAGGGCCGCCGACAGAAAAAGCGCAATGGCCAGAATGCCCGCGCAGATGTCAATATATCCTTCTCCCTTTTTCATAAACACCTCACCCGAACAGAAGCGACAGGCTCTGAACCGTTTCATAAAAGATGACGACCAGATACAGCAGCAGGAAGCAAAACATCACGACCATCGACAGACGACTGATCTTACGGGGCAGCTGCATGGCCTTCCGCCGCAGCATCTGACGCCGGTTTTCCTTTAGCTTCATGGATAGCTGGGCCCAGTAGAAGGCCGTATCGTCACCCTGCAGCACACTGATGATGCCGCGGCACAGCTCCCCTAAAAGAGAGGAGCCTACGCGCAGCTCCAGACGCATCAAAGCGGTCTCGGCGTGACCGGAGCGCATATCTGCCAGAGTGATCCCGAGCTCCTCGGCCATCACCGGCCCGGCGACGGGACGGTAGTTTTCCAGAATTCCGACGATGTCACGCGTGTGGCTGAGGTTTTTCTCGATGGTGTCGACGAGACGGGGCAGCTCCTCCTCGATTTCCTCGATCCGGCTGCGTGTCCTGCGATCGGCCTCTCCGTAAGCCTGCCAGCCGCAGAGGATGCCGCCGGCCAGGGGCAAAAACGCCATTCCGGGCATGATAAAAAGAAAGGGGATCACCCACACGGCGATGAGAAGGCCCTTGACCAGAGCCTTGGACAGATACTGCTCGGGGCTTAGACCGATGCCTGCGGCATGAAGCTTCTTCACCCAGAGCTCGCGTTTGCTGTCCTCCAGTTTCATTTTCCGGCTGATGGCATCGGAGAGTTCTCCGATGCTTCGTTCCAGTGCGCTCTCCTGCGGATCGGCGGCACCGAGCGCGGCCTGAAGCGCTGCAATGCTTCGCCGATCCGGTACCCTGCAAATCGCCGCCAGGATACGGAACAGAACGCAGGCCAGAAGTCCTCCCGATAGGATCCATAGTAAGTTCATGCCGGCCTCCTCATGCCTCGTTCAGGCTCCGAACCCTCAGGCTGGTCCAGAGCAGGATCAGGGCGCAGACGCCCAGTGTGATCTTGCCGGGAACCGTCCCGATGAGGGTCCGGTACCAGTCCTTGTTCAGCAGCTTCATCAGCGGAATGCTGCCCAGCGTCATCAGCACCAGCGTCAGAAATTCAGAGCTGCGCGCGCGGACATCACCCTCGCACTCGCGGCGGATCAGTCTTTCCTCATTCATTTTGGCTACGAGCGGCGGCAGCGTACCGGCAAGCGTCCGGTCCTCCAGACAAAGAGAGACCTGCTCGCACCACTCGCGGAAGCTTGGGTCGTCGACCTTTCTTTCCAGATGATAGAGCGCTCTGCCCACGCCGGCGTTCATCACGGAGACCTCCTCGTCAAAGGCTGAAAACAGCTCGCGCGCCGGCGATTTCAGATAGGGCAGGCTTTCCGCTACGGCCGCGGGAAAATCACCCAGACGGATGTAGGCGGTCGTGATGACGGAGGCCGCCGCCTCTGCTTCGGCCTTCAGCGCCTTTTCCCGGCCGGAAGCCGAGGCCGACGCCAAAAGAAAGGGAACGATCAGCCCGACGCCCGACAGGGCGGGGATCAGAAAAGGATTTTTCAGCAGCAGGGCGAGTCCTGCTCCGATCAGTCCGAACAGGAGGGCCCGGTCCGCCGTTTCGTACAGAAGCGACTTCCGTCTGCCCGCTTCCGCCGACGCCGCAAGTCTCTCCAGAAAGCCCCGGAGGCCCGATCTTCCTTTTACGCCGCGGGCCAAAAGCGCCTGCTCGCGAAGCGAGGGCTCCGGCAGCAGCCTGCCGATCAGTTTTTCCCCCGCATGAAGGGTTCTTTTTTTATTCATAAACAAAGTTCACTCCGAAATAATCCTGCGAGGGAAGGACTCCCTCCAGCCAGGCGAGGTCCCGCATGGGCATCCCGTGCGCGGAAAAGCGTGACAGAAGCTCCTGCGAGACGCCGGACAGGCGTTCAAAGCGGCCTCCGTTTTCGCCCTCCCGGACAAATCGGAACAGCGTGCGATAGGTCCTCCGTCCGTCCTCCGTCACCGTGCACTCTGAGATATCCGTCACCCGGCGCGAGTGATCCGGCAGGCGGCAGGCGCTGACCACCAGAGGGAAGGCCTGCGCCGCCTGCATCAGCGAGGCGTTGAAATCGATAGGGAAGCGCTTCTGACACAGAAGAGCCAGGCGCAGATGCGTCCCGGCCGCATCCGAGGCGTGAATGGTAGAGACCACCGTGTGCCCGGTCAGGGATGCCTCAACCGCGCTGAACGCTTCGGTATCGCGCATCTCGCCCACCACGATGATGTCCGGCGAAAAGCGAAGCGCCGCGACCACCAGATCCTCCTGTGTGATGCTGCTCATCCTTACCTCCGACGGCCGCGAGATCGTATGTACCACGTTGTTGACCCGCTGCCCGTCCCGACGGCGCACCAGGCTGAGCTCGCGGGCGCCCGATTCAATCGTAAACACGCGCTTTTCGTCCGGGACCCCGTGCAGAAGCGCATTCAGAAGCGTCGTTTTGCCGGACGAGGTGGCTCCCGCGATGACAAAGGACAGGCCGTAGCGCAGGCAGAGACGAAGAAACACGAGCATCTCCCGCGAGGCCGTGCCGCAGTCCTCCAAAAGCGGCAGCGTGATGTGAGAGGGGTGGAGCAGACGAATGGAGGCCGCGATGCCGGTTTCCTCATCCACGACCGGCGCCTTGATGGCAGTCACGCGCGTGTTGTTCGGCAGATGCCCCTGCGCGACCGGCGTGGCATTATCGACGACCGTGCCTGAGCTTCTCAAAAGCCGGCGGATGATATCGACCGCCTGCTCGGGCGACAGGAAGCCCTCCCGAAGCTTGATTATCTGTCCGTCGTTTCGCGTTACGGCGATGTCATCCCACGCGTTGATGTTGATCTCCTCGATCCCGTCGTCCTCCAGATAGGGCGTCAGGACCGAATAACCGACCAGCTCGGCCAGGATGCGCTCGCTGAGCCCGGCGCGCGTCATGCCGCCGGGCAGGGAAGGAAAGGACCGCAGAAAACGGTCCAGATAAGCGGACAGCTGTCCGCGCTTTTCTCCGTCGGACAGGGCCGCCGCGTAGCGCTGGGAAATGTATTCCTGCGCCGCCGTTACCAGACGGATATAGTCCTCGCGCTCACTCAAAGCAGCTCACCTGCCAGCCTGTTCAGCACCGGCCGGAGAGACGCGGGCGGCAGATGGAGCGAAAGCTCTCCGCGGGCGCCCTGGGCAGCGAGCTCTCGGGAATAGGGCAGCTGATATATGCTTCCCGCAAGGCGCTTCTTCATTTCGTTCTCCGGATAGACAGCGGCCCTGTCCGGCGTATTGAGGACGGTGAGACTGTAGGACCCCTTGTCGGCCCCGGCATAGACCGCGCTTTTCAGCGTGGGGGAGAGCACGCGGATGTGCCGGTCGGCCGCTTCATAAAGACCCGCGGCCAGCGGATCGCTCCGCAGATCCCTCCCCAGATGCGACAGGTCCGCAATGATAAAGGGGGACAGCGCCTTGGCCGCCCGGATGAACTCCCGCACCCGATCCTCGGTGAGCGCCGGATAGCTTTCCTCCTTTTCTCCCGGACGGTAGCCCAGATATCCGATGTTGGGCAGACTTTTTTCGGTATGGATGAAGGCCGCGATACGCTCCTGAAAGATTTCGGCACTGTCAAGAGCCTCGCCGAGGGAGCGCAGCCCCTCGGAGGCGAGCGGAAAGAGATAAGCGGCCGGCGGCAAGGCGATCTCCGGAAAAACGACCAGCACGGCCTCCTTTTCCCTTGCCTGCAGCACCTGGGCCAGCTTCACGCAAAATAAGGTACAGCCCGAGGCGGGCGCACCCTCCACCGCAATCAGCATGCTGTCAGACCTCCTTTGCCGGTTCTATGGCCGATACGGAGGCTCCGTCGGAGCTCAGCCACGCATCCCCGGGCATGACAGGGAGAAGCTCCGGCTGGGCCAGAAGCTCCTCCTGGCGCGCCAGAAGGGCCGGCTTCTTTTCATCGCCGGCACGGCAGACCAGGGCGACATGCAGATAGGCCTCCTGCTCCAGATACACCAGACGGGCGGCCTGGGCCTCGCTGACGATGACCGTGACCGAAGCGGGAAGCGCTATGCCCCCGTCGTCCTTCGGACGGACCTCCTCCCGGTCGATGCCTCCTGAGGTAGTGGTCGTCACCACCTCCAGATAATGCAGCTCGCGCGGAATGAGCGGCTCACGGCTTTCCGGATCCAGCGTGAAGACGCAGATGACATCGCCGGGCAGCAGCTTGGCCGAAAAACCGGCGGAAAAGCTGCGGATCGTGAAGCTGAGCGCGAGCTTTCCCTCCGGAAGCGCCTCCAGCACCGTCTTCTCTTCCGAACTTTCCTCCGGCTGCTCCTGCACCGGCACCGAAGGCGCCCTGCGCCCGAAGATCAAAAAGACCGCCCCGCCCGCCAGGGCCAGACAGAGCAACACCAGCAGTATTTTCTTCATATTGAACCGATACGTTTTCCTTTCCGTTTATATGCTCTGCAGAAGCCCCGCGCTCATGAACCCCAAAGACAGATAGGGAATGAGCGGAAAGCCCTGCTTTTTGTTTCCTTTGATCAGCTCGCCTGCGATCGCCGACAGGGCTCCGATGCCCAGCCCGAACAGACCGCCCCAGCCGCCCAGGAAAAACCCGCAGGCGGCGCTCAGCTTGATATCGGCCCCGCCCAGGCGGCCCTTCGACAACAGACCCGCCAGAAGACACAGTCCCCCCGGGATGAGCCCTGCGGCCAGCATGCCGGGCAGGGCCCGGGGACTGACGCCGATCAGCCCCGACAGCGCGATCATCAGATGCAGGCAGTCGGGACATTCACCCGTCCGAAGGTCCCTCCGGGAGGCTGCCAGGAGTAAGACCCCCAGCAGCCCCCAGCGGATGAACCGCCATTCCTCACTCACCATAACCGAACATCTCTGTGATGCGCGCGGTGACCGAGGGCATGATGTTGTTCTGGAACAGGGCGTACAGCCCGGTCAGCAGCAGCGAGCCGATGACCACCGAAATGAGGATCTTGACCCCGCTGTCTACATAGCCCTCTCCCTTTTTGTCGCGAAGCAGCGCCAGTGCCTTCTGTGCAATACCGTTCATCCTTTTACCTCCTTTAGCTTGGTACTTATGAGTATCGTCATTTCCCGGGCAATGTTCGGTTTTTTCTCGCCTCTGCGGCGCGATTTCTCCGCCGCGCTGCAAAAAGCCGCGTGAAAATGCAGGCCGGGACCGTGATAAACGCCTTTATTACGCACATTTTGGGTATTGATTGTCCCTCTCAAAAAAGGTAAAATAAATGCAATTCATATGAAGGAGGGACTCCCCTTGAAATACGCACTTGTCAACGCCCTGATCCTGGACGGCTCCGAAAACATGACGCCGCAGAAGGGCCTCGCCGTTCTGGTCGAGGACGGCAAAATCACCGCCGTCGTCCCCGATACCACCCGTCTGGACGATTACGATTTTATTGACCTGCACGGCCAGTACCTGATGCCCGGTCTGATCAATCTGCATGTTCACATCCCCGGCAGCGGAAAGCCCAAAAAGAAGCCGACCGATACCAAAAAGCTGGTCCGCCTGATGACCTCCACCGGTCTCACCCGTTCGGTTCTGATGATGATGTACAAGAGCTACGCCAAAACCGAGCTTCTCTCCGGCGTTACGACGCTCAGAAGCGTCGGCGGCGTCACCAATTACGACTCCCGCCTGCGCGACATGATCGAGGAGGGCGAGGTCCTCGGCCCCCGCATCCTGGCCTCCAACATGGCCGTCTCCGTCCCCGAGGGACACATGGCCGGCTCCCTGGCCTATGAGGCGACCAGCGCCGAGGAGGCCGCCGAGTTCGTCCGCATCATCGCCAAGGACAAGCCCGATCTGATCAAGCTGATGATCACCGGCGGCGTGCTCGATGCCCGCTGCAAGGGCGAGCCGGGCGTGCTGAAGATGCCCGCCGATTACGTCGCCGCCGCCTGCGAGCAGGCTCACGAGCTGGGCCTCAAGGTTGCGGCCCACGTGGAGAGCAGCGAGGGCGTCCGCGTCGCGCTCGAGGGCGGTGTCGACTCCATCGAGCACGGTGCCGCGCCGGATGAGGAGATCATCCGCCTCTTCCGCGAAAACGGCGCCTTCCAGGTTTCGACCATCTCTCCGGCCCTTCCGTACGCGCTTTTCGACCGCAGGATCAGCGGCGTCAGCGAGGACAACCAGTTCAACGGCATGGTCGTCTTCAAGGGCATCATCGCCTGCGCCAAGGCCTGCCTGGCCGCCGGCATCCCCGTCGGTCTCGGTACCGACACGGGCTGCCCCTACATCACCCATTACGATATGTGGCGTGAGCTGTACTACTTCTGCAAATACTGCGATGTCACCCCGACCTTCGCCCTGTACTCCGCGACCAAGCTGAACGCACAGCTGGCCGGCCTGGGCGAGGTGACCGGCTCCGTCGAGGCCGGCAAGAGCGCGGACCTGATCGTCTGCGAAAAGAATCCTCTGGAGGACCTCTCCGCCCTGCGCAAGCTCTCCATGGTCATCATCCGCGGCCAGGTCATCCGCCGCCCCAAGGTCAAAAAGATGCCCGAGGTCGAGCGCGAGCTGGACAAATTCCTGTAACACTCTCTCCCATAAGAAAGGAAAAACATGAACACCTTTGTAAAATTCCTGGCAGTTGTACTCTTTATTGCCTCCATTCTGATCCCCCTCATCCTCAATGAGACCCGGGCCAAGAAAAACGCCGCGCGCATCCGTCCCCGCACCACGCTCATCGGCTGCCTGCTGGCGCTCGCCATCTTCGTCCTGTCCGATTCCTTCGTCATCATCCCCACCGGCTACACCGGCGTCCGCCTGACCTTCGGCCAGGTCGATGAGAAGCCCGTCCCCAACGGCTTCAACTGGAAGATCCCCTTCGTCCAGGACATCGAGCGCGTCAACAACAAGCAGCAGGACATCATCTTCACCGACGCGATCTACTCCGAGACCTCCGAGCGTACCACCATTTTCTACAACGGTGTCACCGTCACCTATCAGGTCTCGCCCGAAAAGAGCGCCTGGATCTACGCGAACGTCTCCGATTATGACCACTCACTGGTCTCTGCCGGCCTTGTCGCCTCTGCCATCAAGGCCAGCTCCAAGGCCCTCCCCGACGGCGATGCCACGAACCGCTCGCTGATCGAGCCCCTTGCACAGACCAACATCCAGAAATCGCTGGATGAAAAATACGGTCCGGGCGTCGTCTACATCAACAAGGTCGTCATCTCCAACGCCGACTTCGAGGACTCCTACAACGAGGCCATCGCCTCCAAGCAGAAGGCCCAGCTCGAAGCCGAGCAGCAGGCCATCGAGAACCAGCGCAACATCGACAAGGCTGAGGCCGAGGCCAAGGCCCTGATGATCGAGGCCGAGGCGCGCGCCAAGGCCCAGCTGATCGCCGCGCAGGCCGATGCCGATGCCGCCGTCATCCGCGCCCAGGCCGACGCCGAAGCCAATGAGATCCTTCAGAAGACCCTTACCCCCGAAGTCCTTCGTCAGCTGTACCTTCAGAGCTGGGACGGCGCTCTGCCCACCTTCCTGGGCGGCGATGCCGGCTCCATCATCGTGGACCTGACCGGAGAAAACTAAATGCTGAAAAATCTGATCCTGGATATGGGCGGGGTTCTGCTTCGCTATGAGCCCCGCTACTTCATCCGACGCGCAGGCATCACCGATACGGACGACATCGAGCTTCTGGTCCGCGAGGTCTTCTACTCCAAGGACTGGGCCCGCACCGACTTCGGCACGCTCGATGAGGCCGGCCTCGAGGCGCTTGTCCTCCCGCGCCTGCCCGAACGCCTGCACGCTGTCGCCCACGATATGATCTTCCACTGGACCGAGCCGATCGAGGGCGTCCCCGGCATGGCCGAGCTCATCCGCGGCGCGAAGGCCCGCGGTCTCCGCATCTACCTGCTCTCCAATGTCAGCCGGCGCATCCACGAGTACTGGAACGATATCCCCGGAAGCGAATATTTTGACGGCCGGGTGATCTCCTCCGAGATCCACATGGTCAAGCCCAACCGCGATATTTTCGAATATCTGCTCAGCCGCTTCGGACTTTCAGCCTCCGAATGCCTCTTTGTCGACGATATGCCCGAAAACGTCGAAGGCGCCCGCTCGGCCGGACTCTTCGCCTTCCGTTTTACCGGCGACTGTAAAGCGCTCGAAGAGGAAATCAGCCGGCTGAGCTGAAGATCCGTCTTTTTTGCAGCAAAAAGCGTCCCTTTGTCGATTCAGACAAAGGGACGCTTATTTTTTCAGTTTTTCTTTTACTTTCTGATCTCTTTCCAGACCTTTTCGGTTTCGTCCAGGATCTTCGCGAACTTCTCCAGCGCGCGGTCGATAGGCTCGGGCGTGGTCATATCGACGCCGGCCGCCTTCAGCTCATCCAGAGGATCGGCGCTGCCTCCCATGGAGAGGAAGCGGAGGTACGGGCCGACTGCCTTCTCGCCGTCGTTGAGGATCGCATCGGACAGGGCCACGGCCGCGGCGTAGGAGGTCGCGTACTTATAGACGTAGAAGCTTCTGTAGAAGTGCGGGATGCGGGCCCATTCGTAGCGGACCTCCTCATCCATCGTCAGCGCCTCACCGAAGTAATCGCGGACCAGCTGCTCGTAGATCCGGCAGAGGCTCTCGGCGGAGAGGGCATCGCCGCGCTCCTGCGCCTCGTGCGCCAGCTTCTCGAACTCGGCGAACATCGTCTGGCGATAGACCGTTCCCTTGAAGTTCTCGAGGTACTGGTTCAGCAGATACAGGCGCGTTTCGGGCGCGATATCGCCGGCCAGCAGCTGCTCGATCATCAGGTTCTCATTGACGGTCGAGGCGACCTCGGCCACAAAGATCTTGTAATCGCCGTACTGCGGCGGCTGGTTCTTGTGAGAGAAGTAGCTGTGCATCGAGTGGCCCATTTCGTGCGCGATGGTCGAAACGGAATCGACGCTGCCGGTGAAGTTCAGCAGAATATAGGGATTCGAATCGTAGGTGCCGGCAGAGTAGGCGCCGCCGCCCTTTCCCTCATTGGGGAAGACATCGAGCCAGCGCTCGCTGAAGGCGCGGCGGACGGCCTTTCCGTACTCCTCGCCGAGGGGCTTGACGGCATCGAGGACCATCTCCTGGGCCTCCTCATAGCTGTAATGCAGATCGACCTCCTGCGTGAGGGGCGTATACAGGTCATAGTAATGCAGCTCATCGAGCCCGAGCATCTCCTTGCGCAGGGCGGCATAGCGATGCATGGTCGGCATGTGCTTGCGGACCGTCGCGATCAGGCCGTCATAGACGCTCTCGGGGACGTTCTCGCCGGAGACGGCCATCGCGCGGGAGCCGGCGAAGTGACGGGCCCGGGCGCGGAAGATATCGCTCTTGACGTTGGTCGCATAGTTGGCGCCGAAGGTGTTGATCAGGCCCTTGAAGCCCTTGTAGTAGCTGCGGAAGGCGTTTTCGCGCAGCACGCGGTCGCTGCTCTCCTGCAGGCTGATGAAGCCGGCTGCCGTGACGGGGACGATATTGCCCTTTCCGTCCGTGACGCTTTCAAAGCTCATGTCGGCGTCCTGCAGCATGTCGTCGATCTCACCAGGCGCGCTGAGGATCTCACCCGCTGCCGCGAGGAGCTTTTCCTCCGGGGCGGACAGGGTGTGAGGCTTACGGCGCAGCAAAAGCTCCATGCTGAAGCGATAGGGCGCCATCTCCTCGGATTCGACGAAGATTTTCAGCTTCTCCTCGGGCATCGAGAGGATCTCGGGCGTGTCGAAGGAGGAGAGAGAGGAGAGGGTGACGGCCTTGCCGGCGATCTTTCTGACCATCGTCTGGGTCTTAGGGTCGCGGCTGTCCTCGGAATTGCGCAGAAAGGCGTATTCGTAGATATTGTTGATGTGACGCTCCATCGCGGTCATGAAATCGTAATATTCACGTAAGCGGGCGGGAGACTCGGTCAGGGTCCCGGCAAAGGCCGTGATCTCGGGCTCATAGGCATCCAGGCTCTTCAGATCCTCTTCCCAGGCCTCGTCGCAGGCATATAAGCTGCTGAGATCCCATTTGTACTGTTCGGGAATCTCACTTCTTTTTTTCACTTCAATAGGCATATTTTTTCCCTCCGAAAAAATCATTGGCTCCATTGTATAACAAAACAGAAGAACCCGCAAGAAAAAGCGGCCCCGCCGGAAAAAATCCGGGAGGCCGCTTGTCTGAAAGCATCAGAAGCTTCGCTGCTGAGAGCCCCAGCAGCTGACATCCAGGGTCTCGAAACGGTAGCCGTTGGCGAGCGCCCACTGAATGATCTCCTCGACCGCCGCCACGCTGAAGTCCTTCGTATCGTGCTGGAGCACGACGCAGAGAGTCTTGCTGCCCACGCCGTTTTTCACATAGCGGACGGTTTCCTCGGTCGTGTGGATGGCGCCGTCGCCGGAGGAAACGTTCCAGTCGAAATACTTGTAGCCGGCCTCGGTGACCGTACGCAGGAGACTCACGATGAGGTCTGTGTTGTAGAAGCGGATGCAGGAGCTGCCGCCGGCAAAGCGCATCAGCCGCGTGTAGTGGCCGGTCTGCTCAAAGACCACCTCTTCCGCCTTGCCGAGGTCATCCATGAAGGCCTCGGTGCTCGCATATATCTTCGGCAGGTTGTGCGAATAGGTATGGACGCCGATGGCGTGGCCCTCGCGATAGGCCCGTCCGATCATCTCGCGGTACGCGGGACGGTTTCCGGTCACAAAAAACGTCGCTTTGACATTATATTTGGCCAGTACATCCAGCAGCTGCCCGGTGAAGGGGCTCGGACCGTCATCGAAGGTCAGATAAATGACCTTTCCGGAGGGTTTTTGCTCAGCCGGAACCCTGACCGGCACGACCGTGACCCGGCGCGATACCGAATAGCTTTCCTCGCCGTCCGGTCCCAGGATACTGTAGCTGACGGAATATACGCCGGTTTTATAGGAGGGGATATGCGTCCCGCTGACCGTGATGAACTCGCTCAGATCGTTTCCGCAGACATCGAAGGCCGTAAAACCGGGCTCCGTGAAATTCTCGAACGCAGGCAGCTCGATGTCTCCGTCCGTCAGGACGATTTCCGGACGCCAGTCACAGTATTCGATCGTGCGGCAGACAACGGTCTGATTCCCGCAGCTGTCGGAGACCGTGTAGCGGATGAGGCCGTCCTCAAAGACGCACTCGACCGCGTCGGTCAGATCACCGTCGACCGTATCGATTGCCCGGTAACCCTCCTCCTGATAGCCGAGGAGAGGATTGACCAGCCGTCCGCTCTCGGTCAGCGTGATGACAGGTCCCTGAGTATCGACGACATGCACCGTACGCGAGACCGTCGTTTCCTTTTTCCGATAGACGGCCGTGTAGCTTTGCTGATAGTCGCCCGGCTTTTTGGGATCGACCGTGCCCTCACAGCGGATGTCCAGCTTTTTCCGGCGATACCGGCCGAAAAGGCCCGATACCGTGGCGGAAACGCCCTCATCCTCCAGATAGGAGCCGGCCTCGACGGTGATCTCCGGCTCTCCGTTCAGAGTAAGCACGGGCCGTGCCCGCCCCTCGTCGATGGCCAGTGCCGCGCCTGCGGCAGCGAAAAGAGCGATTGCGCTAAGCAGGAGGACCGTTCCTTTTTTCATCGTTTACCTCTCTTTTCTCTGCGAAAAACCTAATTCAGCTCATCCAGCGTGAGACGGAAGCTCGGGACGAAATGCTCCATAAAATAATCTGCGCAGGGCATCTTCATCTCTTCGATCGAGCGCCGGATGGTTTCGCAGGCCTTTTCAAATTCAAGATTTCCGCTTTTCAGCTCCTCCAGACACTTTGTATAGGCGCAGATACGGTCCGCGGCCTTGACGTAGCGGTATTCCGGATTGTTCTCGTGACATATCAGCTCTCTGTAATCCGTCCGGAAATCCTCGGGAAGGAAGGAGATCATTTTTTCCTCCGCGAACTGCTCGACCTCCCGGTAGGCTCCGTTGATCTTCTGGTTGAAGTACTTGATGGGAGTCGCCAGATCACCGGTGATGACCTCGCCGGTCTCATGAAAGAGTCCGAGGGCCATGATATGCTCCGGATTGAGCGTGCCGCCGAAATATTTGTTCTCGATCAGCGCCAGCGCGTGCGCGACCATCGCGCAGGCCATGCTGTGCTCCTGGATATTCTCTTCGCAGAGATTCTTCATGAGCCCCCAGCGCTTGATATATTTCATGCGGGACATGTAAGCAAAAAAATGACTCATCGTATCGTACCCTTTTCGATTTCAAAGACCTGACCAGCCGGCAGTCCGGAGATGCTTTCCTCAATACCCGTGCAGGTGATGATGGTCTGATTTTCTTCAATGTATTGCAGAAGATGCTGCTGGCGGAAGCCGTCAAGCTCGCTCATGACATCGTCCAGCAAAAGGACCGGACAGCTGCCCGTCTCCTTTTTCAGCATCTCAAATTCGGCCAGCTTCATCGAAAGCGCCGTCGTGCGCTGCTGGCCCTGAGAGCCGAAGGCGCGCACATCCGCGCCGTTGATGAAAAGCCCGATATCGTCGCGGTGCGGTCCCACCGAGGTATTGCCCAGGCGGATGTCCCGCTCCTGATTGCGCGTGAGATGCTCGAAAAAAGCGTCCTCGGTAGACTCCGCGCTGCTCTCGTAGGTGATGAGCAGCGCCTCTTCCTCTCCGGTGATGCTCTCATGGATCGGCTTCGTATAAGCATAAAGCTCGTCGATGAACTCCTCCCGGCGCTTCATCACGCTGACACCGTAATGCGCGAGCTGCTGATCCCAGACCGGCAGCTGCTCGCGCAGCGAGGGTCTTTCCAGGCAGTCCTTCAGAAGCTGATTGCGCTGGCGGAGCACCCTGCAGTACTGCTGCAGATTATACAGATAGACGCGGTCCACCTGGCAGAGCTCCATGTCCATGAAGCGGCGTCGGCGTCCCGGCTCATTTTTGATGAGGGAAAGATCCTCCGGAGAGAAAACCACCACATGAAAGTTCCCGAAAAGCTCGCTGAGCCTCTGCACCGGTTCTCCGTTGACGGCAGCCGCCACTGTGCTCTTTCCGCTTTTCCGGAGAAGCAGATCGATTTTTTCTTCCCGGGTATCCTGATAGAGCAGATGGATCTCGGCCTCGGAGGCCTCGTAACGGATACATTCCTTTTCGTGCGTCGTCCTGTGGCTTCTGCCGGTCGCGCAGAAGTAGATCGCCTCTAAGAGATTTGTCTTTCCCTGCGCGTTTTTTCCCTTGATGATATTAATATGAGGTGACAGCATCAGATCAAGTGTCTCATAATTTCGGTAATTCTTTAATACAAGACGCTTTGCATACAATGTGATCACCTCATTTTGCTTAAGCCGTAACCGTTACGGTATTTCCTTCGAAGCAGACGGTATCACCGGGACGGATTTTTTTTCGGATCTCGTGCGCGGTCTCGCCGTTTACCTTGACCAGGCCTTCTTCGATATAAACCTTCGCTTCTCCGCCGCTCATCGCCCAATCGAGCTTTTTCAGCAGCTGATTCAGCTGGATATATTCTCCTTCAATAGGACAGTTCATTTCAGCCTTCCTTCTGCCTCTGCTCTTTCCTTAATTATGCAGACGGATCGGAAGGATGAAGTATTTATAATCATCCTTTTCGGGATCCTTGATGATGCAGGGCGTCAAAGAGGTGGAAAGATAAATGATGATGCTTTCGGACTCGATGGCCTTAAGCGCATCCAGCACGTATTTCGGATTAAAGGCAATCGCCAGATCGTCGCCGTTATAGCTGGCCTCGACCTCCTCGTAGACGCTGCCGTTCTCGGCATTCGAGGTGATGACCACCCGATTGCTTTCAAAGCGGAAGCGGATGGGACCGTTCTTGCTTTCGCGGCTGATCAGCGCGGCACGGTCGACACTGTCCAGAAACTCCTTGGTTTTCACCTGGGCAAAGGCCGCGTATTCCATGTTCAGATTTCTCTGATACTGCAGGAATTCTCCTTCCAGAAGACGGGTGATCACGACCGTCTCATCGATTTCGAAAATCGCGTGATTGCCGGTCAGACGGATGCGGACCAGCGCATCCTCTTCACCCTCCAGAATCTTCTGAAGCTCATTCAGCGCCTTTCCGGGGATGACGCACTTTCCGTTTTCCGTGAAATTGCCGGCCGTGCGGCGCATGGAGATGCGGAAGCCATCGACGGAGACGATATAAAGGTAACCGTCACGGATATCAAAAAGCTCGCCTGTCAGGATCGGACGTCCGCTGTCCTCCGGCGCGATGGAGAAGATCGTGTTCTTGATCATGTCGCGGAAGGTCTTCTGAGAGAGCACGAAGGATTCCGCCTCTGCTACCTCAGGCAGAGAGGGAAACTCTGCGGCTGCCTGTCCGCGGATGCTGAACTCAGCCTTTCCGCTGCGGATGCGGATATCCCGCTCAGCCGCTTCCTCGATTTCAACGGTATCATCCGGAAGACGGCGGATGATCTCGGAGATCATTCTGGCGTTGACCGCGATCTCTCCCTCCTCACGGATATCGGCCTTGATGCTGGTGCGGATACCCAGCTCCATGTCATTGCCGATCAAAACCAGTTTATCTTTCTCTGTCTTTAAAAGGATACATTCCAGAATAGGAAGCGAGGTTCTGGAGGATACGGCCTTGGATACGATACCGCAGGCCTTGACAAGCTCGGATTTGCTGCAGCTCAGATACATGTGGATAACTCCTTTCGTTCGGTGACATCTCTTTGAAATGCCCTGTCGTATACTTAATATAATAGATTATAATATGTTTTCAGTAGTAGTAATAGTAGGGCCTGTGAATTTGTGGAAAAGTGCTTTCAGGGCTCATCAATAAAGGATTTTTGATGTGGACAGCCCTGTTAGTTTTGCCTTGATAACTCAGGCGCTTATCCACAGAATCCACAGCGTTTTCCGGCCTTCAAAATAACCCACATTTTATACACCGTAAATTCACAGCTTGTGCACAGAAAAATGTGGATAACTTTAACAGTTTAAAGCTTATTCCCCTTTGATCCTGCGCTCCAGATCCTCAAGAGATCGGTGGAACTCGCCCGATTTGTCTTTTTCGAGGTCCTCGTTGATTTTCCGGTAGGCATGGATGACGGTGGTATGATCGCGGCCTCCGAAATAGCTGCCGATGGAATCGAGCGGTTCTTCGGTCATGACCCTGCAGAGGTACATTGCGATCTGACGCGGATAGGCGATCTCTCTCGGCTTCTTTTTTGAGAGCATATCGTTCTGGGTCAGATTGTAGCGGTCGCAGACGACATCGATGATGCGTGGAATTGTGACGGTATTATCGGTAGTCGTAATAAAGTAATCCTGGAGAGCATCCTGAGCCATTTCAATGTCGATCTCCCGATCCGGATAGAGGTGGCTGTAGGCGGAAACACGGGTGAGGGCGCCTTCGAGCTCGCGGATGTTGGAGGAGATGTTTTTGGCAATATAGGAAAGCACGGGGATGCTGACATTGATATTGTTATTTTCCGCTTTTTTCTGCAGAATTGCAACTCTTGTTTCAAAATCCGGTGCCTTGATATCGGCGATCATGCCCCATTTGAAGCGCGAGCGGATACGCTCCTCGAGCTTATCGATCTCTTCCGGAGGACGGTCTCCGGAGATGACGATCTGCTTGCCGGCCTCGTAAAGGGTATTGAAGGTGTGGAAGAATTCCTCCTGCGTGCTTTCCTTGCCGCCGAGAAACTGGATATCGTCGATCAGGAGGATGTCGATCTTTCTGTATTTTTCCTGGAATTTTTTCGTTGTGTTGGTGCTGATGGCGTTGATCATCTCGTTCATAAAGGTCTCAGAGGATACATAGAGGACCTTTTTGGAGGGATCACTGTCCAGGATGTGATGCCCGATGGAATGCATGAGATGAGTTTTGCCCAGTCCCGACGGGCCCCAGATATAGAGAGGATTATAGGTGTTGCCCATATATTCCGCTACGGCGACGGAGGAGGCATAGGCCAGACGGTTGGTAGGCCCCGGAACGAAATTCTGGAAGGTGTAGCGCGGATTTAAGCCGGCCCGTTTGATCAGCTCTTCGTTTTCCTTTTCCCGAATGGACTGAGGATCGTTTTGTACGAAGGAATCCTTTTCGACTACAAGGAAGCCGAGCTCCGGAAAGCCAAGAGCATTCAGACAGGCATTGACATCCTTATTGAAGCGGTTGTTGATGACCTCTTTAGCGACTGCTTCCTCAGTTTCGATGATTAAGACGCCGTCCTCCACGCAAAGAGGCTTAAGGCCGGTGAAGAAGGTATCAAAGGTAACCTCTGACAGACGGTCCTTAAGCATGAGAAGTACATCGGAAAAAATGGAGTCAGCGTCGTACATGGCAAAAAACACCGCGGATGCGCAGCGGTTTTTCCTTTCTTTTTTTATGGGAGGACCTTTATTCTACCAAAAAAAATTGTGGATATCAAGAAAAAAATGAAAGTTATCCACATTTTTTATCGGAAATGTGAAGAAAAATTTCTTGACTTCTTTTTTTGCCGAAATTATAATAGAAAGGTGCTCTAATTTGAAGGAGGTGTGACCGAATGAATCTTTGCATTACCTTAAATCCGAAGACCAAGCAGCGCAAGAGAGAGCATGGTTTCCGTAAGAGAATGGCTACTGCCAACGGCAGAAAGGTACTGGCTAACAGAAGACGTAAGGGAAGAAAAGTGCTCAGCGCATAATTCATTTTACATTTGAAGACCACAGTGCCTCATCTGCATCTGTGGTCTTTGCTTTCCGTATCTGATCGGTCTGATTTTGAAAGAGAGGTCCTGCTATGGTCGAAGGAATGTCAAATCCCCAGATCAGGCTTGTTTACGGAGAAGGACGCTCTGCAGCCTGCAGAGATTTTGTTCTTTACGTCAGGCCGAACGGAAAAAGTACCAACCGGCTGGCGGTCTCCGTCAGCAAAAAGGTGGGCAACAGCGTTGTCCGCCATCGCGTCAAGCGAATCATCAAAGAGGCCTTCCGCCTAAGGCAGGAGGCATTATGTCAGGGTTATGATTATGTCGCCATTGCCCGTCCGGGCTCGGTCGAAAAAAAGAGCACACAGATCGAACAGTCCTTACTGTATACGGCGCAGAAGCTGAACCTTGTCATAAAATAAGAGAAACGTCATCATCGGTATCCGGAAGCGAAGGGTCTTCGCTTTATTTTTGGTATCCGGAATTTTTATGAGATACGTTTATCTCAAAAACCGAGAGGAGAAATCCCCATGAATTTTATCAACCTGGCGGTCACGACGAATATTATTCTCCGACCGCTTGCCTGGCTGCTTAAGTTCATCATCAACGGCATCTATTATGTGGTTTCGCTGATGACCACGCCTCAGTCCATGGCTCTTACCATCATTCTGATCACCTTTGCCGTAAGAGCCCTCATGACACCGCTCACCATCAAGCAGCAGCGTTCATCGCGCAAGATGCAGCGTCTGCAGCCCCAGCAGCAGGCAATCCAAAACAAATATAAGAACAAAACGGATCCCGAAGCTCAGCAGAAAATGAACAACGAGATCCAGAAGCTTTATGCGGACAACAAAACCAGTCCCTTAAGCGGCTGTCTGCCCATTCTCATCCAGATGCCCATTCTGTTCGCTCTGTATGAGATCCTTCGCAATATTCCTTTCTACGTCAACAAGGTAGCTGCCATTTTCGACAATATGGTTGCCGAGGTCCAGACCATCAGCGGATACACCGATATCCTCAACAAGGACATCTTTGCCTCCGCGACCCGCGTCATCAAGAATTTCGACGCCTCCACCGCGGACGGCGTCAAGGATTTCCTCTATCACCTTTCCGGCGATCAGTGGACCTCCTTCTTTGACCTGACGGGACTCAAGAGCAACGCCGTCTTCATGCAGAATTACGAGCTGCAGAAGGTCATCAATACCTTCGGCGGCGGTTTTCTTACCTTTAACCTGACCGAAACACCTTCCTTCCGTTCCTTCGATGTCCGCTGGCTGATCCCCATCCTGGCCGGTCTTCTGACCCTTCTCCAGACCCTGATCACCGACAGAAAGAACAAGAAGCGCGCCAAGGCCATCAACCCCAACTATCAGGAGGACGAAGCGCAGAAATCCAGCAAGCTGATGCTGTATCTGTCTCCGCTGATGATTCTGTTTTTCGGTTTCTCCGTCCCGATCGGTCTCGGTCTGTACTGGATCGCGTCCAGTGTCTTCGGTATCCTTTCTCAGGAAATCGTCGACATGATCCTCGACCGTCAGGAATATAAGGAAGTATTAGCGAAAAAAGCCGCTTTTGAAGAAAAGCAGGAGCTTGACCGTGCTCTGTACGGCAAGAACGCCAACTTCAATTCGGCCTGGGACGCGGCGAACCGCGGTAACTCGAAGAGCAGCATGGCGGGCAACCGTACAGCCGCTCAGCAGGAAAAGCAGAAGAAAACCGTCGATGCCTCAGCCTTTACGGAAAAGGGATGGGACAACGATACGGAGGAGAACGAATGAATGCGATTGAAGTAAGCGCGAAGACGCTGGATGAGGCCATTCAGAAGGCCTGCATCGAGCTCGGCGTCCCCAGCGAGCAGTTAAACATCCGCGTTCTTGAAGAAGGCTCCAAGGGTATGCTTGGTCTCTTCAGCAAGGACGCAAAAATCGAGGTCTCTCTGAAGGAGGAGGACGTCGAGGAAGTAAAAGAAGAAGTGAAGGCCAAGGCCGAAAAGGCGGTTGAGTCCGGGAAAAAGGCAGCCGCCAAGGCTTCCGAAAAGGTCGCCGAGACCGGTAAAAAGGCTGCGGAAAAGGCGGCCGAAACCGGTAAAAAGGCAGCCGAGAAGGCTTCTGAGGCGGTTTCCGCCGTTCAGGAGTATGTCACGGCTACCGGAGAAAAGGTAACGATCGACGACAGTCTCGAAAAGCGCATCCGCGAGGCAAATGCCAAGAAGGCGTCCGGCTCCGGAGAGAAAAAGGACGGCGGAAGAAAGCGCGAGGGCGGTCGCGAGACGGCTCGCGAGGAAAAGGCGGAGCCCGTCGCTCCCGTCTGCTACGAGATCCCCGCTGATGCGGACGCCGTTTGCGAGCAGCTGAAGAGCTTCCTGCTGGAGGTTCTCGGCGCCATGGGCCTCAAGGTCACCGTAACGGCGGCTTTCTCTGAGGAAGGCATCCTGGAGGCCGATATCGAGAGCGCCGAGGAGCTGGCCGAGAATCAGGACAGCGGCATGGGCGTTATCATCGGAAAGCGCGGAAATACGCTGGATTCTCTGCAGTATCTGGCTACGCTGGTGCTGAATAAAGGAAGAAACGATCATCTTCATATTAAACTGGACACCGAAGGCTATCGCAAGCGCCGTCAGGAGACGCTTGAAAATCTCGCGCTCGGCACGGCCCGCAAGGTCAAGAAGAGCGGAAGACGTATCGTGTTGGATCCCATGAATCCTTATGAGCGCCGTATCATCCATTCTGCCCTGCAGAATGAGCGCGGCATCGAGACCTACAGCGAAGGCGAGGAGCCTTACCGCAAGGTCGTCATCGCCCCCGTTCGAGGCGCTTATCGCAGATAAGTCTAAAAACGTCCCTTCGGCACCGCAAAAGGTCGGAGGGACGTTTTTTCAAAAAGAGGAAGCATGTATTACAGGGAAGATTCTACCATCGTGGCGCTGTCCTCGGCGGCGGGTGTAGCAGGCATCGCTGTCCTGCGCCTGAGCGGCCGGGATGCCGGCCCCATCGCCGCCTCTGTTTTCAAAGAGGCGCGCTGCCGGAAAAAGTTTACGGAAGGACCCTCACACACCATTCACTACGGCTGGATCGTCACGCCGGAGGGGGAACGCGTGGATGAGGTGCTTTTGATGTGGATGAAGGCGCCGCACAGCTATACCGGCGAGGATACCGTCGAGATCAACTGTCACGGCGGCCCCTATGTCAGTCATCGCGTGATGGAGGTCCTGGTGGAGGCCGGAGCGGTTCCGGCAGAGCCCGGCGAGTACTCGAAACGGGCCTATCTGAACGGAAAAATGGATCTGACCAAGGCCGAGGCGGTCATGGATGTGATTTCCGCCGAGACGGCCCTGTCCCTGAAGGCTTCCGTCAGTCAGCTGAGGGGAAGTCTGTTTGAAAAGACTGAAATGTTGCGTTTGCAACTTCTCGATCTCCTGACGGAGACCGAGGTCAATATTGATTATCCGGAATATGAGGTGCCGGAGGTCTCGCTGGAGCGGATGGTTACCGTCTGCGAGAAAGTCGGCGCCCAGGCGCAGGCGCTGTATGATACCGCTGAAACGGGCATGCTGTTAAAGAACGGCATCCGGACCGCAATCATCGGCGCGCCCAATGTCGGAAAGTCCAGCCTGCTGAATCTTTTGGCCGGAAGTGACAGAGCCATCGTCACCGATATCCCCGGGACCACGAGAGATACGCTGGAGGAGAGGATCAATCTGGACGGAGTCCCGCTGTGCATCGTCGATACCGCCGGCATCCGCGAAACGCAGGATACGGTCGAAAAAATCGGCGTGGAGCGGGCGCGACGGGCTTTGGAGGAAAGCCAGCTGGTACTGATGGTGCTGGATGCCGCCAGAGCGCTTACGGAGGAGGAAAAGGAATTGTACCAAAGCCTCTCCGGCAAGACCCGCCTGGTTCTGCTGAACAAATGCGACGCGGCCACTTATACCGCCGAGGAGCTGATTTCGGAATGGGCCGAGGTGGACCCTGAGTTGGCCTCCCGACTGATTTGTCTGTCGGCCAAAGAGGGAACCGGTCTGGATCAGCTTTCCGCCCGCATCAAGGAGATGTTTCTGGGTGGGATCACCATTAATGACCATACGGCAATGATCACCAATCTGCGTCAGAAAGAAAGTCTGAAGAAAGCCATTGTGGCGCTGCAGAGAGTATGCGAAGCGGGTCGGGCCGGGTTTGAACTCGATCTTTTGGCCATCGATCTGCGGGAAGCGCATGACGCGCTCGGAGAAATCTCCGGGCATACGGTCAATTCAGATCTGACGGATCAGATTTTCAGCCGTTTTTGCTTAGGAAAATAAATTGTTCCACGTGGAACATTCAATAAAGAGGTTTGCATGTATTACGAGGATGCAGTTGATATCGCAGTCATCGGCGGCGGTCATGCCGGCTGTGAGGCGGCTCTTGCGGCGGCCAGAATGGGCTTTAACACGGTCCTTTTTGCGATTTCTTTGGATTCTATTGCCCAAATGCCCTGTAACCCGAGCATCGGAGGAACGTCCAAGGGACATCTTGTCCGTGAAATCGATTCCTTAGGCGGCGAAATGGGCAAAAACATCGATAAAACCTTTATTCAATCACGGATGTTAAACACGGCCAAGGGACCGGCAGTTCATTCTCTTCGCGCTCAGGCGGATAAGTTCCGCTACAAGGCCGAAATGAAACGTACGCTGGAGCAGACGCCTCATTTAAAGGTGCGTCAAAATGAGGTCGTCCGCATCGATGTGCAGAACGGCTGTGTCTGCGGTGTCGAGACAGCGCCGGGCGGATATTATCCCTGCCGGGCAGCGATCATCTGCACAGGGACCTATTTGAACGCGATGTGCATCCATGGCGAGTATAAGACTTATACCGGTCCGGGAGGAATGCAGGCGGCTGCGGGAGGCCTGACGGAGTGTCTGGAGGCTCTGGGGCTGCCGATGCGTCGTTTTAAGACCGGAACTCCCTGCCGAGTCGATGCCAAAAGCCTGGATTTTTCGAAAATGGAACGCCAGGACGGCGATCCTGAGATTACGCCTTTTTCGTTTGAAAACCGTCCGGAGGCGCTGTCGCGGGAGCAGCTGCCTTGCTGGCTGACCTATACCAATGAAAGAACGCACGAGGTCATTCGCGCCAATCTGGATCGGTCACCGCTGTACGGCGGCGTCATCCACGGCATCGGGCCGCGTTATTGCCCATCCATTGAGGATAAGGTGGTTCGTTTTGCGGATAAGGAGCGGCATCAGCTGTTTTTAGAGCCGGAGGGAGAGAGCACCTGCGAGTATTATGTGCAGGGGATGTCTTCCTCGCTGCCGGAGGAGGTTCAGCGAGCCTTTTTACGTACGATCTCAGGTCTGGAAAACGTAGAAATCATGAGAACCGGTTACGCGATCGAATATGACTGCGTCGACCCGCTGGCCCTGAAGCCGACTCTCGAAATCAAGACGATCCATGGCCTTTTCAGCGCAGGACAGTTCAACGGAAGCTCAGGCTACGAGGAGGCTGCGGCGCAGGGTCTGGTGGCAGGCATCAATGCGGCGCTTTCGCTGTCCGGAAAGGAGCCTCTGCGCGTCGATCGAACCAACAGCTACATCGGCGTGCTGATCGATGATTTGGTCACAAAGGGAACCAATGAACCGTATCGCATGATGACCTCGCGTGCCGAGTACCGTTTGCTTCTGCGTCAGGACAATGCAGACCTTCGGTTAACGGAGGAGGGATATCGCGTCGGCTTGATCAGCGAGGAACGCTATCAGATGTTTTTAGCGAAAAAGGAAGCGATTTCGGCTGAAATCAAGCGGCTTCAGGAGACAAAGAGCACAGGAGGACACGGTTTCCTGGCAGATATGCTGAAGCATCCCGAAAACAGCTATGCAAGCATTGCTCCCTTTGATCCGGAAAGAAAAGAGCTTCCGTACGGTGCTGCCGAGGAAGCGGAGATCCAGATCAAGTATGAAGGCTATATTGCCCGCGAAAAAGCAGAAGTCGAGCGATTTAAAAAGCAGGAGGTACAAAAGCTGCCGGAGGATATCTGTTATGCGGATATCAAGGGCCTTCGGAAGGAAGCGGCTCAAAAGCTGGATGCCGTCAAGCCGAAGTCGATCGGCCAGGCAAGCCGTATTTCCGGGGTTTCTCCGGCGGATATCGCCGTGTTGACGGTATATTTAAGAAAATAATGTTCCACGTGGAACAATCATGAGGTTTTATGAAAGAAGAACTGATAACGAGGGCGGCCCTGATGGGTGTTTCTCTTTCGGAGAATCAAGCGGACCAGTTGATCCGCTACAGCGAGCTTCTCCGGGAGTGGAACGAAAAAATCAATTTGACGGCCATCACGGAGCCGGGTGAGATCCTTTCCAAGCATTTTTTGGATTGTTTAAGTCTGATCCCTTATCTTCGAGCGAATTTTCCGCAAAATTGTACGATAATAGATGTAGGGACCGGTGCGGGTTTCCCGGGTCTCGTATTGAAAATCGCCATGCCGGAGCTCAAAATGGTTCTGTTGGATTCGCTTCAGAAACGAGTTCGCTTTCTTGAAACGGTCTGCGAGGAATTGTCCCTGGAGGATGTCGTTTGCATCCACGCGAGAGCCGAGGAGCTGGCTCACGATGAAAATTATCGCGAGCATTTCGATATTGCGACAGCGCGTGCGGTCTCATCGCTTCCGGCACTGGCCGAGTATTGCAGCGGCTATGTGAAATCCGGCGGCGAGTTCATTGCCTACAAGGGCCCCGGCTGGCAGGAAGAAATGGCGGAGAACGAGGCTGCTTTTGAAAAGCTGCGTCTTTTCTTTGAAAAAAGCCTGCCGATCGAGCTTCCGGGCACGGATCTTCGGCATGAATTGGTATTTTTCAGAAAAAAAGGAAAGCTTTCCTTGCAATATCCGCGCAGTCAAAGTAAAATCAAAAAGGTGACCAAAAAATAAAGGAAACAGGCATGGAAGGTTTCAACCCAAGCAAATACAATATTCTGACCGTAAAAACCGTGGAGCTTTCCCGGATCCGTCCGAATCCGAACCAGCCTCGAAGCGTATTCGGGGACGAAGGTCTGGAAGAGTTGGCGGCCTCCATCAGGGAGCATGGCGTTTTGCAGCCGATCACCGTGCGGCGCATAGGCGTGAACGAGTACGAATTGATCGCCGGTGAGCGCCGTCTGCGTGCCTCTGCGCTGGCCGGCTTCGATAAGATTCCGGCCATCGTGACGCGTGCCACGGAGGAGGAGAGCTCGGTTTTGGCGCTGATCGAAAACATTCAGCGTGAGAATCTGAACTATTTTGAGGAAGCCAGGGCCTATGAGCGGCTGATGAAGGAATACGGTCAGTCGCAGGAGGAGCTGGCGCAGATGGTTGGGAAAAGCCAACCTGCAGTTGCCAATAAGCTTCGATTGCTTCGATTTCCCGGCGAGTTTCAGGAAAAATTGCTGGAAGCAGGTCTTTCGGAGCGCCACGCTCGCGCTTTTCTGAAATGCAAGGATGAGGAAGAACGCGAGAAAATATTGGACGCGGTGATCGCCGGCGGCCTGTCGGTCGCGCGTACCGAGGAGCTGATCGAGAAGGCTCAGAGACCGAAGGATAAGCCATCGCCCGGACCGACCGTCAGACATCATATCCGCGACATCCGTCTTTTTACGAATACGGTCAATCAGGCGGCAGAGCTGATGAGAAAATCCGGCGTGCCGGTTGAACTGACGGAGAACAAAACAGAGGATTATTATGAAATGGTGATACGGGTCCCGTACCATCAATAAGGAGAATACATGCTTTTTAAAGATTATATTGCAGAAGAAATCCGGAAGGGACTCCCTGAGGTTACGCCTGAGGAGATCTCGGCGGTTCTTGAAATTCCCAAGGACAAGACGATGGGCGATTACGCTTTCCCTTGCTTCCGTTTTTCCAAGCTGCTTCAGAAAAAGCCGACGGACATCGCGGCCGAGCTGGTGACAAAGCTTCAGGATTCTCCTCTTTTTTCGGAGGTCCGTGCCGTTGGTCCCTATCTGAATATGTTTGTCAAGGATGAGAGCTATGCGGCTCATATCCTGGGCCTTTATCAGGAGGCTGAGGCGGCCGGCCGCGAGTACGGCTGCCAGGATGAGGGGGTCGGCAAGGTCGTCTGCATGGATTATTCTTCTATCAACGTAGCCAAGCCCTTCCATATCGGTCATCTTCGGACGACGGTCATCGGAAATTCGATCCGCCGTATTCTGGAGGCTCTGGGCTACAAGGTCATCTCGATCAATCATCTGGGAGACTGGGGCACTCAGTTCGGCAAGATGGTTACCGCTTATCGCAAGTGGGGCAGTGAGGAATATGAAGAGAAGGGCATCCGCGGCCTGCTGGAGCTCTATGTCCGCTTCCACGAGGAGGCCGAAAAGGATCCGTCGCTGGAGGAGGAGGCCCGCGCAGCCTTTGTTTCCATGGAGAAGGGCGACGAGGAGGCGCTGGCCCTTTGGCGCCGCTTTGTCGATATCAGTCTGAAGGAAGTCAATCGCGTCTACAAGATGCTGGACGTCGAATTTGACTCTTATCTAGGGGAGAGCTTCTATTGGGACAAGACAGGTCCCATCGTGCAGGAAATGAAGGATAAGGGGCTTCTGATCGAGAGCGAGGGGGCACAGATCGTGGATTTGTCTGACGCGAACATGCCGCCCTGCCTGATCCTGAAATCCGACGGAAGCACGCTTTACGCGACCCGTGACATCACCGCGGCCTTCTATCGCAAGGAGACCTATGATTTTGACCGCTGCATCTACATCACCGGACTGGAGCAGCAGCTTCATTTTGCGCAGTGGTTCAAGGTCATTGAAAAAATGGGCTATGAGTGGGCGAAGGACCTCGTTCATATGCCTTACGGTCTGGTGAGTCTGGAAAGCGGCAAGCTGTCGACCCGAAGCGGCAACGTGATCTTCCTGGAGGATCTCCTGAGGGAGGCCACGGAGAAGACCAAGGCCATCATGATGGAGAAGAACCCCGATCTGGAGGATATGGATCGCGTCGCCGAGGAAGTCGGCGTGGGTGCGGTGGTCTTTCACGATCTGTTCAACAATCGCATCAAGGATGTCACCTTCAGTTGGGACAGTGTCCTGAACTTTGACGGCGAGACCGGCCCCTACGTTCAGTATACCTTTGCCCGTGCCTCCAGTGTTCTGCGCAAGGCAGAGTGGAAGGGAAGCCTTTCGGACGCCGATCCGGCCGACCTGACGGACGAGTACGCGCAGGAGGTTCTGCGTCTGCTTGAGGATTTCCCGGCGAAGATCCGCGAGGCCTATCAGAAGCTGGAGCCCTATATCATTACGCGTTATTGTGTTGCGCTTGCAACGGCATACAATAAATTCTACCACGAGGATCCGATTCTGACAGCAGAGGGATCCATGAAGGAGTCCCGTCTGGTCCTGACCTCCATCATGGCGCAAACGCTGAAAAAGGCGCTGTACCTGATCGGTGTCCGGGCACCCGAAAGAATGTAATCGCCGGAGGAGCTTTTTATGGGAAAGATCATGACAATTGCCAACCAGAAGGGCGGCGTCGGCAAGACGACGACCACGATCAATCTGGCGGCCTGTCTGGCTGAGCGGGGAGAACGTGTGCTCGTCGTCGACATGGACCCGCAGGGCAACACTACGAGCGGCTTCGGAGTCGATAAGGAGGCGCTTCAGTCCTCCAGCTACGAGCTGCTCCTGGATGAGGCGGAGATCAGGGACTGCCTGCTGAAGCTCAGCGATTTCTCGCTCGATCTGATTCCGGCGAGCATCGATCTGGCCGGCGCGGAGGTCGAGCTGATCGGCATCGATAATCGCGAGAGCCTGCTGCACACGAAGATCCGCCAGCTCAGAGACGAGTACGATTTTATTCTGGTCGACTGCCCGCCGTCCCTCAACATGCTGACGATCAACGCCTTCCGCGCGGCGGATAGCGTTCTCGTGCCGATCCAGTGCGAGTTTTATGCGTTGGAGGGCCTGAGCCAGCTGATCAACACGATCAATCTGGTCAAGCAGCGCCTCAATCCGCGCATCGAGATCGAGGGCGTGCTGTTTACGATGTACGATAATCGCACCAATCTGAGTCAGCAGGTCGTGGAGGAGGTCAAGCGCTATATGCCGAGCAAGACCTATCGGACGGTCATTCCGCGCAATGTGCGTCTGGGCGAGGCCCCGAGCTTCGGCCTTCCGATTATTTATTACGATGACAGATCCAAGGGCGCCGAGGCTTACCGCTCTCTGGCAGCCGAGGTGTTAGCGGCAAACGGAGGAAGATAATATGGCAGGAGCAAGAAAAACCGGACTGGGACGCGGGGTCAACTCTCTGATCCCCGAGGGCAGCAGGCTTTTGACGGAGGATTTTCGCGAGGCAGCGGAGAAAACCGTCACCATGCTGGATATTTATCAGGTCGAGCCTGATCGCGGGCAGCCCCGCAAGGATTTCGATGAAGAAAAGCTCAGGGAGCTGGCGGATTCCATCCGTCAGTTCGGCGTGCTGCAGCCGCTTCTGGTGCAGAAGGTGACGGGGCAGGACGGAGTATACTATCGCATCATCGCCGGAGAACGCCGCTGGCGGGCGTCAAAGCTGGCCGGCCTCAAGGAGATTCCGGCTATCGTCAAGGATTACGCGCCGGCTGAGATCTTTGAGATCTCGCTGATCGAAAATATCCAGCGTGAGGACCTGAATCCGATGGAGGAGGCGCAGGCGTATCAGCGTCTTCAGACGGAATACGGCATGACGCATGAGCAGATGGCCGAGCATATCGGGAAGAGCCGCTCGCAGATCACGAATTCGCTTCGCCTTCTGAACCTCAGTGAGGAGGTCGCGGCGATGGTCGCGCGCGATGAGCTTTCCTTCGGGCACGCGAAGGTGCTGCTGGGTGTAAGCGATCCCGCGAGACAGTTGGCGCTTGCTCAGAAGGCCGTGGACGAGGGCTTAAGCGTCCGCGCGCTGGAGGCACTTTTAAAGAAAAAGCCTGCCGGAAAAGAGCCGAAAAAGGAAGCAGCGGTGTCGCCGGTGGTGGAGCGTTTTGCGGAGGAGCTGTCCGGCGCGCTGGGCACTCGCGTCAACATCGTCCCCGGCAAACGCAAGGGCAAGATCGAGATCGAGTATTATTCGGAGGATGATCTGATCCGCGTGAGCGATCTGCTGATGAAGGTCAAATAAAAGAATAAGCTCGTTTCCTGTTGACCGGAAGGGTCTTCGGGAAACGAGCTTTTTTTATTCAAAGAGGAAGAAGCCCTCGCCGCGTCCGCTTCTTCCGCCTTCTCTGAGGCGTTTGACGTAGGCGCGTCGAAGCGTCGTGTCCTCGGGCCATTCGGAAAGGGGAAGGAGGCTGGCGCTGCCGAAGACGCGCCAGGCATCGTGGAAGCTTTCTTCTTCAAAGCCCGTGAGCAGCGTGAAATCGTCCATGAAGCGTCGGATGTTCATGGTATCGGGCAGCATTTCGCGATGAGCGGGGTTGAGCAGCCAGGACTCGCAGGTGAAGAGGGCGGGGCCACTGCCGATATCGCCGGCAAAAAAGCGGACGGCGCGGCGGTAGGAATCCAGGCGAAGCTCGTCGGAGAGAGGCTGGCCGTCGGAGGGGATGTGGATGCGCATCATGAAGCTGCCGGCCGGAACGAAACGTCCGTCCGGGAAGAGGAGATCGCGGTGAAGCCGCTCGGGCTGATATTGGAAGCGGCCGAGGCTGAACAGATCGAGCGCGAGGTGATTGCTGAACCAGGCGGGAACGAAGGTGCCCCAGAGGCCGTAGACCTCGCGGCACTCGAGCAGCTTATAGCGAAGGTCACAGGCGAGGCTGCGATAAAGCCCGTCGGAAAGGCCTTCTTTTCGGTAGAGCCCGCGGAGGGGGCGGAAGAGGTCGATGAGGGCGACCATGTTGACCGTGCAGGCGGGGAGGGCGAGGTCCTCGGCGAGAGTGTTCAGCTCCCCGAGAGCGGAGGAAAAGGCTTCGCGATAGGCGCGGGAATCGTGCTGCGGCTGCATCGGAAGGAGGATGCGGCGGAAACGAAGGTCCTCCTCGCGGCGGATGCGCCAGGCGGCCAGCGAGAGCGCCTCGCGTGCCTCCTGAGGGAAAGCAAGCCCGGCAGTGAATTCGTTCAAAAAGCTAAGATCCGGCATGAAAAACGGCTCCTTCGTATGGTGACAGATAGTCTCATTTTATCACAGGCGTCACGATCCTTCAAGAACACTGCCGATTTTTGGGACGCTGGCGGCGCGCGGCCGTAAGCTCATGTACGCTGCGATCGCTGGCAGCGAGAGCATCTTTTAAAAGAAAAACACTCATCCCGGGACCGTGTTTCGGTCGGAGGATGAGCGTTTTTGTATACACCCGAGTGGAATCGAACCACCGCACCCGGCTCCGGAGGCCGGTGCTCTATCCACTGAGCTACGGGTGCGTGCATCCTTTATTATACAACGGAGGCGGGCTGATTTCAAGCTTGGATTTTGTTTCGGAAGCGTGATGCGAAGAATCATCGGTGCCGCTGCGGAGCGCTGTGCCGCCTGCGGCTCGCCGCGGGACGCTTTATCCGCGAAGCCTATTCGCTTTTTTGATTTTGAAAAGCTCCTCGGCGGCCAGACGAAGCTTGGCGACCAGATCCTTCTGCTCGGGGAAGCAGTAGTAGAGGCAGTCGTTGGTGCCGATGCAGATGACATCGCCGATTTCGTACCAGAAGTAATCGGAATAGACGCTGTAGGCGTGCAGCGGGCCCTGCGTGTAGTGCAGCCGGCCCTCGCAGGCATCGAGCACGAAGCCGTTTTCGTCGTGGACGAGGGTACCGTGGCCGACAAAGTAGATGCTCTTGAAGTCGACCATCATCGCGACGCGTACAGGCGTCCGGGTGCAGTAGCGGCCTTCCTCGAGTTCGCGTCGGACGGAGGCGCGCTCCCAGGCGTACCAGTCGGGGATGTGCGGGAACCGCGTCAGGCCGTCATCGGCGGCGAGGCGGCCGAGGGTGTCGAGCGTGTAATGCTTGCCGCAGGCCTCGCAGGTAAAGCCGGTGCCGGCACCGACCGTCCGGCCCTCGCAGCCGCAGTCGGCGCATTTGTAGAGGATACGGTTGAGGCCGTCGGCGCGGAAGGGCTCCGTGATTTCGACCCCGTTTTCCTCCTGCCAGGTCCAGTTATCGAAGGAAAAGGCCTCGTCGAGGCGGGCGTCGAGCTCGGCGGCAGGCAGCTCGCGGAGCTCCTCCCGGCTGAACAGGAGCCTCATGTCGGCACTGACGGAGACCTTACGCTTCTGAAGACAGTTGTAGAGCGGATCGCGGGCGAAGGCGCCTTCGGTCTTGATCATGATGACGGGCACGCCGAGGCGCTTCAGGAGAACGCTCATGCGGCGGGGCAGGGGCGTCTGGCAGCCATCGAAGCTGTAGCTGGCCTCGGGGTACATAAGGACGCTGGAGCCGAGCGACAGGGCGCGCTCGATATCGGAGATGAGCGTTAGATCGGTGACGAATTTGTTGGTCGGGATGCAGCCGATGGCGCGCATCAGACCCTCCTTGCCGACAAAGCCGTCGGAGGTCGTGACGATGTGGTAGGGCTTCGGATACATCAGCCGGGATACGATCTCCAGGTCAATGAAGCTGGAGTGGTTCATCAGGATGAGCCAGGGGCCGCGGCCGGCCTCCTCCATCCGCGTTTTGGTGAAGCGGAAGGAGGTGGCGCGCAGGTCGCCGATGGCGATCAGGCGGATGAGCGTGCGGAAGAAGAGGGAGGAGCGGCGGACTTTTTTGTGGGCCGGGCGCGGGAGCGCCATGACCTCCTCGTAGGAGAGTTCTTTTTGCGGTATTTTCATGCGGAATCTTCGTGTTAAGGGCCTTTTTCCCTCTCGCGGCGCTGCCGAAAGGCTTGAATAAAAGGCGTCGCAGCCTCGCGGCGGTGCTGCTTTCAAAAAAGGCGTTCTTACAGCTGAAGAACGCCTTGATTTCAGTTAAAACGAATGATCTGTCCCTTGTCAGCGGCTTCCTGCGCGCGGAGAGCGGCTTCGGTCGCGGAGAAGGAATCCTCGGCGCTGACGCGGCACTTTTCACCCATGCCCAGGCACTGGCCCAGGAAATCCGGGAACATCCAAAGGTCCGGACCGAATTCGGGGTACTGAATGCCCTGCGCGTCACCGTTGATGAGGGTGAGGGAATCGCTGCGGACATCGAGCACACCCTTGGTGCCGACCACGCGGACGCGGTCATCGCCCCATTTGGGCGCGGTGGCGGGGTTCAGATAGTCGATGGTGACAGAGGCGAGGACCTCGTCCTCCAGCTGGTACAGGACCAGCGCGTCAGTCTCAAGCTCGCCGTTCCCGTTGTTGCAAAGGCGGGTCTGGGCGGCGGAGGCGCTCACAAATTTCCTGCCGCTCATCCACTGGACCCAGTCGATCGCGTGGATGCCGACCCAGGGGATGGTGCCGCCGTAGCTTTCGCGCTTTTTCGCGAACTCCGGCCGGGTGCCGAATTTGTAGGATTTCTGGCCGTTGACGAGGCGGACCTCACCGATGGCGCCCTCCTGCACAAGCTGCCAGGCCTTGTAGAAGCTGCCGGTGTAGCGGAAGTTGAGCATCGCGCAGAATTCCTTGCCGGAGGCCTTCCAGGCTTCCTTCAGAGCGACGAAATCGGTCCAGTTGGTGGCGACGGGTTTTTCGCAGAAGACGTGGCAGCCTGCCTCAAAGGCGGCGATGGCGCACTTCGCGTGGTCGCCGTAGAAGGGGTCGACGACGCAGATGTCGACGGACTCTTTCGCGAGCATCTCGCGGTAGTCGTCGTAGACCTTCGGATCGCTGCCGAAGTGGCGGAGAGAGGGCAGGATGCCCTGCACGTTTTCGCCGATGCTTCCGGGCGCGACCGCGACAAAATTGATGTCCTTGCGGCCCTCGCAGCCATTGATGACAAAGTTTCCGCCATGGCCGGAGGTGCCGATAAAGGCGATATTGATCATGATTGAGTCCTTTCGCAGGCGGGGCTTGTTCTACGTGGAACCTTGTCCCGTCCCTGTTTTTTATTCGGGAATGACCTTTTTGCCGTCAAAATGATCGTAGTTCGTCAGATCCGCTTCCTTTGCGGGCTGGGCCCAGTCGATCCCCATCTCGGAGGGCAGGGTCCAGTTCTCGTAGCAATTATGCAGCACATCCGCGAGGCCGGTGACGGAGACGCGGGTATCCGTGCGGACCGTGATCTCCTCGGGGAAGACGGGCGTGACGGGGATGTTCTCGGTGATCGCGTCGACGCACTTGGTGTGGATGGAGGCAGCCTCCGGACCGCAGACGACCTGGCCCTTGCCCAGGGCGATGTCGACGGCGACGCGCAGCTTGCGGCCGATGCCGCCGCTGGGGATGCCGTATTCCTTGACGCGGCCGTCCTTGAAGAAGGCGGTCATGTGCTCGACGTTCTCGTCTTTGGAATCGCGGGCGAAGACAACGGTGCCCTTTTCGAACTCATATTCGAAGACGGGTCCGAAGTTCTCCTCCGCGCCGATGGCGTGGGAGACGACATAGAGGATCTCGGTGCCGCGCTGCAGATGGCCGCGCAGGATGCAGGTGTCGTAGGTCTCGATATCGTTGGCGCGATAGGTCTCGAATTTGATGTCGGCGACGTCGGCGCTTTGGTCAAGGCTTTCGCCGGCGACGAAGAAGATGTTGTGCAGATAGTGCGCGGTGGCGTTGGAGGTGACACTGTCGAGGGTCCACTCGCCGTTCTTGGCGATCTTGCCGGCCCAACCGGAGCCGCGGCCGTAGTAGGCGAAATCGCGGGGCCAGAGGACGAGCGTCTTCATGCGCAGGGGGGCGCCGAGCTCGCCGGCGAGGATGTCGCGCTTGAGGTCCAGGATGGCGTAGCTGTGGGACCACTGGTAGCCGATGGAGACCGTGCCGCCGACCTCATCGCGCGCGGCGATGATCTCTTTGACGTCATCGATGGTGGCCGCGACGGGCTTTTCGCAGAGGACCTGCGCGCCGTGACGGACGCAGTCGATGATGCCGGACTTATGCAGATTGATGGGCGTGGAGAGGATGGCCAGATCGACGGCGGGCGTGAAGTCCTTGCGTGCCTCCCAGAACTCCTCGATGGTCAGATAGATCGGAATGTTCCGGTCCACGAGCTCCTGGTAAAAGAAGGCTTTCTGGGGGTGGGGGGCGATGCAGCCGACCACATCCGCGGGGATATCGTCCGCACGGTGCAGGAATTCATCGACGAAGTTGGCACCGTAGCCGCCGATGCCGACAAGAAGGACAGAAAGACGCTTGTTTTCAGACATGACAAAGAAACCTTTCTATGTTAATTTTTCAGAGCTTCAGATGTTGATCAGGAAGGCCTTGTACGCGCGGTAGGTCTCGTACAGGTCGGTCTTGGCCGCTGCCTCCCAGGGAGCGTGCATGCTGTGCATCGGAACGCCCAGATCGATGACGTCCATGCCGTACTTGGCCAGCACATAGGCGATGGTGCCGCCGCCGCCCTGGTCGACCTTGCCGAGCTCGCCCATCTGGAAGCAGATGCCGGCCTTTTCAAAGAGGGCGCGGAGCTCGGCGATGTACTCGGAGGTCGCATCGTTCGAGCCGCTCTTGCCGCGGCTGCCGGTATACTTGTGGAGCACGGGGCCGTGATGGAAGAGGGGCGCGTTGTTCTTTTCGTGGATGCCGGCGAAGTTCGGATCGAACCCGGCGCTGACATCGGAGGAGAGCATCTTGGAGGAAGCGAGCACGCGGCGAAGCGCAAGCTCGGAGTACTGGCCGCAAAGAGCCATCGCCTCGGCGACGCAGTTTTCGAAGAAATTGGAGGTCATGCCCGTGGCGCCGACGCTGCCGTTCTCTTCTTTATCGACGAGCAGGGTGACGAGCGTTCGCTCGGTGATCTGATCGGCCATGTCAAGCTGCGCGGCCAGAGAGGTGAAGGCGCAGATGCGGTCGTCGTGGCCGTAGGAGAGGATCATGCTGCGGTCCAGGCCGTAATCGCGGGCGGGGCCGGCGGGGACGATTTCGAGCTCGGCAGAGTTGAAGTCCTCCTCGGTGATGCCGTAGGCGGCCTCGAGCAGCTTCAGGATGTTGGCCTTGACGCCCTCCTTGGCTTTTTCGTCGCCCTCGGCTTTATAGGGCTCGCTGCCGAAGGAGATGTTGAGATCCTCGCCGGTAAAGGCATCGGCCAGGCTCTTGCCCATCTGATCCTTGGCCAGGTGGGGCAGGACGTCGGTGATGCCGAAGACGGGGTCAGAGGGATCCTCGCCCAGGCGGAGCGTCACGGTCGTGCCGTCCTTTTTGCAGATGATGCCGTGCAGGGCCAGGGGCAGGGTGACCCACTGGTACTTCTTGATGCCGCCGTAGTAATGGGTCTTGAGCATCGCGAAGCCGTCGTTTTCATAAAGGGGGTTGGGCTTTAAATCGAGACGGGGCGAGTCGATGTGGGCGCCCAGGATGCTCATGCCCTTCGTGAAGCCGGCGGAGCCGATCTGGAAGAGGACGAGCATTTTATTCTTGTTGACCGCGTAGAGCTTATCGCCGGCGGCGAGCTTTTTCCCGGCGGCGACGGCCTCGAAGAGGTCGGTGTAGCCCTTTTCCCTGGCCTCGGCGATGATTTCGGTGACGCACTCGCGCTCGGTCTTGCAGTTGGTCAGCTGTTTCTTGTAGATCTCGGCGAAGGCCGTCATCGCGGCCTTATCGTCGGCGCTGTAAACTTCCCAGAGGTTTTTGGTTTCCATGGTTTTCTCCTTTTTTAATCAAGATAGGGGCGGAGCAGCTCGGTGTATTTGACATAGCCGGCCTCGCACAGATGCAGGCCTTCCCGGGTGTATTCTTCCTTCAGATAGCCGCGTTCATCCTGCATTTCGGGGTTGAAATTCAGGTAGGTCCAGCCAAGCTCGGCGGCCAGAGGCTCAAGCTCTGCGTTCAGGGAGAGGATCTTTTCGTTCGGACGGACCGAGGTGAACTCGAAGTGCATGGGCTGGTCGGCGCGGTCGACGGGGTTGGTCGGCAGGACGGAGATGAGGTGGACGGGGACATCGGGGCAGCGCTTGTCGATGAAGGCCTTGACCTTGCGGAGGTTTCTGACGACATCCGCGTTCGTGAAGCCGTGGCCGATATCGTTGGCGCCGATCAGAATGAAGATCTTGTCCGGGTGCAGCAGGCCGAGCGTGCGGGGCAGCGCATCGACGAGCTGGTCGCTGCGGTTGCCGGAGAAGCCGCGGTTGTAGACGCGCAGGTTCCAGAGCATCTTATCGGTCGGATAGAAGTCCGTGATGGAGTCGCCCAGGAGGAGGATGCCGCCGGGCTGAGTCACGGTCTCGCGTGCGATGGGGGTATCCTGATCGCGCAGGCAGCGGATGGCGAAGCATTTCTCGGCGATATCCTTCATTTCGGCGGGATCGACCTTGAGGACCTGACGGTCGTAGGTCAGGAGGCCGTTGATCTCATCCTCGACATCGCTCAGCTGCGTGTAAATGCTGGCGGTCAGGCCGCTTCCGATCTGCGGAAGGATGCTCTTTTCGTAGAGGGAGCGGACGGCTGCGCGGTATTCCTCCTGCGAGGCAAAGCTCTTGTAGCCGTAGGTGTTCTTTTTGTTGAAGACGTGTCCGTCGACGCGGAAGGCATAGCCGCCGAACTCGGTGAGGGCGGTCAGAAGGCCCTTTTCGGGCTTGACGACGGGATCCTTGAAGTAAGCGTGGACACTGTTGACATCGGTCTTTTTGGCCTTGAACCAGCCGGAGGCCGTGTCGATGATGCGTGTGCCGTCCAGCTTCTTGAATTCCTCGAAGAGACGGTCGGAATCATACTGGCCCCAGCCCTCGTTGAAGAGCGTGTACCAGACGATGCAGCCCTTGTTGTAAAGATGACGCGCGGTCTCGGCCGCGATATCCTCGAAATAGCCGCGGCGGCGGGCCGTTGCGTGGGCGTTGGCCCTTTTGAAGCCGACGGTGGGCAGCACGGTGTCGCTGATGGTCTCGGGCTGCAGGTCGCGGCCCACCACGTTCCGGAGCACCAGGTCGGGGCGCTCCGCATTTTGCACGTTCGCGTCGGCCTCGTTCACAACCTTCATGGGCGTGTGCACGAACAGCACGGGCCGCTCGGTGGCGAACGCGTATTCGTAGGCGATGCCGGACCAGTCGGTGATCATCATGTCTGCCTGATAAACGGTGCTGTTGGAGGAGAAGTCGGTCTGAATCTCGATGTTGGGATTCTCAGCGTACTTGTTCTTCAGCATTTCCATCTTCTCAGGCTGATGACGCACATGCTGGGGAT